>CABTXQ010000006.1 GCA_902488835.1 uncultured Ileibacterium sp.
CTTTGTCTTAATCAATTCCTTTGAAGATCTCTCTTCATTTTCATTGACTAGGTTCTATACTATGTTGTTTTCATGGTTCTCTACCACTTATTTAGGGAACATTAGAAGCTCCCTGCCTTAGTGGCAGCTTATATAGTATAGCCTCTTTTGTTCCCCTTGTCAATTACTTTTTTGCTTTTTTCTATATTTTTTTTAATTAATGCTCTTTTAGCCTTTATTTCCCTTTCTTCTCGATTTTGTCAATTTATTTTTAAGTGCTTCTTCCTTTGCAATCTCCATAGTGTATTTTGCAATTCTATTTTTTGCTTCCTTTGAATCCTTGATAGCATTTTTAGCCTTTTCCATTGCTTCTTTTTCGTCGATCTTTGCTTCTTCTAATTTTTCTTCTGCACTGCTAATGAGTTCTGACTTTCTATACTCAATCTGAAGCGAAAGTTTGAAACAATCAAGCCCTATCAACATCATACTTAATCCAACCAATATTAATACACTTATGTTTAATAATGATGAGTTAAAAAATGAATAAATACCTATTAGTGCTGTAAGTATGCCGAGTAGTTGAGATACATTTTCAACTGTTGTATTTATTTTGTAGTTCATTCTTGTCAAAGATATAGAACTGAACCCGTTCATAGTAGTCCATAGTGCAAAAAGTGAAATAACGCTTTGTTCTTCATTTATCTGTCCTGAAGAAAATACAATTCCCAATATAAAAGCAAGCAATGCGTTTACTATAATAGAGGATCTAACACGTTCATGTGCATTTATTTTGCAAGTCATGCCCACTAAAAATTCAGCTATCCCCATCACAAGTAAGGCAATGCCTACAACTATTGCTACAGATAAAAATGAAAGGTTTGCGTTTGCAATGCAGAATGTTCCTGTTCCCACCATTAGTAGGCTTGCAATAAGCATTAATATTCTCATCAATAATTGTACCTCCGAAAAATTCTCTGTAATAATATCATTTTTTTTTAATTCTTTCAATATTTATGGGGTAGCTGCAATACAAAACGCCACTGCTAAATGCAATGGCGCTAGTATATTACTTTATTAATGTTACGTAAATGCTTAAATTATGCTAAATCATATCCTCTCTTGAAGGCTTCAATATTAAGCTCTTTGAACTTAGGTTTAACATTTGCTGCAATATGCTTATCCCAGTCTACATCATCAAGTCCACCGATTGCTTTAACGAGAGCACCGAGAAGAACAATGTTCATAGCCTTAGGATTGCCAAGTTCAGCAGCAATCTCACCTGCCTTAAGAGTTACAACATCAGACTTGCTCTTTAGGAGCTCAATTATATCAGCTGGATATTTTGCAGCTCCAAGATTAACAGGTGCAGGCTGAATTGCAAAATCGTTAACTACCATCTTTCCGCCAATCTTAAGGTGGTCAAGCCATCTCAATGCTTCCATTCTTTCGAATGCTACGATTACATCAGCAGAACCTTTTCCTACTATAGGTGATTTAACTTCTTTACCGTATCTTACCTGTGTTGATACATTACCTCCACGCTGTGACATTCCATGAATCTCACTCATCTTTACGTCGTATCCTGCTTCCATAAGACCGCTCGTCAGGATCTTACTTGCAAGAATTGTACCTTGTCCACCTACTCCTACGAGTAGAATATTTTTTACATCACTCATTATCTTGGCACCTCCTGAATAGCTCCAAATGGACATACCTGTTTGCAGACTGTACATCCTACGCAATTGTTTTTGTCTATAACAACCTGATCTTCTGTTGAAATAAGAGCTGGACAACCTGTCTTTACGCACATCTTACAATTTCTGCACTTATCTTGATCAATCTCACACTGTCTTGTCATCAATCCTGAAGATGTAAATTCATCCAAATCCTGCTGGCTGAATTTCTTCAAAGCACATGGCCATCTTGTTATTACTACTGTAGGCTCATCCTTTTCAATTGCAGCTGTAACTGCTTCCTTTGTCTCCTCTAGCTTATTAGGGTTAACAATCCAGATGTTCTCTTCTTTAATTCCGATTGCCTTACATACTGCAGGGATATCAATTTCTGATGCTTCATCTCCCATCAGTGTAAATCCTGTTCCAGGGTTCTGTTGATGACCTGTCATACCTGTAATTCTATTATCAAGTATGATTGCAGTACTGCTTCCCTTATTATACGCAAGGTCCTCCAAGCTGTTAATTCCTGTATGGAAGAATGTAGAGTCTCCGATTACTGATACTACCTTCAGATCCTTATCGCCGAACTCTCTGAGTGCAATTGAAGCACCATGTCCTGTTGATATACTTCCTCCCATGCAGAAACATGTCTGAAGTGCGTTAAGAGGTGCTGCAGATCCAAGTGTGTAGCAACCGATGTCTCCTGTAATCATAATGTTCTTCATCTTTGAAAGAACATAGAAAAGTCCTCTGTGAGGGCAACCTGCACAGAGTACAGGAGGTCTTACTACAGCTTTTACATCTGAATCATAAGTATCTGTTTTCTCTCCGAGAAGAGATGCTCTAACGATATCTGTATTCAGCTCATAATATCTAGGAATGAGGTCTTTACCTATGCACTCGATCCCGTTCTGCTTCATATACTCTTCGAGATATGGATCCATTTCCTCTACAACATATACCTTATCTACCTTTGAGCAGAAATCCTTAACAAGCTTTGCAGGGAATGGGAATGTCATTCCTAGCTTAAGATATGATGCCTTATCTCCGAATGTCTCCTTGACATACTGATATGAAATACCTGATGTTACAACACCAATCTTCTTGTCATGCCATTCAGGCTGGTTGATATCGATAGTATTTGCATATTCTTCCATAGCTTCAACTCTGTCCTGAAGCTTTGCTCTAAGAACTGTAGCATTAGCAGGTGTAGCAACATACTTCTTAATATTAGGCTTGTAAGGAATTGTCTCTTTAACAACTCTTTCTCCAAGCTCTACGACACCCTTAGAGTGACATACTCTTGTAGTCACGTGGAACAATACAGGTGTATCGAATTTTTCAGAAAGATCAAATGCGATCTTCATATAATCTTTTGCTTCCTGGCTTGAAGATGGCTCAATCATAAGTAATCTTGCAGACTTGGCAGTGTTCCTGTTATCTTGCTCATTCTGTGAGCTATGTAGTCCCGGATCATCTGCAACAATTATTACGAGACCGCCGGTTACTCCGGTATATGCAACTGTGAACACAGGGTCTGCAGCTACGTTAAGACCTACGTGCTTCATTGCAGACATTGCCCTTACGCCTGCAACAGATGCTCCGATTGCTGCCTCAACAGCTACTTTTTCATTAGGTGCCCACTCTGAATAAACACCTTCATCTCTGTACTGAGGCATATTCTCGAGAATTTCGGTACTCGGTGTTCCCGGATATGCTGAAGCAAATCTAACTCCGGCTTCGTATGCACCGCGAGCAATAGCTTCATTACCCGACATAATTACTTTCATCTATTTACCTCCTTAAAATCAAGTAATACAACTTGTGTTTTTAACTCCGAGTATTATACATCTCTCAGTGATATTAGTCAACAAAGATTATTTCGATGGTTAGGTCTCTTTAACATAGTATTTTGAATGCTTTTAGATTGTTTAATTAGTATTTTATTTCATGTCTGTTTGAGCATTTTTACAAAAAAATATAAATATTTATATTTTTTTGTATTGACAAACAACAAATTTTATTGTTTAATGTGTCGTAACCATTTGAATAATAACTGACACGATAGAGGTTGCGGTATTCAAGAGTAACAATTATGAAATTCCGGGAAGGAAGTGATTGCGAAAGGGGAGACCGCCGAAGAGTAAATATTTCCCGATATTTATTCTGGGACGTGGTAATAAGATGCTGCGTACTGTCACAACTTATGTGGAGCGCTATCAATGGTCATGATCTAATTAATTGAATTGCATGCCATGGATACGTTTCAGACGTTATTCATGGTTTTTCTTTTACTTTTTTCATATTATAAAAATGGAGGTTGATTAATATGATTCGCACCAGATCAAGCAGGATGTTGTATATTTTCGGTCTTGCAATACTATTAATTTTATCAGCAGCAACTCTTTCTTTAGCAGAGACAAAGCCTGCACTCTATGCGACAGGATGGTCGATACTCCCTCCTATCGTAGCAATTGCACTTGCACTGATTACAAAAGAAGTATATAGCTCGCTATTCCTAGGTGTACTTACAGGTGCTTGTCTTTATGCAGGTCCAAATTTTCCTGGAATCATAAAGAAAGTTGTTAATGACGGAATTATCGCATCAATATCTGATTCCTACAATGTTGGAATACTCGTATTCCTTGTTGTTCTGGGAATGCTGGTTTCAATGATGAATAAGTCCGGTGGCTCTATGGCTTTCGGCAGATGGGCTTCAACAAAGATTAAATCAAGGCGAGGTGCTAAGATTAGCACGATTGGGCTTGGAATACTTATATTTGTAGATGACTATTTTAACTGTCTTACGGTTGGAAGCGTAATGAAACCTTTAACTGATACTCATAAGGTCTCTAGAGCAAAGCTTGCATATTTGATTGATTCCACTGCCGCTCCGATATGTATTCTAGCTCCAATATCTTCATGGGCTGCCGCAGTAAGTGGATTTGTTAAAGGGCAGAATGGATTAACTATATTTATAAAGGCTATACCTTATAATTTTTACGCACTCCTTACAATCGTGATGATGGTTTCAATCACATTAATGCAATTCGATTACGGCAAAATGGCGATGTATGAAAGAAATGCTGTGGAAAATGATGATTTATTTACAGTAAAAGATATTAATTCTGAAAATGCTGAGTTGAGCAAGAATGAAGTAAATCCAAATGGCAGGGTAATTGACCTTATCTTCCCTGTAATAATATTGATAATCTCATGTGTTGTTGGAATGATTTATACTGGTGGATTCTTCAGTGGCACACCTTTTGCATCAGCTTTTGCAAATTGCGATGCTGCAGCAAGCCTTTCAATGGGATCAATATTTGCACTTATTGTTTCAATCTTATACTATGTACTGAGAAGAATATTGTCTTTTGAATCTGTAATGAAATGTGTTCCTGAAGGTTTTCAGTCAATGGTAGCACCTATACTAGTTCTAACTTTTGCATGGTCGCTAAAAGCTATGACTGACCAACTAGGCCTTGCTAAATACGTTGCAGGTCTCGTGGATAATCTAGGAGACGGATTTATATCATTCCTACCTGCAATTCTCTTCTTAATTGCTTGTGGGCTTGGTATTGCATCGGGTACATCATGGGGAACATTTGGAATCTTGATTCCTATTGCTCTTGCTATTACGGCAAATAGGCCTGACCTGATGATAATTGTAATTTCTGCTTGCATGGCAGGAGGTGTTGCAGGAGACCACTGTTCACCTATATCAGATACAACAATCATGTCTTCAGCAGGTGCAGGATGCAATCATCTGAGTCACGTTGAATCGCAGTTCCCTTACGCTTTGACGGTAATGACAGTGTCCTTCATAACATACGTGATAGCAGGATTCACAAGAAATGCATGGATTTCGTTGCCAATAGGAATAGTGCTAACTCTCTTGGTTCTGTTCTTCATTAGAAAGAAAAGACTATTTGGTGCTGTTTTTCTAGATGAAATGAATCCATCAAATCAAATATAGTTATAAGAAATGCATATAAAATACCCTTACCGATTTCTTATCATTCGGTAAGGGTATTTTTTTAATCATAATCTTAATTATTTGAAATAAGTGCATTCAGTGTGTCATTAGCAACACTTCCTGCTGTTATGAATCCTGTTCCTCCTCCTTTTACCCATGTAACGAAGGCATATGGATGGGCTTCATCTCCTAGGAATCCTACAAACCATGAGTCTGATCTACCGTTCCCAGTCTCTGCCGTTCCGGATTTTGCATATATATCAAGTCCCGGGAATCTTGAGCTACCATAATTATCCTCAACTGTACTTTTCATCATGCTTTTTATCTTTTCTGCAATGTCTTCAGATACATAGTTTCCTAATATCTTACCGCCTTTATTTTTGTTAATAAAGTTTGTCCTACTAATCATAGTGGGTTTAACTGCTTTTCCTCCATTTGCTAAGGCTCCCATGAAAACCATCATAGAGCATGGATTTACCAGATCTTTATGCTGTCCGATGCCTGCCCAGCTGAGTGCTATATCATCATTATTAGGAAATTCAAAACTGCCTTTTTCAGATTTAATCCCGTCTACATCTATCTCGGACATAAGACCTACGTCTTTGGTAGTGGCCTTTAGATTTTTCGCACCGACTGTTCTTGCAATCTCTCCAAATGCTCCGTTACATGATTTAACAAGTGCCTCTTCAAAATCTACATTACCATGAGTACCTGTGCATCTGATATTAACACCATGAAAATTATTTATTCCATTGCAGTTAAACGAAAACGCTTCTGTATCCATATTTGTGATTGCGGCTACTGATGTAACAAGCTTAAAAGTAGATCCAGGTGTAAGTTTACCCATCAAAAATGTATTAAAGAATATAGGTGAATCAGGATTCAAAGGTATATCTTCCATAGGGTCTATTGCCGGCGAATTAACCAATGTAAGAATTTCTCCGGTCTTATAATTATATACACCAATAAATCCATCTCTTCCAGCAAGCGAGTTATAGGCAACCTTTGAAGCTGGGCCATCTATGCTTAAAACAAGTTTCTTTCCTCCTCTTGTGGTATCATATGTCCCATTCAGGATATCATATCCTATTAGTTCGCTTTTCCACATATTAATTGCACCTGTAGAAATATTCCCCTTTGTATCGCCGACAGAAAATACCGTTCCTTTTCTTATATCCTGATCATCATTATATTTGATTCCATCCTTTGTACACGAAAGAAGCATATTGTCGTGTCTATCATATATTTCGCCGCGGTTAATTTCTCCATTTGTGTATATTTGAGTATTCCCATAGAATCCTGCCCAGTCTCCGCCGTTAACAATGTATTTCCATGTAAAAAATACAATTCCTAAGAAAAGTATCGCCGCTATGAGTAGGCATATTCTAGCTCTTCTTTCAAGCTTAAGCATCTATTACACCTCCTCGTCGACCGCAATGCTGGCATTTTTTCTCATATCTGCCCCCTTGAAATACGCGAGCATCGCCCATGAAGCAATCATACTTGTTCCTCCGGTTGATACAAAAGGAAAGGTTACTCCTGTAAGAGGAAAGAGATCGATGGAACCAAACACATTAAGCATTGTCTGAACCATAAACATAGTGGCAGCGCCACAGGCAGCTATGGTATAAAAAGTCGATCTCCCAGCAATAATTGAGTTAACCGCAAATAATGAGAGTGTTATTATACAAAGTACCAGTAAAACTGCAATTATATATCCCCATTCTTCCATTACAAAACCAAAGACGAGGTCCGTATTTGCTGCCGGAATATTCTTAAGTCCCCCATTACCTGCTCCAAGTCCTATAAGTCCTCCTCCAGCTCCATATGACATTGTTCTCGTCTGCTGATATCCCATACCATTCACGAATTCCGGCTCCCACACATGACGCCATGCACCGAATCTGTCAGCTATATATGGCATAAATCTGATAACTATAAGCCCAAAGAATCCGGCAGCTCCTCCTGTAAGTAAGAGGCGTGAAAAATCTCCACTCATCAAATATGAGACAACGAGATATGTTGAGAAAAAGATAAGAGCAGTTCCAAAATCTCTCATAATTGCAAGGCAGATCAGACAGAATACGGAAAAGGCCATGTATTGATATAGATGTTTCTTTTGAAAAAGTTCTTCGAGGGTTCCTGCACCTATGAGTATAAAAGCGACTTTAACAAGTTCAGAAGGCTGTACAGATACCCCTCCTATTGACACCCAATTTGTTGCTCCAAATTTTGCCGTACCGAATATAAGGTTAAATAACAGTAGACCTATAGAAAGTATTATAAGCCCGATCCTTACCATTCTAGTTCTATCAAGATCTCTTTGAAATATTGACATCGTAATCAACATAACTACTCCAATCAATATTGCGATGAATTGCCTAAATGTATCTGTGGGTGATGCTGATGCTGTCACTAATAAGCTTATCGTTGACATGAAGAATGCTATTATCTCCATCTCAAAACCTTTTCGTCCAGTTTTTTTGAAGATTATTACATATATCCACATAAGTATAGATAAGCCTATTATGGATAGAGCTGAAGCGGGATTTAAATCAGTCCTCATTCCAATCATAAGCTGGAAAATAGATAGAAGTTGGAAAATTGTAACAGCAATAAGCGACTTCCACGGTGACATCGGCTCTCGGTCAAGCCTTCTCATCTCCTCATTATTCCTGCTTTCCTCAAAGCTTATTGCAGCTAAATTACATTTGACGTTACCAAGGACTATCTCATCTCCGGTGTTAATCAAATATTTTTTTGACGGGATGAGTTTTGTACCGTTTACTGTTGTACCGTTCTTTGATCCGAGATCTTTAATTATCCAATTCCCGTCTTTTCTTCTCATCATTATCGCATGATTTCTCGAAACAGACTTTCCGTCTATTTTTAGGTCCGCCGATCCACTTCTTCCAAGAAGATTTTCCCAATGTGCAATTGGAAGATTGTATCCGTTTTCAACATATAGATATCCCCACACTTCATTTGTCGTCCTTGTTGATAATAATGACAAAATAGCCTTGACCAGAATATATATGGCCAAGACTACAAATATCCATCGAAGTGGAGTCGTAATATGTTTAACTATTTCATAATTATTGTTTATCCAATTTAGCAAAGATTCAAACATAGTTTATTTTTTCCACGAGCTCTTCAAGCTTACTATACTGTTAAACACCAGGTGACTTTCATTGCTAAGCTTGCTGTCTGCAATATAAAATCCTTTTCTAAAGAACTGAACTCTTTCTCCCGGCTTTATCAGTGAAACCTTAGGTTCTGCATACCCCCACGTCTCCTTAAGCGAATCAGGGTTGAATATCTGTTCACCGTTTTCATCTTCTATCATCATATAAGAGTATTCTCTAATATCAACTTTAATTGCCGTGCTTACCTCAACAAAATGAATCGTTCCCTTGACTTTTCTCGTCTTGCACTCGCCACCCTTTGTGTCAGGATCGTATATACCGTGGATCTCCTTGATCGACCCGTCTTCATTCTTTATAACATCAGTACACTTAACGAAATATGCTCCCTTGAGTCTAACCTCGTTACCTGGATATAGTCTGAAATACTTCTTGGCTGGAACTTCCATGAAGTCGTCTCCGTCAATCCATAGTTCCCTTCCGAATGGGACTTCGCGATTTCCAAGTTCCGGAACATTCCTATTGTTCTCTACCTCAACATTTTCAACTCTACCTTCTTCCCAGTTGGTTATAACAAGCTTTATAGGGTTCGTAACCACGTGCCTTGTTTCGCATTTATTCTGAAGATCGCTTCTTACACATGATTCCAGCTGTGCAATATCTACTGTTGAATTTGCCTTTGCTACCCCGATTTCATCACAAAACTGTCTTATAGCAGAAGGGGTGTACCCGCGCCTTCTTATTCCTGCAATAGTAGGCATCCTCGGGTCATCCCATCCCGAAACCGTTCCGTCTTCTACCATAGCTCTAAGATATCTCTTGCTCATTATCATATTGGTGATATTAAGCCGTGCAAACTCAATCTGCCTTGGTGGATTCTTCCAAAACCCTACTTCCTCCAACGTCCAGTCATAAAAAGGCCTGTGGTCTTCAAATTCCAAAGTGCATATTGAGTGTGTAATGCCTTCTATTGCATCCTCTATAGGATGTGCAAAGTCATACATCGGATATATTACCCATTTATCTCCCGTATTGTGATGAGTTTCGTGAAGAACTCTATATATTACCGGATCTCTCATATTCATATTTGGAGATGACATATCGATCTTTGCACGAAGAACAGCTTCGCCGTCTTTGTATTCACCCTTTCTCATTTTTTCAAACAGTTCAAGGTTCTCCTCGACTGTTCTATTCCTGTAAGGGCTTTCCTTGCCTGGTTCTGTCAACGTTCCTCGTGTCTTCCTAATCTCTTCAGGTGAAAGATTGCAAACATATGCTTTGCCTTTCTTTATCAGCTCTATTGCTGCATCATACATCACATCGAAGTAATCCGAAGCCCATCTGTGCTCAGCCCACTGGAATCCAAGCCAGCGAACATCCTCTTCAATAGAATTTACATACTCAATATCTTCCTTCGTTGGATTCGTATCGTCATATCTCAGATTGCATTTACCGCCATACTTAAGTGCGGTACCGAAGTTAAGGCATATTGATTTAGCATGTCCGATATGCAGATATCCATTCGGCTCAGGAGGAAATCTTGTTATTATCTCCTTGTGTTTTCCACTCTTTAAATCTTCTTCTATTATGTCGTGAATAAAATTCCCGGCCATGTCCTTATATCTGCTATTATCCATATGTTTCCTCCATTTATATACTATGGGATTATAACATAATACCTTCAGTCTAACAATAAAATATGTCTTGCAAGACTCTCTGTGCAATTATCCATTATTTGAACGTAATCTGATGCAAACTTTTTAACTTTATCAGGATAAAAACGGTTATTGTCTATTGCATGCACAAGATCGTCTGGTGTTTTACAAATCAGGCCAGGCATCGATGCCTCATAATCAAGATAGAAATCCCTTTTTTCTAGGTATTCTTCAATGTCAAATGCATAAAAAATTAAGGATTTTTCCATAATTGCTGCCTCGAATATAATCGCTGAGTAATCGCAAATAACAATATCTGATATGGTAAGCATCTCAATAGTTGTAAATTTCTCATCAAAAATTGCATTATCAACTTCAATTTCCAAATTCATTAGAGGATGTTTTTTTATTATGAAAATATATTTATCGGTGTCGATTTTAGATGCAAGTGAAATAATGCCTTCTGAAATATCTCTATTTGCCCTAAAGGTTGGCGCATATATGATAACTTTCCTTCCTTTTGTATCTATCAGTTCCTCATATTCTTGGCATATTCTTTCCTTGCAAGATCTTATATACTCATCATTTCTTAGGCAGTCCACCCTGGGAAGTGACCCTATAAATATTCGATCTTCGTTATATCCAAAAGCCTCCGCATAAGCACTTCTGCATTTTTCACTACTTGCCAAAATATCGGTATAATGCTCATGCATATTTAATGATTTGGCGAAAACCGCATCTCTTCCTTCCCCTTCATTACCCACTATGCTCTTACCAAATTTCTTTAATGCTCCAAGTGCATGCCATATCTGAACTACCTTAGTTCCACGTCTTTGCTTCAAACAGCTTATTGCAATAGAGTAAGAATCCGTAATAATTATCCCAGACCTCCCCATGTGCCACATCTGCTTTAATATGTGGGGCAAATATTTAATTTTATTTATTAGTCCCTTATTTATTTTCTTACAGAGGATAGTGACGGATGTTCCTGGGCTCTGCTTTATTATTTCATCAGAAAGCATCCTTATGTCAAGGGATGGCTTGTCTGCTTGCCTGCTTAATATTGTAACCTTGTCTTTAACAGGAAAAATTTTTATTACCGCATAGATGATATTTAAGAATATTTTAGAAATAGCTATAATAATTGTCATTTTTTGATACCAAATATCCCCTTTACTCTATCAATATCTTCTCTTGTGATAACTCTCTTTAACTTATTGGCAAATAAATCTATTGTGTCATAAAATTTGGATTTTGCTAAAACTCCTTTATTTGGTGCATTTTCTCTTAATAAATTGGAATTTAGCGGTTCAAGTGAAATCATGCTGCCTCGCCTGATTTTAATATATTTCATATTATTCTTTGAGATTGATGTCTTTCTTAAGAGCTTATTAGATAAATATGAGTTGGTAAAATTAACACGGCTTTTTCTTGAAATCTTGCTAAACATATTGTACTGACCATTGATTCTTGGAATTGTAATCCTGCTATTACCATCATAATATTTGATGAGGGTAGTGGCAAAATCAAGATCATCCCTTTCCTGCATAATATTAACCATGTTTCTCAAAGTATTTTTTGAATAAAGTATGTGGTCTTTTGCAAAAACAAGGTATTTCCCTTTGGATTTTTTTATTGCATTCTTTATAAACTCAGCTTCATTTCCCTCATCCAAAATGTGAATGTTTTGAGCGTTTATTATAGCATCTGGCAATTTGCAATTTTTATCATTTATACAAACTTCAAAAAAAGGAAATAGTTGATTATAAAGGCTGTCCATAAAGTTTTTAAGTCTTTCTCCCGCAAGATTTGATGTGATAATTACAGAAATTAAAGGATTTAAGGCTATTTCTTCCTGACTTTTAATTCCTTCTTCCAAGTTAATATCTCGATGCCTTGCAATCAGTTTTTCATAACTAGTTTTACTTATATGAGTTAAATATGAATTGTATCGCTCTGATATGGTTTTATAAATAATATCTGCATCTTCTCCTGCCCTCCAGATCCTGCGATAGAATCCATTTATTATTTCTCCCTCTATAAATCTTATATAAAGATCTTCTAAATACTTATCACAATCTTTTTCATCATTTCCAAATGTTTTTTTTGCTAAAATTTTTGCAGATTCAAGTATCCTATCGTGAGAAGCAAGTAATCCGTTCAAATATTTGATTGATATATTCTGCGTTGCTGATGGCATTAGCCAAAATGGTCTCTTTAAATAATTGTATGCAATTTTATCGCAACCAGCGATGATTGGTTCATTCTTAAGTATTTCAAATGTGAAGACCCCATCCTCTGCGTTGCTCAAATCATCAAATTTAATGTGGTTTTCCCTAATAAAATTTAGTGAAAACATCTTATTGCAAACAGACCATGCACCGAAGAAATGTTTATCGATGGGACTAATTATATTCTGCTTTGCAAGCTTTTGAGAATGCATATAAATTAAATGGTCGCCAAGATTTATCTCTTCCATCACTCCTACGACCATATCCGCGTTTTTTATTTTTGCTTTATTATATAAATGCTTTAGTGAGTTTTTAGGTATATAATCATCAGGATCATAGAAAACAACATATTCTCCACTCGCTAAGTCTATTCCCATATTCCTCGCGGAAGAAACACCACCATTTTCCTTTATAAAAGATTTGAAACGCCTATCCTTGCTTACAAAATCATCTATTATTCTCTGTGATGAATCCGTACTTCCGTCATTTATTATAATGGCTTCCCAATCCTTAAATTCCTGTCTTTCTACGGACAGAAGCATCTTCTCAATATATTGTTCAACATTGTAAACCGGGATAACTATTGATACTTTTGATTTCATAATTAACTCTTTTTGCTTAAACATTCCAAAGCATTATCGTCTTACCATATGATTTTCTTATGTCCGTCTCAAAGGCATTTTTCATATCGATAATATTTTTTACTTCCAAAACTTCCGATACAATATTTGTAAAATAATCTACAATTTCAGGGTGTTCTTCTAACATCTTCGCTGTATTTAGAAAGTCCTCTCTACCGCTCCTACTGCTTCCGTAAATTCTTAGCCCCTTTTCAAGCACCATTCTCGTGTTGATAGGAACATTGTTTTCACTGACGCCTAGAATGGAAATAGTTCCCTCCGGATTAATAAAATCAATAATTTGGTTGATTGCCGGTTCAGATCCAGCTCCTCCTGCGCATTCAAAAGCGTGGTCCGGAGCAAAGTCACAAGGAATATCGGTAATAAGATGTGTTTCATCTGCAAAAGAGAAATATTCAAGCTTATACCTGTTTTTACCAAAAACCACAATTTTTGATTCCGGCAGCCTATATCTCAAAAGTAATGCGACCAAAAATGCCATATTACCATCACCCCAGATACCGACAACATCTCTTCTTTTATGACTAAATTCAAGGAATCTTGAAATTGCATGATAGCCGACAGATATGATTTCACTAAAAGCAGCAACATTTGGATTTATTTCATCGGGGATTTTAACAAGTCTATTTGGAGGCATCATGATTATATCCTGCATAAATCCGTCAAATCCGCTCGCACGAAACCTGCTGCTCCTCAGATAGTTTTCATGTATTATTTCATCAGACTCGGTAGGAGTGTTCGGTATCATGATAACCCTGTCTCCTACTTTGAATTCCTCTTCATTACTGTATATTACCCTGCCTATACCCTCGTGGATAAGTGCCATAGGAAGTTTTTTGTTCAAAATTTCTGCAGACCGTTTCCCCTGATAATACCTTTGATCTGCATTGCAAATACTTAAATGTGTCGGCCTTACCGCTATCTTATCCCTTTCAATTTCTATGTTTTGAAATTCAACTTCAATCTTCCTTGGCTCTGTCAGTCTATATACTGTATTAAGCATTATAAGATTCCTCCCATAAGGGACTCGGCAACTGCTATGTCATATGGATATGTTATCTTTATATTAAATGTTTCACCATCAACCATCCTGACTTTTTCACCGGAAAGCACAAATATCTTGCAAGCATCGGTTAAAATTTCTTTCTCTCTATCTGAAAGTGCATTGTACAATTCCCTTAATTTTTTTGCATTAAAAGACTGTGGAGTCTGTCCTTGATAGAACTTTTCCCTATCAGGAATATCTGATAGAACTTTTCCATCACTACTTTCTACAATTGTATCAGTTGCCTTTATTACCGTGTCACAAGCTCCGCATTCTTTTGCAACTTCTATATTTTCTTTAATCATTCTATATGTTACAAATGGCCTAACAGCATCATGAGTTATTATTATCGTATCATCTTCAAGCTTACCTTTTCCGTCAATATAATCAATACCATTCATGATAGTTTCATTTCTTGTTATGCCTCCCTCAATGACAGTAATATTATTGCTACCATTAAGGTATTTTTTTATTAAACTCTTGGTGTGCTCAACCCATTCCTTAGGGCAAAGAACAATTATTTCTTCCATCTCATCAAAAAGCATGAACTTCTCAACGGTGTGAATTATTATGGGCTTGTCAGCAATATTCATAAATTGCTTAGGCTTTGTTATATCACCCATCCTTTTACCTATACCCCCAGCCAAAATCAGTCCATAGATCATTCTTTTACCTCCTTATCTTCGTCCATCGCAAGAATTAAGAATAAGTATAGGACAACAAAATATCTGTTTACGATGAACATGCTCTCAAACATGTTTATTACAAATATAAAAATTAGTATAAGGTATTTACTATCTGTTTCCAGTCCCCTGGAATTAAAAATTTTCTTTAATAAGCCTGCAAAAAACATTATTGATCCAAGGATACCTGAACACCATAGCATCGCTAGATATCCATTGTGCGGTCCTAAGTTCTCATACCTTGTCCAGCCCTTCTCATAATTATCCTTTACGAACCTAGCTCTATTATTTATTTCATTTTTTGCACTACCGCTACCCAAAAAAGCAGTATTTTTGTGAGCAAAAAGGCCGGTTTTCCATATCAGATATCTGCCGGAACTCATGTTCTCAATTAAATTTTCTTCTTTTGTAATATGATAGTAATTTATCCCCGTTTCCTTATGCTTTTCTGCATACCCCAGGATGCTAAATGAGGCTATTAAGCACATGAGCATTATTGCAGCCGTAATTTTTCTTGCATCAACATTTTTCACAACCAGTCTAAAAAGATAAATTACCAAGCAACCTAAGAGAGCTACTATCGCAGACCTACATTGAGATGCGTAGATGCAGTATAAATTAAAGATTATAGCAATGGCTGAAAAAATTCTCACAAAAGGGTTTTCCCTCCGAATTAGATTTGCGAGTATTAGTATTGAAAAGGCACTCATAATTCCGAGAGAGTTCGGATTGGCGTACATTGTACACTGAGGCAACACTCCCTTAATTCCGTATAACGAGATTTTCTCAACAATTTGCTTGGAAAGAATTGGATAATTGCTCGTTATATTCCAGCTTAGGAAAAGGTTTATTGCATTTAATGCGAGATTTATGCCTGTAATCAAATACGTAGATTTTTTTATTAAAACGCTTTGACCCTTAAGTAAATCTTCGGATACGACTATTAAGAAAAAACCTTCAAAAAAAGCACTCCTAATAGTGCTATAGTCAAATGAAAGCTTGAATATGAGTACCAGCCTTATTATGAGATATAAAATCACAAAGATGTTTTTTTTGATAAATTGCTTATATTCACCTTTCTTAAAAAATAATACGCAAAAAACAATTGATAAAAGAAGAGCCGATATAATCTCTCCTCTCTCATTAAGCGTAAAAAACTTCCTCCCGATAATGGTATTTCCAAATGCAAAAAACATAATAAGGATGATCAAGAGAGATCCGACTACTTTTTTTGTAATCATATCAAATTTTGTTGATGTATTATTAATCACGGTTATTATTTTGATCTCCTTTGAATAAAATCTCATATAGCCTTTCGCAAGATTTACCATCACAGGCTTTCATAAATTTATCTATAAAATCTTTCCTCTTTTCAGAGCATAGATTCCCCTTTTTTATATACTCGATCAGGCTTTCGCAATCATTAGCAATTTCGCCATAAACATATTCGTTAAACTCGAAGTAAAGTCCTCTATTTATCTTATATTCGTCGTAATCATATGGAAAAAATATTATGGGTTTTGAAAGAATTGAATAATCAAAGATAACAGATGAATAATCTGTTATCAGAACATCGGCAATTGGAAGCAATTCTTCTACATCATTAAATTCGCTAAAATCGTAACACCCTTCCGGGAGTTCAATTGCGATTTTACCATTTTCAATATTATCCAAAATCGCTCTATGCCACTTTACTCCGAGAGCATACTCATTGCCGAGAGATTTTTGAACTCTCGGCAAATCCAATTTTTCTATGTCATAATTTGCTTCATTTATTTTAGAGCCTCTATATGTAGGAGCAATTAGTACAAGCTTTTTACCAGAAAGATCCGGATATTTTTTATAAAAAGCTTTCTCTTTTTCTCTTATATCCTTTTCTCGAAAAAAGAAATCAGTCCTTGGAACTCCGATAGGTAATACCTTTTCCTCAGATATTCCAAAAGCCTCAGCATAGCAGGGAATTATATCTTCTGAACTTACCGGGACATGGGTATATTTCTTATATCCGCTATGGATATTTTTGACACCATCTTCTGTATCAAGTCTGCTATATCCGAACTTCTTGAAAGCACCCGCACCATGCCAGAGCTGAACTAGGTTTTGTCCAGCTCTAACTCGCATAGCTGATGTCATGAGATAGTAGTCATCGAGAAAGATATTTTTTGCCGTGGTCATATCATATATTAGAGAGCAAAACTCCTTAAGCTTCATTCTTTCTCTACGGCTTTTCTTCAAATAATATCTAGGCTCATATCTTTTTTTTTGAAGGAAATCATACATCTCTTTAAGATTGCCATCAAGCTCGCCATGCGTATCAGATAATAATAATATCTTATCATTATCGAGCTTTGTGAAAATCATAATCAGCCTGCTTGATATATAGAAGAAAAATAGTGCTATTCCTTTTTGAACCTTATTAACCATTAATTCCGCTCTCTAAATGCTAATTATTTGCAACATATACATGGTTAATTATACTTTTTTTCTTAATAAATTCCAATACCTATATATCCGTCCTTGCAAGCATCTCTGCAGGTGTCTTTCTCATTGAACTGACGACAGGTATTAGCCCTATTATTAGGTCAAACACTAGAAGCATTGCAAAGGTCAAAAGTGCAACTACTGGATTTACTGCATACATTTTTGCCAGCTTATCAGAGATTTGTATTATGTTAGACCATATATAGTACATAAAAGCAATTCCAGGAATTACAGTTATCAGATTAATCGCTATTATCTCTCCGGCAAACATCGTTGTTATGTCATGCTTCTTTATTCCAATAGCTCTCATAATTCCAACTTCTTTGAGCCTTGAAAGGAACGATGATCTAAGCATCAGATACATCTCAATGAGTGATATTGTGAGTATTACTGCTGCGAGAATGAGTGAGGTTATTACGCTCTTATGTCTGCTTTCATCATATTTCGCCCTCTCTTCATCTATATTGATATTTGCATTTATGCCTTGCTTACTTAGCTCATTTTGAACTTTCGCCGGCTCGTCTGCATATATTGAAATGACTTTCTGCTTACCAATGTATCCTGCTCTTAACGTTTCAGAAGATACATAGTTAAAATCTCCTATTTGACTGCTCTTATAATATCCTACGACTTTTAGCGGATGATCGTTAACCTTGATAGATATTGTCTTGTTGAGTTCAATCTCATCCTGCTGGGATTCATTTACTATGACCTCATATAAATTTGTAGGTGCTCTACCCTTTTTTATTGTAATATCTTGAGCCTTTGAATAATCTTTAAGCATATCGCTCTTTGACGAATCACCTTGAGCCTTTACTATCTCAAGTTGGCTTAATATATCGATGTAGGAATTATCACTTACATAAAAAGATGGTGAACCTGTATCCGAAATCGCACTTATTATATATGTCTCATTTCCTCCAAGACTAATCCTTTTGCCTATGAAATCCGAATAATGTATGACTCCTGCATTTTTGCCTTCCTTAGATTTGAGAAATCTTTTAGCAATTAGTTTGTCAAGAACTATCTCATTATCATTGCCTTTGTATTCGCCTTTGATAATATCATCTTTGCTAATAACCTTAGATAAAGCAATTGATCCATCAAGCCTTCCGAGGGCAGTTGCAGTCTGATAATAGTCGTTCATCATCAAGGAAAGCTTAGCCTTTGAATCACCGGGAATTACATATTTAACTCCGCTGACACCAGAAGCCTTGGTGATAATTTCTTCATTTTTTGATGAATTTGGTGCCGTCAAATAATGCTTATTTGTTGAAATATAATCTTCGTCCTTGACTGTCATAAGTCCTACTATATTGCTTACAGCAAGGAAGGAAAACATTGCAGCGAAGAAAAATCCTACAAGTAGCACTTTCTTTCCTTTGTTAAATTTCCTTATCGATTTAAAACCCTTGATCACATTGTTAAAAGGTGTGTATAGCGATGTATATTTAGGTTTGAAATTTTTAGGAAGATGTTTGTCATATTCAAATGAATGTTTATCATATGTTTCACTATCTATTACCCTATAGTGGTCATCTATCATTTCAATATTTGAGTCATCGCTTACAACATTGTATTTGTTGTCCGTATCGATATAAAGATTTCCACCTCGAATTACGATTTTTATTTCAGCCTTATGTTCTTCATTGCTAAAGACATCAATCTTAACATCATCATCAGAAAAACTTTTCTGCACATTCATATCCTTTAGATATATTTTGTTTTCAAGCTGATAATCTAGGTATCTTGTTGAGTCATTAAGCTTATCGGATAAAATTTTGCCGTCTTTTAACTCAATTATTCTATCAGAATAAAATTCGGCTATCTTCTTCTCATGAGTAACCAGTAATACCAGTCTTCCCTTTGAAATAGTCTTTATAATATTCATTACTTCAAGGGTGTTTGCGCTGTCTAGGTTACCGGTTGGCTCATCTGCTATTATTATTCTAGGATTTTTTACAATCGCCCTTGCTATCGCAACTCTCTGTCTTTGACCGCCTGAAAGTGCATCAGCTCTTCTCTTTCTGAACTTATAAATTCCAACAGCTTCAAGACAGTATTTTACCCTTTCTTCAATGATTTTCTCATCTTTAATTCCAATCATTCTTAAAGCTAGTGCAACATTTTCATATACGGTTCTGTCATCAAGAAGATTAAAATTCTGAAAAATATAGCCTATCTTCGCATTTCTAAGAGTATCGATCTTACCGGATCTTTTCTTAGTTATACATTCATCATCTATATAAACCTTGCCGGATGTAAGCTTATCCAGTCCGCCGATCGCATTCAAAAGTGTAGTTTTTCCGCAGCCGGATGGTCCAAGGAAAGATACAAGCCCTGTTTCAGGAAGATCTATAGATATATCGTTCAAAACATGATTTTCATTGCTTTTATTTTTATAATAATATTTATTAAGCCTTTCTAATTTAATCATTTTATATCTCCTCCCTATATGCATTCATAGCGCTCTTGCTGAACATCTTTCTTGAATATCTTCTTGCTATCAAAAGGGATAATATTATAAGTATTGCAAATAGAATAACGAAATCTATAAGTGATACATATGAAAGATTATTTTTCAAAACAGGTATTTTCAAAATATCCTTGTTTACAAGCATAACCAAAACGATATTAAGAATATATGAAATCATTGCCATAGATATTAATTCTATTTTCATAATATTACTTGCATTATTTCTTTTAGCACCTAGAATTCTAAGAGTTGAATAATATGTATTTCTCGATTTCATTATCAGTCTTATTACCGCATAAGAGATGAAGAAGAGGACTATAATTTCAACCATAAAGACTGTTAGCTGTAATAGCTTGAGAACAAAATATACTATACTATCAGGGTTTGTGAGCGAGTCCTTAATCGAAAGAACCTTATATCCTGATTTACTTAGTGAATCAGAAAGAGCCTTGACATCTTCTTCATTTTTCGCGAAAGCACTTACCTGATAATTCTCATTGCTATAAAGGGCATAATAATCATCTTCGTTAATATATATGTGCGTTGATGCTTCTTCATAATAATCTTTTTCTATTCCCAGAGCCTTCTTTGCATTCTCGCTATTAACAACCTTCCCTACGGTTAAATTCAAACTATTCGTTTCATGAAGCCCATTAGATGTGATATTAAGTGGCTTATACAGGGCTTCTCCATTTTTATAATATCCGGCATGAGATTCAAATATGTATGCTTTCCCTTGGCTTACATTCGCTGATGGACGAAGAAGGTCACTGCCTTCCAAAGCCTTTATTTCCTGCATTTTACCGTTATAATCCATAAGGAGATCTGACTGTCTTGCGAGCATCTTAGATGTTATTATTTTGTTTGTATTGCTATTGACATATATTATTCCTGTTTCAAAAGAATCCTGAGAGGCATTTTTGTCTCTATTTGAGAATGCTATCCCTACTATTTTCACCTTTGAAGTCAGAAGTTCTTCTCCCTCATTAACTCCATCGAGATAATACTCTTTACCTATCATGTCCTTAGCGGATTTTTTTATTGCCCTCGCCTGATAACCATCTTTATAAGCAACTATCATAACCTCGTTATCATTTTCCGGGAGTCTACCATATTTTGCATTAATTTTTTCATTGTCTTCATATGTCCTCACCGGTCCATTTATATATGCTTCATCAGTTGGTATAGCTCCCAAGGTGTCAAGCTGAACATCGTTACTAACTACATGGTCTACAAGCTCATTTTTTTCGATTTTTTTAACCTCTTCAGGTGTGAAATATGTTCCGTCTTTCTTTGTAACTACAACTCTATTACGCCTTAGATCTGCAAAGTATTGATTAAAGCCTATCTTATCCATATCTGTGATGCTTGCCTTTGTTGAGGCATATTGGTTTGTCACAGCAGTTGATATGAATAAATATACAATCAGAAGCAGCATGAATTTTGAAAAGATATTGAATGTATTTCTTAACCCAAGATTTAACTGGCTTCCGAAACTCATCGGTGGAACCTGAGCAATTTCATCTTCATTATTGGTAACATGAAGATTTCTTTTTGATCTTCTTCCCTCAATAAGCGGAACTTCATCTTGATCTATCACTCTTCTATCTTGATCAGCAAGTCTTCTGTCTTCGATTATCTTTCCATCGTGCATTGTGATTTTTCTCGTAACATATTCCTCTACCTGTTCATAATTATGGGTAACAATTATTACGAGCTTGCTCTTAGAGACTTTTTTGAGTGTTTTAATAACAATATCTGCTGATTTGCTATCGAGATTTCCTGTAGGTTCATCTGCAACAATTATCGGCGCATCTTTTGCTAGAGCCCTTGCAATAGCAACTCTCTGTTTTTGACCGCCTGAAAGCTTTGAAACCTTAGAATCTTTAAACTCACTAAGGTCGACAAGCTCTATCAGATCTTCTATTTTTTTCTTGCACTCATTCTTATTTTTACCGGAAATGAGCATGACAAGCTCTATATTTTGATATACCGTATAACTATTTACGAGATTAAAATCCTGAAAAATATTTCCTATGTATTTTTTTCTATATGCTTCATAATCCTCTATTTGAAAAGCACTGGTGTCTTTTCCTGCTACATACATTTCACCTTCTTCGTATGTATCAAGTCCAGAGATTACATTGAGAAGTGTCGACTTACCGCTTCCGCTCTCACCGGTAATTGCAACAAATTCTCCTATATCAAGCATCAAATCTATCCTTGAAAAGCCGGTGCTTACCGTGTCTTTATTGGAATAGAATTTAGAGGCTTTTTTCAACTCTATCATATGATTTGCCATCAACCTTCCTCCTATATAATCTTTATCCTTCCTGTATTATTCTACTAATACAATAGTATATATTATTTTTCTTGTCAACTATTTTTTATTAAAATATTTATACTAATTTTGTCACGCTTGAAAAATAAGTGGTTGCATGCTATGATTTACTAAATTTTATGATAATTATTAAATTAAAGATTTATAAGCTCTCAATATCACATTACGAAAGGAGTCCGTTAAATGAATAAAAAGCAGCTTGAACGCATGAAAAATTCAAAAGGATTTGTCGCTGCACTTGACCAAAGCGGAGGAAGTACACCTAAGGCACTAAAATTATATGGAATAAATGAGGATCAATATAGCGGTGAAGATGAGATGTTTCGTCTTGTTCATGAGATGAGAACCAGGATAATCAAATGTCCTACATTCACAAGCGAGCATATCCTTGCGGCAATTTTATTTAAGATTACTATGAACAGCAAGATTGATGGTAAATACACTGGGGATTATCTTTGGGAAAATAAGGGTATTGTTCCTATTCTCAAGGTTGATGCAGGGCTTGCCGATGAAAAAAATGGTGTCAGACTCATGAAACCTAACCCTGGACTTGATGAGCTTCTAAAAGAGGCAAGGGAAAGAAATATATTCGGCACAAAGATGCGTTCAGTTATTCTCGAACCTAATGAAGAATCAATTAAAGAGGTCGTAAAACAGCAATTCGATACAGCAAGAATTATTATCAAAGCTGGTCTTGTTCCAATAATCGAACCGGAAGTTGATATCAATGCGCCAAAGAAGGCTGAATGCGAGGAAATTCTTCATAGAGAGATAGTAAATGAACTTAAGACCATGAATGATGATGATTATCTGATGTTCAAACTGACTATTCCTGAAAAAGCAAATCTCTATAAGGATCTGCTTGATTACCCTTGCACCGTAAGACTTCTTGCTTTATCTGGTGGATATTCTCAAGAAGATGCTAATAAAAAGCTCGCACTTAATAATGGCATGACTGCAAGCTTCTCAAGAGCACTCACAGAAAAACTTTTTAACGATCAAACTGACGAAGAGTTTGCTGATGAGATGAAGAAGTCTATTGCATCCATATATGAGGCTTCGATTTCTTAATTTTATAGACCTGATAGTTCTGTAGGCTTTTGTTAGATTGATTAAATTACTAAAAAATATCGGTTATAATCAAATTGATGTGTACCCATAAAACTGGACACAGTATTTATTAATTAATTAGTTGTAGTGGATGCTAACCTATATTTTGTAGGTGGCATCCATTTTGTTTTAGATTGGATTCTCTCGTTATTGTAATAATCTACGTCATTATATGTTCATTGGAACTATAAAATTGATACAATTACACGATACAAATAAAAATGCACCCACCTTTAACTTTAAATTCTATCATTTGATATTTACACAAATATCAACCTACAATTGCTATTACATTTTAATGTTCATAGCGTAGATCTTTTTAGTTAATAAAAGGGATAACTTTCGTTATCCCTTAATACTGATATCCAAAATTATATGTATACTTTATTCTATATTAGAATTCTTTTTCTTTTTATTAAATTCTAATGATAATAGTAGCCCCGCAGAAATAATTATTAAACCAATATATAAATATCCGTTAAATAAATCTCCTGTGTTTGGATTTATCTTATCTTTTTTATTTGGAGTTTTCTTCTCTAATTCTTTATTTGTTATCTTAAATCCATCTTTCATTGAACCTTCATAAGTTACTTTAAACCACTTATCCGAAAGCTTAATTGACCCTTTTTCTTCGCCAACTTCTTTCACTGTGTATTCAAATGCTTTTGTGTTTTCTAGTGATTCGTAAACTGGAAGCTTATTGAAACTTGTACTCCAGTTATTCCCCGCATTTAGAGTCTCTTTCTTTCCTGTAGGTATTCCATCTTTGTATAATTCTACTTCAATATTATCTGATGGATTCTTATTTCCAATTAGTTTCCATGTCTTTGTTACTTTGACATTTCTAGTTGGCACTTCCATTGGGGTCCATGGCTTAGATTCTTTGTTTGTTATTGTAAAGCCTTCTTTCATTGAACCTTCGTAAGTTACATTGAACCACTTATCTTCTAGCTTAATTGAACCGTTTTCTTCGCCAACTTCTTTCACTGTGTATTTATAAGGCTTTTTTGAATCTGATTTTTCTTGAACATTTAGATTTTTAAATTCCGCAGTCCAATTGTTTTCTTTATTTAGTTCTAATGTTTCGCCCGTAGCTTTTTTATCTCTATATAGTTCTACTTCTATTTTGTCTGCTGGTGCGACTATTTCTTTTCCGTGTTTCCCCTTCCAAATTTTTGTGACTTTTACATCTATTTTGGGTGGGTTAGTTTGCTCTAATTTGTTCGTAATTGTAAGACCATCTTCTTCAGTTCCACCGTATGTTACTTTGTATTTGTTGTCGCCAATATTAATACTACAATCTTTTTCGCCAACTTCTTTTACTGTATATACAATCTTTTCTTTGCCCTTGTATTCGTCTAGATTTGTAAAAGTACCTCTCCAATTATTATCTTTTGTAAAAACTAATTCCTTGCCTGTATCAGATCCATTTGCTAATAGCTTAACTGTTACTTTATCTGGTCGCTTACCATTTTTGTTATTATCATCTTCCCATTTTTTTTCTACACTAACATTTTTTCTTTTTATTAAACCATTTGTAACAGAATTAGATTCTCCAAAATTCCCATCATCTGAATATCTTACAAAAAAACTGTTCGTTGCGACTTTATCATTCAGAATATTACTGCCAGGATATTCTGGAGCTTTCATTTGAAGCCTTATATCTAGGGTTTCATAATTTCCTAATACAGGGTTGATATTACTTATTATCTTTATAGCAGTAACTTCTTCATATGATGTTGGATTTTTAACCCAATTTTGACTTTTTACAGCTTTTACTGGATCTTCTGAAGGATTTTTATCTGTTGTATAAAAAACAGAAAAATCACTCGTTACATCTTTACCGGCTTTATAGATTTTTATTTCATCGACAAGCTTATTTCTATATTTGTTATTTCCATCTACAAAACTTGGTAGGATATCATACATTTCTAATTTCTTTAAAGGCTCTTCTATATAGTTGTTTACCCTTAGTTGATATTCAAATCTACCTAATTTATCATTTGTTTTACTTGCGTAATTAGTAACTGTATCTAGTGCAAACGCTCTATCATATACAAGTTCCCCATTTTCTTCTATTGGTTCTAAACTTCTTATTCTTTTAATACTTTTTACACTCTGTGCCAAATTAGAGTTTACCTTTGACTTTGCCATCAGAATATAGTCGCTTGTCATACCATTATTATTTATATCAAGCTTATCAACGACTACTGTAGATGACATAGGGTCACCAACCTTAGGATTTAGCACAGATTGGTCATCATTGAAGTAAGAATAGACTATATTATCATTATTAAGTTTATCTGTTATAGCTTTTTCGGGAACAATATTCTCGTTAATTTTTCCATCAAACATAAATCGAAATACCTTACCATTAGCAGTCTCATAGTCACCCACTAAAAAGTCATCAATTTTTAAAATAAGAGCATATCTTCCAGTGTTGTTGTAATTCTTTACTATCTCATATTTATAATTAAATCCTTTTTCGGCACTACCCCACAAAGCCAATTCTTTTGGATCTGCACTTACAGTTATACCCTCAGGTAAAAGATCTACAAATGTTAGATTTGTAAGTTCTCTTTGACCAGACAATCCTCTAAAATCATAATTTATATCAAACCTTACTTTATCTCCAACCTTAGGAGTAGAATTACCTTTATAGTCTGTGCGCTTATCAAGCTTAACAGACTCTTCAATAGGTATGAGATATTTATCTGCTGAAGCTGTAAAGTCATATTCATCCTCACCAGATTTGAAGTTTACCTTTGCTGTATTGTTAAGAGCCCTATCTGGTTCAAATTTAACCTTAAAAGGATCCTTGTACTTCATTTTTAAACCAAATTTAAGCTGAGAACCTACTGGCAGTTCATAATTTTTAAAATGTATCTCGACCCTATCATACTCTGGATTTAAAGCTGGAGCATTTTCTCTTCCTATCTTTCCTTCAAGAACTTGCCTCCTTATTTTTTTTGCTTCTTCTTGGGCAAGTTTATTTATTGGATACTCAATATAGTTGAATAATTTTTCAGTTATAATATCATAAGTCCCGTCTGACTTAATACCCCTTATTTCATACTGACTGGAGTCCACATATTGTCTATTCGGAATAGTTCTTTGTGGTGCAATTATCCCTGATACATAAAGCCTGGGGTCAAAGTTTTTAGCGTCTTCGATGATGACGATATCTTTCATAGGCGCAGATGTTCTATTTTGTAAATAAACGCTATAATTCACCTCTGCTGAAGCCATTCCTGATGGGTCATAATAAGTTTTGGCTGGTGATTCTGGATAGAGTATTCCAGCATCATATTCGTTATTCTTCCAAAATACACCACTTCCATCTAATGGATCAGATGTTAATTGAAAACTTAAATTAGCGGAAGACTTGTAAACTTCTCCATCAGCTGGGTTATATGGTGTTGCCTCTATATCAACGCTATTGTCATAATATACTCTATCGTCTTTTGGAGTATCCTTTGAATTAGTTTTTGCGCCTGGAAATCGTAATTTTAACTGAACTCCCTCTTCATATAGGTCACCTTCAGCACTATCGTTTAAAAAGTCTCCATCCTTATTACTATGTCTTTTTCTCTCACTTAAAGTATAAGTTACCGCCTTTCCATCTGAGGAAAGCACCCATCCAGGATTTTCTTCCGATCTAAATTCAGCCGTCCTTTCCTTTCCATCTGCATCCGTATATGTTGGTAAGGTGTCGGTGATTATATAACTTTTAAGAGCTCTTGCATTCATTCCTCTGTAGCCACCATTGATAGCTTCTAACTGGAATTGGAAGTTTACAGGTCTTGTATCATCTTCTGATATTCTATGAGGGTCCTTTTTGTCTGTACTGCCACCATAATTCATTTGGTCTTTTTCGCTAGATAAGTTAACCAATTTTCTTCCCCTAAAGTCAGCATACTTAATAGAATATTCCTTGTCTTTTGCTTCTTTTATAAGACATCCATTGGCATCGTAAAGTTTAACTTCCGGTTGAAACTTGTAATCTGGAGGTGTAATATTGTCCTTAAAACTAAAAGTATAAGGTATCTTTAAGGTTGTAGTGGAATCTATGGATTTTAAATAAACTCTATAGATAGTCTTACCGTCTTCCACTCTCTTTTCAACCTTGTCAATCATAGGATAGTTTTGGATAGTAGCTGAAGAATCTATATACTTTCCTTGGTTATTTGGATCTTCCCATCTTGTCACATCAAGAGGATCCTTGTTCTTTTCATTTCTTATTGGAAACTCTTCAGAGGGGAAAATAAGATCATAATATAATCCTTTGGCTTCTCCCTGAAGTCCCTTGCCATCAATTACTACAGTACTTTGAACTAAATCATTTCCATAATATTCTGTTTGTTTTCCTGATTCTATAGATAGGTCGAGTTGAACATTTGAGCACCCCTTCTGTTGATTATTATCACCTTCTATATCTTGTGCTAATACATTTTCAATTGGGCTTATTATGCCCAACAGCATCAAAAAAGCCAAAAAGAATGCTGTAAATTTTTTATCCTTCAGCATAATATTTTCCTCCTTGTAGTGCTATGATTTTATTCAAAAATTTATTCAACACAAAATTAATTATTTCAGTCAATACTATAACATATACATTATACCCCCCCCCTTAAAAAAGTTCAAGATTATCTTATGCACTTTGAGGTTGGTATTTTTCAATTAATATTTTTGCTGTTTTGCTACCTCATTGTTTCTGATCTTTTTCTTGGCATAAAAATCCTCCTGATAAGTTTTTCTTTACCCTTGTCAGGAGGATTCAATACACAAAATTTTACACACTCTCTACTAAATATCTAGTACTTCTACTATTTCTTCTCTTTTTTCTTTCAACATGATTTTGTTAATTACTTCTTCATCTAAGTATTTTGAGAAATCATCCAATTCAGATGTTACTTCAAATATTATATTATGATTTTTATCACTTAAATCAAAACTCGAGTCATATTTTGTTTTATCTGACCAATAATTCCAATTTATATCTGTCCTTTCATAATATACATAATTCCCTTTTTGAGTTACAAACACTCTTTTATTAATGAATTTTTTTCCATCTTCTGCTTTAAACATTTCAGAATATAATTTCATTCCTTTGAATGCTTTATAATTACTAATATTATCATTTGAAACATTTAATCTAATGTCTTCATACTTCATAAAACATCGCCTCCTTTTAATTAATTTTATTTTATCATAACTACAGATGATCACAAGCCTAGATTGATTAAAATTAGAAGAGTACATATATTGGTATTAGAACCTGAGAATACACAGTTCATTTGGATATATAATTTCAAATGACTATTGAGAATGGTTAAGAAAATCTAAACCCTATGGATAAATTGTCAATGGCAAATTGGAACGATTCAAGTTTTAATCTTTTCCCTTTATAGTTTATAAATCATTTTAATTAAAATATTCGGTTAAAAACAGTCCAAAAATGTGTTGATATGCTAGCTAATACTATTGTTATATTATGCATACTACTAGGGCTTTTCATTAGTGTAATTTTATGTAACTCATTTTGATTTATATTATTTGCTATTATCGTTCAAGCATTTTCTATATATATATATATATATCTATTTCTTTTCCGTTTTTAAACACTACGGTATAGTACTCCTTATCTTTTATTATAATATAGTCCAGTAGTCCTGACCATAAGTCCTCATCAAATTCAGTAAAGTTACCATTGATTCCGTCTAGGGTCTTCATGAAGTTTAGCAAAATTGTTTTCTTATTTTGCTTCAGTTCAATTTTATTATTTATATCTGCTAGCCTGTCTCTTGCCTCTTGGTATTTTAATCTGATTTGATTTTCTCTTCTTAAATACTCTTCCTGATTTTGAGCAGTGTTCGCATTTACTTTTATAAGACTATTCATCTCGGATACTACATCTTCAATTTCTCGCTCAAGTTTACTAGATTCCATTTCTAAATCTATATATTTGAGCATATATAATATATAAGGCTATTCATTTCTTTACTAACTGTCTTTTTTACTTTTGTTAGATTATTTAATGCTCTTATGAACATATCCTTTATTTCATCTTCAGTAAAATGTGGAGATTTGCAAGGTTTACCTTTAACCTTATACTTATCATTACATATATAAATCTTCTTTCTATACTTATCGTTTGAATGCCATATCTTAGGAACATACCAAGCACCACAATGGCCACATTTTATCTTATTTGAAAATATAGTGATGCCTCTGTATCTACTCTCGTTTTTCCTTCTTGCAATTTCAGCTTGGATATAATCAAACTGTTCTGGCGGGATAATAGCCTCATGATGTTCCTCAACATAATACTTTGGTATCTCGCCTTTGTTTTCTTTTTCAAAATAAATTTCTATCCCCTTTTCTTTAAGCTTTCTAACAGTCTGAAGAGAATCTACTGTGTTTCTTGCAAATCTACTGACTGATTTTGTCACTATTAAATCAATCTTCCCATCAAGGGCATCAGCTATCATCTGATTAAAACCGTCTCTATGTTTCGTATTTGTAGCACTTATTCCTTCATCTGAATACATTCCTACAAATTCCCAATCATCTCTTCCTTTAATATAATTCATATAATAAGCCATCTGTGATTCATAGCTTGTTGCTTGTTGCTTGTTCTTCTCTATCAGTAGATGCTCTAGCATATGCAGCAACTCTCGTTTTTTTAGTTTTGATTAGCTCAGGGAACTTATATTCAAGTTTAATTACTTCTTTTCCCATATAATCCCTCCAGCATTAGTGTTGATGGATTGTATTTCTCTTTTATCTCTAGATTTGCTGCTATCCACTTTTCTTCATCTATTAATTTTCTGAAATATAAATAGTCTAGTAATAATTTGCATAGTCTATAATCCATCTCATCTTTTATTATTTGTTTGACTGCTCTCATTGCATTACCTCCTTTGCTTATATACATCACTCTTAATGGAAAATAAGTCAAGCAATATCAAAATACACAACTTCTATTATTTTTTGATACTCTTACGGTTGAAAAAGTACCACTAAAAATAAAAAAATCTAGCTTTCAAATCAGCCAGACTCCCGAATATTTTTAGTCAAATTTTTGATTTTTCTAAAAGCTTTTTTGAAGCCCTTTGAATAATCTAAAGTGTGTGCTTCTGTATCTTTTACTTCATTTTCTTCTCTCCTCCATATAAGTCTAAAGGCAAAAATCAAAATGTTAATCACTTAGCTATGCCACGGCTATCCTGATTTATTATAACAATAATTATAAGGTTTCGCTTGGGATAAGCTATATTATAAAAAGATTATAGTTAAATTATACACCCTATTACATTATAAGATACATCGTGGTTATAATTTAACCCTTTAATTTTATTAAAAGATATTAATTCTAAAATAAAAAAGACTGAAATCCCTACTATTTAAGCTACTTTAACCTTATTCAAATCGTTAGATTGTTCCAAACATGTGGTTGGTACGTTCATTGGAACTATGAAATGGATACAATTACAAGATAGAAACAATACATCCTTTAAAAGGCACGCAAAATAGTGTTATCGCCAAAATGTCGGGTTTTTCTGATCAGCAAATTGAGGCGAGAATAACTTTTGCGGAGGCGATTGCGGAGATTGCGCAGTATCAAGATGAGATTGCGAGTAGGGAGGCCTTTCCAAAGCAAGCGCAGCGACTCCCAGCGGCGTCGCTTTTGGTGGAGCTAGGCTTAAAATTATTACAGCGTCGCAGTTTAGCTGGCGTGGCGGGGCGCATAGAGTTGCCGGTGAAATATGAATATAGCTTATCTTAGATTCTAGGTTTATAAAAAAGCCACCATTGATAATTTAATGATGGCAATAATTTAATAGTTGTTGATTAATGTTCGATAATTTGATCTATATTTTCTAATACATAATCTTCTAAGTGCTCGTTGAAGGTAGTAAAATCTGATTCAATACGTCCTCCCCCTGCCTCCATATAGTCGTCTTCGGTTCCTAGACTAATATCGATACATTTACCATAGACTTCAACCGTTTTTTGATCGCGTGAGATGGCATCATAAGAGGCGTCATTTTTAAAAATATAAAGTGTGCTACGAGCATTAGTGTATTCTATATCGCCACGCATTGTGCTAATAACTAAATATTTTAGTCCATTTTCGTCTATTTTTCGTGCGATCGCGTCGGGTAGCTGCGGTTTGCTGACTACGAAGGTCATAGTATCGCCATCAGTTAGGGTGCCTTGATAGCAGCCATAAATAGTCCCCGGCTCGGCGTCTGGGTCGTCCACGGTGCTATTGTAGATAGACTGATAGAACGTGGTGCCATCCTCGGCGGTCTCAGGGAAAGTGAGCTCGCTAGGATTATCTAGATCAGTAGAGATGCTAGCATGTGAACTGCCGCCACCTGAACCACCACTGCCGCAAGCAGTCATAACTATAACTAAACTAAAACAAGCAATAACTAACAATACTTTCTTAAATCTATATTTCTTCATAATATCCCCTCATTTGAAGCCGATTATGCTCGGAAATCTTGTAAGGTATATAATAATTAGATGAAAATGATTATATCTTGATTATAGACTTATTACAAAAAACGACTTGCATGTAATTTTACATACAAGATGCCTTTTTGATTCTTTTATAATCTTATCTTTGAATTATTCTTATTTCTTCTAACTTTTATAATTAGCATTACGCTTCCTGACATTAGCAGGTTTTACATCATTTTTTAAGATGACCCCCCATTTTACAAGTATTATATGACTATTAATTATTTAATATTCATTCATAAGTTTTTCTCAATTCTTAAATAATTAAAAAAGGCAGCATTGAAGCTGCTATAAATTTATTTCTATTCTGTTTTTTTAGGTTACATACTGGATACTATTCCTTATTTATCATTATTCATCATCATTTTCGCTCATTTCATCAATACGCTTTTTTAATATTAGATACTCCTCTTCTGTTTCGCATTTAAGTGCTGCCCAGTGAGGGTTTTCTTTATCAAAAATCTCACAGCTATTAGCCCCTTTGTTTGCAAGTTTTTTATGGTGGCTATATTTGTGGCTCTATTTTAAGTTATTGCAAAAGTAAAAACGCTGTGTCCGTTGAAATCAAACGATTACAGCGTTTTATATCTGGAGCGGGCGAAGGGAATCGAACCCTCGCTGCAAGCTTGGGAAGCTCGCGTTCTACCATTAAACTACGCCCGCATTTCTACCAAATTATGGCACGTGGTAACTATAACAAAAATTCATGCTAATTTCTATATTTTTCATATATTTATCATAATTTTTAATATCTTTTTTGTAAATATTGTTTTATAATATGTCGACATTAAAGTGCGGAGGTAATCGTGGACAGTAATATCTTTAGTAAAAGATTTTCATCTTTTCGAATTATTATTTTGGGATTTATGTCCATCATATTTGTTGGAGCGTTATTACTTTCAATTCCATTATCATCAAAATCCGGTGAATGGACATCATTTCATGATGCTTTATTTACCTCTACTTCTGCTATCTGTGTTACCGGCCTTGTCGTTAAGGATACTGCATCTTACTGGTCTTTGTTCGGTCAGATTATTATACTTATTTTGATTCAGGTCGGCGGACTTGGTATTGTCACGGTAGCTGCTTTTATTGCAACCCTTTCCGGCAGAAAAATTTCACTTCTTGAGCGTAATACTTTAGTTGAAAGTTTTTCCGGTCATCAGATTGCAGGTGCCGTAAAGATGACTTTATTTATTTTCAAGGCTGTATTCATATTTGAATTCATTGGAGCCCTAGTCATGCTTCCAACCTTTATTAAAAAGTTTGGAGCGGAAGGAATATGGATGTCGATTTTTCATTCTGTCTCTGCTTTTTGTAATGCAGGTTTCGACATAATGGGAGAACATACGGGTAATTTTTCATCACTTATATCTTTCAGTAACAACTTTAACATTGTTATTCCGATTGTATTTTTGATAATATTCGGCGGAATGGGTTTTCTAACCTGGGATGATATTGCAGAACATAAATTTCATCTAAAGCGATATAGCATGCAAACAAAAACTGTTCTTACAGTTACTATTATTTTGATTCTAATTCCTACGCTAATATTGTTTTTCAATGATTTCTCAGCATATGGATTAAAGGATAGATTCTGCCTTTCTTTATTCCAAGCGGTAACTCCGAGGACCGCCGGTTTTAATACAATCGATCTTAATGCTATCACAAGTTCAGGTAGAGTATTAATAATTATACTAATGCTTATCGGAGGTTCTCCCGGTTCTACGGCAGGCGGTATCAAAACAACAACGGTTGCGGTTCTTATAGCAAATATGATATCTGTTATTAAAAGAGAAAAATCACCACATTTGTTTGGGCGAAGAATTAATGACCAGGCTGTAAAAAATGCGGCAACCTTACTTCTTATATATCTTTTTTCTTCAATAGCAGGAGCTATGGCAATAAGTATTATCGAAGGAATCCCTTTTGAAAAGTGCATCTTTGAAACTGCTTCTGCAATTGGAACGGTTGGTTTATCACTTGGGATAACGACTTCAATCGGTCTCGCTTCTCATATGATTTTGATAGCTTTGATGTTTCTCGGAAGGGTTGGCGGTCTAACGCTTCTATTTGCCGCTGTAAACAGTGACGGAGTGGAAGTTTCGCAATATCCGGTTGAAAAAATTAATGTCGGTTAACGGAGGTATCTTAAATGAAATCTATACTATTGATTGGAATTCACAGCTTTGGTTCCCTACTTGCCAAGCAGTTTAGCAAACAGGGACATGAGGTAATGGCGATTGACAGGGAAGAAAGCCGAATTAATGAAATACTTCCCTATGTCACGGATGCACAGATTGGAGACAGCACAAACGAAAAATTTCTCAGAACACTTGGTATAAATAACTATGACATTTGCATTGTAACAATTGGTGGAGATTTTCAAAGCTCGCTTGAAACGACATCTCTTCTTAAAGAACTGGGAGGAAAACTCGTAGTTTCGAGAGCGGACCGTGATGTTCAGACAAAGTTTCTCTTGCGTAACGGTGCTGATGAGGTATTAAATCCAGAAAAACAGGTCGCTGAATGGGCGGCAATACGTTATGGTTCCAATCATATACTTGACTATATTAAGCTTGATGATGAGCATGCGATTTTTGAAGTTCCTGTACCAACGGACTGGGCAGAAAGAAGTATTGGCCAGATAGACATACGTAAAAAACACAACATAACAATAATCGCCGTTAAGGATCATGGAGAAGTTGATCTTTCAATTACACCGGAAACAATTTTGAAACCGAGTATGACTATGCTCGTATTAGGAGAAAAGAAATCTATCAAAAAATGTTTTCATATATAATATCAATAATTTTCCATAGCATTCTTAATTATCAAAGGCAGCTTCTCACATTTGTCCTTAGAAATTGATGCTATTGAAACCCTGACTCCACCTTTATTAAGAGGAACAACAAACACATTATCATCTTCAAGACTTGTGGCAAGCTCATCAGGTCTTTCGCATGGAATTGTTGCAAAGAACCCCGCTCTAAACGGAAGAATTTCAAGTCCACATTCTTTTGATGCTTTCTCAAACGCTCTTCCCCTATCCATTAGAATCTCACGAAATTTCTTTCTTTCCTCTGTTACTTTTGAAAGCAGCTTGTTGCTTCCATATATTTTTTCTATTACCTCTTGAGGAGCTCTTGGTGAATTTGACCAAGTTGCCCTTGAAGAATATTTACATACCATTTCGAACTCTTTTGCCAGCTCATCTGTACCCGCAAGACATATCAGAGCTGCACATCTCATCCCATACAGAGTAAAAGTCTTTGATGCACTATATGCAAAAAGTATCATAATATCATCTTCAAGTTTTTCAAGAATAGGAAGAAAAGATCTCGCCTTATCTTCATCATCTGAGAAATCTATATATGCTACATCTACAAGAAATGTAATTTTCTTATCTTCTTTATTTGCTTCGTTCAACACTCTAACCACTGATTCAAAGTCTTTATCGGAAAGAGAATATCCTGTAGGGTTGTTTGCAGGTGTATTGATAATTACAAGGAGGCGTTCCTGATTTCTTAGTATCTTCTTAACGCTTTTCTCAAAGTCAGCTATATGAAAGCTTCCATCACTGGAAAAAAGCTCAAAAGTCTCCATACTTCTTCCCTGTTCATCCATTATGTTCTTATAAGGTCCCCAGTGCCAATCATGTGTGAGTATCTTATCCCCTATTGAACTATAATTTGCAACAGCATTCCTTATTGCTGCAGTACCACCTGGAGAAGCAACAACAGCGGTCTTTCTATTTGTCTTGAAATTTCCGAATGCAGCTTTCTTAATTGATTCTCTAAAGCCTTCTATCCCAGCGATTGGAGCATATGTAGCATATTCGTAAGGATCTAATGACCTCATTACCTCATCCACCGATGAAAGTATCATTGGATTTCCCAAATCATCTAAAAATGTTCCGACCGTTGCGTTAATGACTTTGTCGTGTCCGAACTTATCAGTTGCAATTCTCGCTCTCTCGTTTACCCCAAAGATTTTATCTTCCTTAGGAATAGACCTTCCATTAAATGCCGCCATTGATTCATTCTTTGTCTTTTCTGAACTATCCTTCATTGATGTTTTTCCCCTGACTACTCTTATGTAATTTATATTTTCTCCGAGTCCACTGAATTTCATCTCATATTCAGTCTTTATATTATCCTTTCCAAGCTCGCTTCTATGTAAATCTCTTGTCAAATCTTTGATACAAAGGTTTTCCGAAAGCATTTCTCTCACGCTGAAATCAAATAGATCATCATTATCAGTTTTGAAAAAAAGCTCTCCGTCTTCTTTCAATATTGTAAAATATTGTCTAAGCTTATCTCTGTGGGTCAGCCTGTGTTTTGCTGTCCTCGGCTTCGGAAGCGGATCGCTGAAGTTCAAATAAATCGCATCAATTGACCCCGGTAAAAACCACTCCCTTATGTCTTCGATGTATTCGGGAATAAAAATCACATTCTTTAGCTCCCTATCCCTCACCTTTTCCATAGCCCTAAGAAGAACACTTCTGTTTCCCTCAATAGCTACAATGAGACTTTTTGGATTAGCTTCTGCAAGTGAAGCAGTGAATATTCCTTTACCACAGCCTATCTCTAAACAAATTTTTTCCGCTGAAAAATTAAGTATATCCTTATCCCATTCATTAATGTGGGATTTCGGATCATATACTATCATATCGCTATATAGCTTATATTTACTTTCTAAATTTTTAACTTTCCTCTGTCTCAATAAATCAACCTGTAAAATTACTAATGAAAATGCCAACCGCCAATGAATCTGGTTGCACTTACGATTAAGAAAAAGATAATCACGATGATAAAAGCGAATACATCGATTCTCTTAAACGAAATGTGATTCATGCGAGTCCTATTTTTTCCTCCGTGATAACATCTCGCTTCCATTGCAAGAGCAAGATCTTGAGCTATTTTGAATGAGCCTATAAATAACGGCACCAATATCGGTATGAGGCTTTTTGCACGCCTTATCACATTACCCGATTCAAAGTCTGCACCCCTCGCCTGCTGTGCCTTGATGATTTTATCCGTTTCGTCCATGAGAGTTGGTATAAATCTAAGTGCAATGCTCATCATAAGGGCAATTTCACCGCTAGGAACTCCTATAAAAGAAAGTGGTGAAAGGAGCTTCTCAAGTCCGTCCGTAAGTTCTATTGGTTTGGTGCAAAGTGTAAGCATTGATGTACCGACTATCAATAAGACTAACCTTATTGCAACGAAAATAGCTCGATATAGTCCCTCATAGGTTATCGTAAGAAACCTCCAGTGCCAAAGCACCCTTCCATCCATCATAAAAAGATTTAGGATAAAGGTAAAAATTATTATTACAAATATTACCTTAAGTCCTCTGAAAATAAATTTAACAGGTACACGAGATGCAGCTATCACTATAGCTAAACCCAATGAGAGAGCAAGAAATCCAATAAAATTATTGACAACAAACGTCTCTATAATATAAAAAAATGTTATTATTATCTTCGTCCTCGGATCGAGCGAATGTATTGAAGAATCTGATGGAAAATATTGTCCAAGCGTTATATCTCTAATCATCAAGCACCCTCAACAGTTCTTTCGAAGCATCTAGCGTAGTAAAAACGTCCTTATTTAAATTTGGTATTTCCTCTGCAATTCTATGCATAATCCTTGTTACCTTTGGCAAATCAAGTCCGATTTTTTTCAAATCATCTTCTCTTGAGAAAACTTCTTTTGGACTTCCTTCCATAGCAATATTGCCTTTGTCAAGAACAATAATCTTATCAGCAAGCACCGCAATATCGTTCATGTTGTGAGATACGAAGATGAGAACCATCTCCTCCTTTACTTGAATATCCTTTATTAGCTTGATTAACTCAAGTCTTGATTCCGGATCGAGTCCGGCTGTCGGTTCATCCAAAATAAGGACTTCCGGTTTCATAGCAATGACTCCAGCAATTGCCACTCTTCTTTTCTGTCCTCCTGACAATTCAAAAGGGGATCTTTCCCCGATTTCATCGTAGTCAAGCCCAACCTTATCTAAAGCTTCTCTTGCTATATGTTCGAGCTCTTCGGGGTCATCTATACCAAGATTCGATGGCCCGAAAATTACATCCTTCTTAACTGTTTCTTCAAATAGCTGGTATTCCGGATATTGAAATACAAGTCCAACTTTTTTTCTTATCTTAACGAGTGGAAAATTCTCTTCTGTTATTCGATCTTCTCCTATGATAACATCTCCCTCATCAGGGCGAAGAAGTCCATTTAACATCTGTAAAAGAGTGGATTTACCGGACCCCGTATGACCAATAACTCCAAGAACTGAGTTTTTTTCTACGTCAAAACTTACGTTCTCAAGTGCTTTTCCCTCGTTTGGAAAATCTTTATTATATGTATAACTAAGATTTTTTACCTGTATATACATTTATTCTCTCCCGGAAGCTTCTTTAATAAATGCATCAATAAATTCTTCTTCTTTAATGATATCGCTATCCATCTTTATTCCACTTTCATTTAGCCTTTTTCTTAGATTAATAACAACGGGTAATTCCATTCCTGCATTCTTGACAGCATCAATGTCAGAAAAAAATGCAGCAGGAGTGTCATCTTTAATTATTCTTCCCTTTTTCATTACAACAATTCTTGGAGCCTTAATTGCCTCTTCCATGAAATGGGTTATCAATATAACGCCAATGCCCTTTGCATTGAGATCCTTGATGATTTCCATAACCTTTCGTTTTCCATCAGGGTCAAGCATAGCTGTCGGTTCATCAAAGATTATGCACTCAGGCTTCATTGCTATAGCACCTGCAATAGCAATTCTCTGCTTCTGTCCACCTGATAACCTATGTGGAACCTTATGCCTGTAATCATACATGTCGACAGATTTAAGAGCCTCGTCAACCCTTATCCTGATCTCATCAGGCGGTATACCAAGATTCTCAGGGCCGAATGCAACATCATCTTCAACAATAGACGAAACTATTTGGTTATCCGGATTCTGGAAAACCATGGCAACACGGCTTCTGATATCATAGATTTTATCCTGATCCTCTGTAAGCATCCCATCAACTGTAACACTTCCGTCCTTCGGTAGTAAAATTCCGTTGATCATCTTTGCAAGTGTTGATTTACCAGATCCGTTCTTTCCGATGACTGCAACAAACTCACCCTTATCAATGCTTAGGTTTACTCCGTCAATTGCCCTTTCTTTCTTGGCTTCTTTATCTTCAGAGCTTGATCTATATTCAAATGTAAGATTTTTTATTTCTATAAATGACATAGCCGAATTATTATATATTATGTGATATATTTATGCAATAAAAGAGCGACAGCTGTGATGTCTGAAAGAATTGCACAGTCTGTCGCTTTTTATTAAAATTTTTACTTCATTAGGTCAAGAATAGCATTCTCTTGTAATACTCCGGATTCCTTGTACGTGATTTCGCCATTCTTCATTACCATGATAGTCGGTATGCTCATAACACCATACTCCATAGCAAGCTCCTGCTGTTCATCTACATTTACCTTACCAATCTTAAAGCTGTCATTTTCAGACGCAACTTTATCGATTATAGGTCCCTGCATCTGACATGGGCCACACCAATCAGCATAAAAATCAACTAGCACAGGCTTATCGGACTTCTTAACTTCCTCTTCAAAATTATCTTTTGTAAGTTTTATAACTTCCATCTAAAACCTCCTAATCTCTTAAATTAATGATATATAGTATTCATTATACAGTATATGGTCGGCTTTTTCATCTTTTTATGCATATACATACTGTCCTCTATCGTCAGTTGCATAAAAATCTGCAAAGGAAAGTTTGAAGACCTTGTTCTCGCTATCCTTAATTATATCTTGGATGTTAATCTTATTTTTTATGATATGTTGATATACTCCGGCATAGTTGAGATTTTTACCCTGAAGGACAACGCTATCAAGTACACCATTTCTTATTATTGCTCTCCTGTATCCGAATGAGTCCTGCTGTTCTATGACCCTATCGCCTTCTTCTGCCTTTCCGCTTCCAAGTGAGAGTGTTGCCAGACCATAAAAGTTCATGGTATTCTTCATCGCATATGTGTCATCATAGACTTTGTCATATCCGCACATATTATATGCTGCAACCTCTGCTTCTTTCTTCGCATTAGGCCATGTTCCAGAAAGCCCTGTTGCGTTTCCTGCTGCATAGACATCTTTGACATTAGTTCTCATATGGTCATCAACCTCTATAAATCTGTCAATTTTTATGGAGCTCCCCTCAAGGAATTTTATTGAAGCACGCTCTCCAGCAGCAGATATTACAAGATCACATTTTACTTCTGTTCCATTGTCCAGAATAATTGAGGTAATGTTTCCATTAACATCCATCTTGGTATCACTAACCTTTCTACCGAGTTCGAATTTGCATCCGTCATCTTCAAAAAGTTTCTGATACATGTCTCCTGCTTTTTTACACAACTGCATAGGAATTATTGAAAGAGCCATGTCTATTACTGTAATATTTTTACCACGTTCAAGCATGCCATATGCAGCATCTATTCCGACAAGTCCGGCACCGATAATAGCGATGTCATTTGCATCTTTTGCCTTCTCTCTTATTATCTCGGCTTCTCTAAGATGTCTAAAGCAGTAAACATTCTTGGCTTCCCTTAACCCCGGTGCAGGTGGTATGAAACCATTAGACCCCGTCGCAATAAGCAGCTTATCATAGCTTACCTCTTCGATTTTTGCACTAGAGTTTGCTTCACTTATTTGATCATTTAATGGAATTATACTTACAATCTTTTTATCCGTATCTACTGAAGATATTGTGTATCCCCTAAAGAACTCAATATTAAGTTCTTCTTCCATCTCTTTAGGAATAAATGACATCTCCTCTACGCTTCGTTCTCCTGAAAGGTATTTATGAAGCATGCATCTTGAGTGAATATTCATGTCTTCCATTATTATCGTAATTTTTGAGTCTTTTTCCAAGGAGCGAATTTGTTCTGCAGCTTTTATTCCGGCAGCTCCACCGCCAATTATCAAATGTTTCATTCCTACACCTCCTCTACATAGATCGCCTTCTTAGGACATGCAGCAACACATCTTGGGCCGTCTTCTCTTTCTCCGCAAAAATCGCACTTTATTAGAACTCTATGTTCTTTAGCATCAGGTTTCAGGACTCCGTAAGGACAGCTCATTACACACATGAAGCAGGAAGCACATCTTGATTCATCATATTCAACATGACCAGTTTCTGGATTTTTTTGTAAAGCTCCGCTCATACAAGCCATTACACATTCCGGTTCATCGCAGTGTCTACAGAAGATAGGCTTGTAATTTCCATCCTTGTCTTTAACGATATGATTCCTTGATTCATTCTTAATATCTGTTAAATCAAGGTCATATAAATCAGACCATTTCTGCTCTTTATTTTGATCAATATCATCTCTATGTGCCTGCATACAAGCAATACTGCAATTTTTACAGCCATCACACTTCGACGCATCTATGAAAATCCTTTTCATATGATCACCTCCTATATATTAAGCGCTTTACGCTTCTCTAGGATTATTTGTTCAAGTGTATCTGCTGAGGATTTTGCATCGTCATCTATTATTACCTGACCACCTGTAATCTCTTTCATATCCTCTGTCAAAACTTTTACAGCAACGGGGCTTCCTGTGATAAATGGAGGAAGACCTAAGTGAAGTGGAAGACCGAGTGCAAGCCCGAAGCATCCGTCAGCAAGTGCCTGTTCTTCGAGCCACTGAGCAGCAGAAAGAACTAAAGGAAGCTGAGGAAGATCAACTCCAAGATCTCTTGCTATTTCAGTAGCTACAATCTCAAGTCTACCAATAGCAAGGCATGGACCAAAGTTAAGGACAGGTGGAATGCCTAGCTTTTCACATACCGCTCTTAGCTTTGGACCTGCATACTTAGCAGCTTCAGGCTCCATAAGTCCGCAGTTCTCAATACCTCCGGATGAACATCCCGCTGTAAGAACTATTATGTCCTTAGCTATTAACTCTTTTGTCAGTTCAACAGTAAGAACATCATGTCCTCCTGCTGTAAGATTTGAACAACCTACTACACCTGCAATACCTTTTATGTCCCCTGAAATTATTAAGTCTATGAGAGGTTTCCAGCTTCCCCCAAGGAAATTCTTTAGCGATCCCTCGCTCACACCTGTTAGAGAATTTGTGAATCCGTGTTCAGGTTGAAGCCTCATTGTTACTTTGCAACGTCTTTCCTTATATGCTTCTACAATTTTTTCAATAATTTCGAAGCTCTGCTCTTCTCTGTTTTCAAAGTCGAATGGTATTAGTTCCGCATTAGCCTTTTTTGCTACATCGTCGAGACAAATCTGCTTTATTTTCAGCTCATCACATATAGGTTCAATTCCAGGTAGAGTACAGTTGAATTCGGATAAAACAGCATCTATCGCTCCTGTAGCTAATATAGCCTCGCTTGTATAGTTGTTTCCTGCATGTCCGTCAAATATGTCAGTGTAATGTGCTCCTCTAAGCTGAAGATCCTGACCAACGCAGGTACAGCCAACAAGCTTAAATCCTTTTGCACCTACAGCTTTTGCCATTTCGATAGCCTTATCTGACACGAGTTTTTCCTGAAGATCAACAAAGATTGTGTGCTGGTGACCTGTAATCATGATATTGATATAGTCAGGATCAATAACATTCATTCCAACAGGTGCCATGCGAATCTCAGGTTGTCCGAGGAGTACATCATTAAGAAGATTCGTAAGTGTAAGACCGTAGATACCCGTTGAAATTCCGAGTTTTAAGCAGTCAAGCAGCATATTAACAGGATCGGAGTTAAGATTTGTTGAACACTTTACTACGCTCTTGAATACTTCTGACTTTGCACCGCCAGGCATTATACCAAGCTCTTTCCATAATTTGACTCTAGGTGCATATCCAACCTTCTCTACTAGTTCCGCTTGAACATATTCAGGCTTATATAGATCTGCTAGTACAGCATTTGCAACTGCTTCTGCTTTCTTGTATTTGTCTTCTTCCTTAATTCCAAATATTTCTGCAAGATGATCGAGAGATTCTGCTCCTTTAAGCTCTCCATGTGCTCTTGCTGTATCTCTTAGGTTTCTTGCAGTATTCTCAACAACGTGAATATAGCAACCGCTCCCGGCACCTACAGCACGAAGGAAATTTCTGACAACAATTGTGTCTGCATTAGCTCCGCATATGCCCTTTGGTGATTCGGGAGTTATTCTGCATGGACCGTTTGAGCAAAGTCTGCAGCATACTCCCTGAAGTCCGAATCCACACTTTGTATCCTGCGTCTCAACTCTATGATGAGATGTCTCCATTGGCAGTGAACGAATAAATCCCTCAAGCTTCTTATCCGCACTGCTACAAGTGTTGCAACTATAGCATTGTTCCATTTTCATTCCTCCTTATCAACACATCCCCGCTATACTTTACCAATTAAGTATAGTTTGTGATTAAAAAAAATAATACCATTACATCACATGTTTAAGCATTGAGAATATCGGCAAGAGACCTGCTATTTAGGTTCTCAAAAAAATCATGTTGAATCCTTTCTAATTCAGCATGTATCATACAAGGTGAATCAATTTGATTGTTAGGGCAGTGTACATTACCTCTAACGCACTCACTAACATATGAATTCGGCTCCATTATCCTATATACATCGTAAAGTGTTATCTCACTTAAAGGTCTTACAAGCATATATCCACCGTTGCTACCTCTAACACCCTTAATGATTCCACCCTTATGAAGCTTTCTCGACACCTTATAAGCAATCGCTTCTGATATATGCTCCTTTACAGCAATGCTGCTTATACTCTTAGGTGCATCCATCGATAAATTCCTTATAACCCTTATTGCGTAATCTGTCTCTCTGTTAAAAAGCATCTTTCCTCTATCTCAATATTTTAATAAACATTTCTCCTATCAGGAGATTAACATACTATACCTAACTAGTCAAGATTATTTATTCCATATCTTTCTAAAAGTTGTTAATGAGGAGTTGGAAATTCCAACTCCTCATTAACTATATTGATAACTGTCTTGGC
>CABTXQ010000007.1 GCA_902488835.1 uncultured Ileibacterium sp.
ACTACTATACAGATGGATATGGGTAAAAAGGTTAGCATAGAAGAAGTTAAAGATACAATTAAGGATTATGATCTTAACCCTACAATAGTTTATGCAGGGGAAGGCAATAGGGAAATAGTTATTAGGACCATTAAGGCACTTGATGCAAATAAGAGAAATGAAATAGTAAAGACAATTGATAAAAAATACAATGTAGGTGGAATGGATGCAGTATTATCATCAGAAGAATTTGGACCTACTGTAGGAAAAACATTGAGAAAAAATGCTGTAAAGTCAATTACTATTGCGGTATTCTTTATGCTAATCTACATAAGATTTAGATTCAAAAACTGGAAATATGGTATTTCTGCAATTTCAGGACTTGGGCATGACGTACTTGTTACTCTTTCATTATATGCAATATTCGGATTTACAATTAACAATCCGTTTATTGCGGGAATACTGACGGTTGTTGGTTATTCCATCAATGATACAATAGTTGTATTTGACAGAATAAGAGAAAATACCAGATTTTTCAAGCGTAAGGAGCTTGAAAATTTAATCGATTCATCTATTAATGAGACACTTTCAAGATCTCTAATAACATCAATTACGACTCTTGCTGTCATGATTCCACTTTATTTCATGGCAACTACCGAGATGAGACAATTTTTAATTCCTCTAATGATTGGAGTAATCTGTGGAACATATTCATCGATCTTCCTATGTAGCCCTCTTTATTATGAGTTTAACAAGAAGGAAACAATTTCAAGATATGATGAAAAAAGAAATAAGACAAATAAGAAAAAGAGAAAGATGACAGAAGGAATAGTTAAATAAAAGTATCGGAGAATGAGTTTGAACAACAAGAACCAAGTTCCCACATCAGATGAATATATTAAAGAAATGAAGGCAATCAATAACAAATATGATGATCCTTCTGTTGTTAGTGCGTTTAATCTTGCTGTTAATCTACATAATGGACAGTTTAGGAAGAGCGGTGAACCATATATAATTCATCCTATTGCAGTTTCTAAGATTTTAGCAGAATTTGGTATGGATAAGGAGACGATAATAGCAGGTCTTCTTCATGATGCCGTAGAAGATACAGAATATACTGAAGAAGAATTGGAAAATGAGTTTGGCAAGGATGTTGCTCTTCTTGTAGACGGTGTTACTAAACTGGGAAATATCAAATACGACTCAAAAGAGAAGATGCAAGCAGAAAATTTTAGGAAAATGTTTCTTGCTATGTCCAAAGATATTAGAGTTCTTATTATTAAGCTTGCGGACAGACTCCATAATATGAGAACAATTGAGTTCATGCCTGCTAACAAAATAGAAGAGAAGGCAATGGAGACGCTCGAAATATACGCACCTCTTGCGGGAAGGCTCGGAATGTTTAATGTAAAATTTGAGCTTGAAGACTTGGGGTTAAAGTACTTGCATCCAAGAGAATATGATAAACTTCTTAAGCAAGTTAACAAAAAGAAGGAAATGAGGGGGAAGATAGTTGTAAAACTTATAAACGAGCTTAAGGAGTCATTAGAAAAGCAAGAAATTGAATGCGAGATAAATGGAAGGTCAAAACATTTGTATAGCATTTATCGAAAGATGGTTATGCAAAAGAAAGAACTTGATGAAATCTTCGATTTGATTGCTATACGTGTTATCGTTGATACAGTTAAGGACTGTTATGCTGTTCTTGGACTGGTTCACACCATGTGGACACCGATACCTGGAAGATTTAAAGATTATATAGCCATGCCTAAACCAAATATGTATCAGAGCCTTCACACGACCGTTCTTGATGATAAGGGCGAACCCTTCGAGATTCAAATAAGAACAAAAGAAATGCACCGTGTTGCTGAATATGGTATAGCAGCACATTGGAAATATAAAGAAGGGAGTTCAGATGATAAGTCGGATGAAAATGATCAGAAACTTTCGTGGCTTAGACAGGCTCTTGTATGGCAGCAGGAGTCAGATGATTCCCTTGAATTCCTCGAGACATTAAAGGTTGATCTTTTTGAAAATCAAGTTTTTGTATTTACGCCACAGGGAGATATAAAGGAACTTCCTTATGGCTCATCTCCACTTGATTTTGCATTCAAAATACATACAGATGTAGGTCTTAGGTGTGTAGGGGCAAAGGTAAACGGTAAAATGGTTCCGCTTGGAACAAAATTAAAAAATGGAGACATTGTTGAAATTATAACGTCTGCAAATTCTTCAGGGCCGAGCATGGATTGGCTCAATATGATAAAAAGCTCCCATGCAAGGAATAAGATAAAGAATTATTTAAACAGAGTTGATAAAAATGAAGTAAGTCTTAAGGGTAAGCAGAGAATTTTAGACTATATAAAAAGCAAGGGATATGATCCTGATCTTGTATGTAAAAATGCTTATATCCTAAGAGCTGTAAAAGAAGGCGGTTTACTCAATGTCAATGAATTATATAATCAAATTCAACATGGAGGTCAAGCTCTTAATAGATTAGCTACAAAATTAATAAGTTATTTTGAATATGATAATTTAATACAGGAAAAGAACAGTAATAAAAGCGAGGAACTTCTTAATAAAAAGAAAAATACAAAGATTGAAAACACTCCTTCTGATTCAGGGATAATAGTAAAGGGTGCAGATAATTTGATGATAAAGGTCTCACACTGTTGTAGCCCTGTACCAGGTGATAATATTATAGGCTATATAACGAAAGGAAACGGTATTGCTGTACACAGAGCTGACTGTCCTAATATAATTCATTTAACTGATGAAGAAAAAGAAAGACTTATTGAGGTTGAGTGGGATAAACCAAAACCGGGTCAGGAATTTTTTGCTGATATCATCATTGAGGGACATGACAGAAAGGGACTATTCAGTGATATTTCAAAAACATGCGAAGACAAAGATATTCGTCTTGCAGGCGTAATTATGAGACCTGTTGACGGAGGATCAGTCTCTATGGAAATTACAATTGGAATTACAGAGACACATCAGATTGACAGATTGCTTATTGCTTTAAGAAATATTGATGGAATTGATCAGGCATATAGAGCTAGGAGGTAGAAAATGGGATTAGATGTACAGGGATTCGATCAAAATATGTATATGCAGATGACATATGTTGCAATTGAGAAAAAAACAGGAGAAAGCATAGTTGTAGACCCGGGCTGTTTTAATTCTCAGATTGAAAGCAGAATAAACAATTCAAATGGACTTAAATATATTTTTATTACGCATGGGCATGCAGATCATATAGCATCATTAGATGAATATAGGAGAAGATATCCGAAGGCTTCTATTGTTGGACCCCTAAAGGAAAAGGAGATGTTCAATAATAGCAATTTAAACATGGTATATCAACTAACAGGTAAAAAGCTTGAATTTGATCCTGATATTTATGTCACAGAAGATAGCGTTGTCGAGCTCGGAGATATTAAGTTTAAATTTATTGAAACACCTGGACATACACCTGGCGGTATATGTATTCTCGCAGACGATGTCCTTTTTACAGGAGATACTCTTTTTAGAGGTGACATTGGAAGATATGATCTTTGGGGTGGAGACTTCCTGAAACTAAAGGACTCTATAATTAATAAACTATTTAAGTTACCAGAAAATATTATCGTCTATCCGGGACATGGCGCATCATCTACGATAGGAAGAGAAAAAAGATACAATATCATGTCCGCCATCATATAATTAATTATTAATTTATGTATAGATTTTATATTAATGATATTGATAATGAATACCATTACTCAGAATTGATTAGGACGTTTATTGATAATGATGAGTTTGAAGTTATCCCAGTTAATTTATCAGAAGATTATTTTAATGGAATCGTTCTAAAAGAAGGAAGTTTTTTTATAAACTCTTCTGAGAAAAATATTTCGTATAGAAGAGATGATTTAAAAAAAGAGCTATATTTACTTTTGACCAAATTAACGGGTTATATTAAACCATGGGGTACTGTCACAGGGGTTCATCCATTAAAACTAGCATATAAGGCAAAAAAAGAACATGATAGTTATAAAGATATTGAATCATATTTAAATAATAGATACTTCATAAGTGATAAAAAGCTTAGACTTTTATCAGACATAATGAGATATCAGGATAATCATGTAAAATATGCAAACTCAGCTCTGCCATATAATGATATCAAGACAATTAGTCTTTATATTGGGATTCCATTTTGTCCGACTGTGTGTAATTACTGCTCATTTGTTTCAAGTACATCTGATACAAAAACCATTCACGCCTATCTTGATTATCTTATTAAAGAGATTGAATATACAGGAAATTTAGCACTCAATTTAGGTTACAGGGTTGAATCTGTGTACATTGGGGGTGGTACGCCTACTATACTTGATATTTTTGATTTAAGATCCTTATTGAACACAATAATTAAATCTTTTAATATCGATACGAGAAATACTGAGATTACCCTTGAGGCGGGAAGACCTGACACTATTACAAAAGAAAAACTTTCTCTTATAAAAGAATTTGATATTGAAAGAATAAGTATCAATCCTCAGTCATTAAATCAACAAACATTAAAAAATATAGGAAGGTATCATACAGTAGAAGATTTCTATGAGGTGGTGAATGATGCTAACTCAAAGGATATAGATATTATAAATTCTGATATCATAGCAGGCCTTCGGGGAGAAACACTTGAAGACTTCAAACACACATTAGACAAGCTTATTGAATTAAACATTGATAATATAACTGTACATACGCTTTCTGTTAAGAAAGGATCAATACTTAAAGATGAGTCACCAAATATATATAAATACGGGGAAAAAACAGTAGAGTCAATGCTGAATTATTCGTATGAAAAGTTAAAAGATTCAGGATATTTTCCTTACTATATTTATAAACAAAAGAATCAAATAGGTGGGATGGAAAATACAGGTTGGTGTAAACTAAATAGACACTCAATATACAATATTAGAATAATTGAAGAAAATCAAAGTATAATTGCCCTTGGAGCAGGCGGTGTCGGTAAGAGATATTATCCATATGGAAATAATAAAGGCCTTAAGATCAAAAGAATTGCAAATCCAAAGAATTTTCAAATATACATAAATAATTTTGATGAAATTCTCGAGAGAAAAAGAATGTATTTTTAAGAATTAAATAAGTTTTATCAGGAGAAAAATTATGAATATCAAGGCACCTAAAGGAACAAGAGATGTTTTGCCAAGGGAATCATACAAATGGCAATATATAGAAAGAAAATTTACTGAACTTGCAATCCAATATGGATATGGCGAGATTAGAACACCTACATTCGAGAGCACTTCTCTTTTCAAAAGAAGTGTAGGAGAGACATCTGATATTGTCCAAAAAGAAATGTACACATTTGATGATTTAGGGGGAAGAAGCATAACATTAAAGCCTGAAGGGACTTCTCCTGCAGTGAGAGCCTTTGTCTGTAGTACAGATGTAAGATCGGTAAATCCGATTAAGTATTATTATGACACATCATGCTTTAGATATGAAAACACTCAGGATGGAAGATTTAGAGAATTTCATCAGTTCGGAGTGGAAGTTTTTGGATCATCATCAATGCTTTCAGATGCAGAAGTTATAGAATTTGCCGATAGATTTCTTAAATTGATGGGGATTGATGATCTTGTATTAAGGATAAATAGTGTTGGTTGTAACGAGTGTAGACCAATTTATAGAAAAGCGCTTAGAGAATATTTGATGCCGAATTTTTATAAACTAAGTGATGACAGCAAAAAAAGGTTTGAAACTAATCCTATGAGAATACTGGATAGCAAGGATGCGAACGATCAGGATATTGTTAAAAATGCTCCATCAATTATCGATTACTTGTGTGACGACTGCAAGAAGGCATTCGATGAAATCAAAATGTTACTCGATGATATGAATATCGAATACGTTATTGATACCGGCATTGTTCGTGGCCTTGACTATTATACAAAGACTGCATTTGAATTTACCTCAAATAAGATGGGATCTCAGGGTACTGTTTGTGGTGGTGGAAGATACGATCATCTGATAAAGGAAATTGGCGGTCCTGAAATGCCTGGAGTTGGATTCGGTATGGGGAAGGAAAGACTGCTTAAATTAATGACTGAAAATGGACATGATTTTGGCGGTGAAATTAAACCTGATTACTTTGTCGCATATGTTTCAGAAGAAGCAAAAAAATATGCTCTAAAGCTTGCAAGAGATTTGAGAGAGATTGGAAAATCGGTTACCGTTGACATATGTGATAGAAAACTTAAAGGTCAGTTAAAATTAGCAAACAGTATACATGCGAATTATTCGATTATTATTGGGGAAGATGAAATAAATAGCGATGAACTCACCCTTAAAGATATGCAGACAGGCGAGCAGGTAAAAACAACGAGAGATACTCTGCTTTCAAAATGATTTGATCCATGGAAAGAAAGGTTATTTATAATGTCTAAAATTTTTAAAAGAACACATATGTGTGGTGAACTTTGCAGTTCAAATATTGGTGATAAGGTTGTTTTAAATGGATGGGTTTCAAAGGAGAGAAGCCTTGGTGGAGTAGTATTTGTAGATATCAGGGATAAAACAGGAATTACACAGATACTATTTAACGATAATACACCTAAGGATATTATGGATGAGGCAAAAAGTCTTAGATCTGAATATGTGATTGGCATTAAGGGAATAGTAAGAGAGAGAGACTCAAAAAACCCATCTATGGATACTGGCGAAATTGAAGTACTAGCTGAAGAACTTGTAGTATATTCAAAGGCAAAGACACCTCCGATATACATTAAAGATGATGATAATGCATCGGATAATATAAGACTTAAATACAGATATCTTGATCTTAGAAAGATCAAAATGCAAAAAAATTTAATGATAAGGCATAAGGTCTGTAAAATAGCTAGGGAATATTTTGATTTAAATGGATTTACAGAGATCGAGACACCTTTTCTTATAAAACCGACTCCTGAAGGGGCAAGAGACTACCTTGTACCGAGCAGGATAAAAAAGGGTTCATTCTATGCCCTGCCTCAAAGTCCACAGATGTATAAGCAACTTCTTATGATAGGCGGTACAGATAGATACTTCCAAATAGTTAAATGCTTTAGAGATGAGGACTTAAGGGCTGATAGACAACCTGAATTTACTCAAATAGACCTTGAGATGAGCTTTGTTACACAAGACGATGTAATCGAGATACAAGAAGGTTTCCTCAAAAAATTGATGAAAGAAGTAAAGGGAATAGATGTTACAATTCCATTCCCAAGACTTACCTGGGATGAAGCTATGGCAAGATTTGGTTCAGATAAACCAGACACTAGGTTCGGATGTGAACTTGTTGATTTATCTAAAAATTTGAAAAACACTAACTTTAAGGTTTTTTCTGAAAATTTGTCAAAAGGGGGAGACATTAGAGGAATATGTGTGAGAGGAGGAGCGTCAGTATTCTCCAGGAAAAAAATTGATAAGCTAATAGAGGAAACTAAGCAGTATGGAGCTAAGGGCCTTGTTTGGATTAAAAAGGAGAACGGTAAGTTCAACTCATCGGTTAATAAGTTTTTTACGGAAGATGAGCTTGAAAAGATTATGGATGAGTGTTCGAAAGGCGCAGGTCTTAATCCTTTACCTTCTGGAAGCGAAGTAATAAGCGAAGGTAAAGCATTAGATAATGATATTGTATTCATATGTAGTGATAAACCTAATATTGTATATGATTCACTCGGATTTTTAAGACGCAGGGTGGCAGAAATACTTGGCATAATAGATAAAAATAAGTTTAATTTCTTATGGGTAACTGATTTTCCTATGTTTGAACTTAATGATGAAGGAAAATTAAGTGCAATGCACCATCCTTTCACAAAGCCAAAAATTGATGATTCTTCAGATATTGATTATTATAATGATATACTCTCATTAAAGGCTGATGCTTATGATATCGTGTTGAATGGAGTAGAGCTTGGTGGAGGATCTATAAGAATTCATGATAGTTCAATGCAGAAAAAGATGTTTGAAATATTAGGAATTTCAGATGAAGAATGTAATGAAAAGTTTGGATTCTTGGTTGATGCACTTCAATATGGAACTCCGCCTCATGCCGGACTTGCTTATGGACTTGACAGAATGGTAATGCTCTTACTTGGGGAATCGAGTATTCGAGAGGTTATAGCTTTTCCTAAGAATCAAAATGCTGAAGATCCTGTAAGTAGTGCACCTGGAATCGCAACAGTAAGTCAGCTTGATGAACTTGGACTTGAGCTTAAAGAATATGATTAGAACAGCTATTTATGGAGGAACATTCGATCCGATTCATATAGGGCATATAGATGTAGCAAAGGCGGTGCTTGATGAAAAAGTTGCCGACGAAATTATATTCATGCCTAATTACATAAGCCCTTTTAAGCAGAATGAAATACATTCTTCAGGTGATGATAGAAGGAATATGATAAAGGAAGCATTAAAAGGCATTGAACATGCCTACGTGTCTGATTATGAGTTGAGTAGAAAGGGACCTTCATATACTATAGACACGCTCTTAGCGATAGAAAAAGAACTTGGAGAAAAGGTTTCATTCGTTGCAGGCGCAGATTCGCTACTTACTATGGAAACTTGGCATAGGGGGCCTGAAATATTAAAAGGTTTCACTGTAATTGCAGTAAAAAGACCTAATATTTCATTAGAAGATACGAATCTAATCATTAGGAAGTATCAAGAAAAGTATGATTCTAATATCATATTGCTTAACAAATTACCGCATAACATCTCATCTACAGAAGTCAGAGAAAAAGTTATCAGGGGAGAACCGATAGCTGATGATGTAACACCCGGTGTTGAAAAGTATATAATTACTAATGGGCTCTATCTGAATGAGTACAGGATTACTAATGAAATAAAAATAAAGTTAAAATCGCTTTTATCAAAAAAAAGATATCAGCATAGCATAGGCGTTGCTTCTATGGCAAGAAAGCTAGCAATTATATATGGTGAAGATGCCGATAAGGCATACTTTGCCGGATACATCCATGATATTGCCAAATGTATAACTGTAGAAGAGTCGAATCGTCTTGTTAGATACTATGGACTTGACCATAAGTATATAAATAATGTTCAACTTGCACATTCTAAGGTTGGAGCAATGCTTGCTCATGATGTTTTCGGCATAAGAGATAATGATATCTTAAATGCAATTGCTTATCACACCACAGCAAGAAAGGACATGAGCATGCTTGAGGAGATTTTGTATGTTTCTGATGCCATTGAAGTCAACAGACAATATCCTGAGGTGGAAGAACTAAGAAGAAAATCTGAAGTAGATATAGACAAGGTTTGTCTATTTATCCTTAACTTCTCAATTGAAGATATTAGAAATAAGGGTAAAGAACTTGATATTGATACCATATATGCAAAAGAATGGATTGTTGATAAAATTAAAAGGAGAACAAATGAATATTAACGAAACCGCGATAAACCTGGCAAAAAAGCTAGAGGAGAGAAAGGCAAAAGATATCGCCATAATAAATATCGGAGAAAAAAGTTCCTTTGCTGACTATTTTATCAATGCGACAGCAGGCTCAGATAGACAGCTTTCGGCACTTTCTGATTATGCCGAAGAAATGGCTCTTAAAGAAGGCCTTGATATAAAGAGTATAACCGGAAAGAACAGCAAGGGATGGGTCCTCGTAGATTGCGGAGATATAGTAATAAATATTTTTACAGATAATATGAGAGAGAAATACAACCTGGAAAAGCTTTGGTCTGACTGCGAGATTAAATATATTGGATAGAATTTATTAAAGGTGATAAAAATGAAAGATAGATACAATTTTAAGGAAATTGAGACTAAGTGGCAAAATATATGGAAAGAAGAACAGGCTTTTAGAACTCATGATTTGGAAGATACTGATGAGAACAAAGGCAAATATTACGTTCTTGAGATGTTTCCATACCCATCGGGCAAGCTTCACATGGGACATGTTAGGAATTACTCTATAGGAGATGTAATAGCAAGATTTAAAAAATTACAGGGGTATAATGTCCTTCATCCTATGGGTTGGGATAGTTTCGGACTTCCTGCAGAAAATGCTGCGATTAAGAATAATATACATCCTGCAAAATGGACTAAGAGCAATATTGAATCTATGAAGAATCAGCTTGATTCACTTGGATTAAGCTATGATTGGAATCGAGAAGTTGCAACAAGCGATCCGGATTATTATAAGTGGACTCAATGGCTTTTTATACAATTCTATAAGAATGGCCTGGCATTCAAAAAAGAAAGTTCGGTAAATTGGTGTCCAAGCTGTAGCACTGTGCTTGCTAATGAGCAGGTAGTTGACGGTAAGTGCGAGAGATGCCATACCCCTGTTACAAAGAAGAAATTAAGTCAGTGGTATCTTAAAATAACAGAATATGCCGAGAGACTGCTTGACGGACTCGAAAATATGCCCGGTTGGCCTGATAAGGTTAAGCTAATGCAAAAGAATTGGATTGGAAAATCCGAGGGTGCAGATATCAGATTTGAACTCGCTGATACAGATGATGAAATAATAGTATATACAACCAGACCCGACACTATTTACGGTGCAACATTTATGGTGCTGGCACCTGAGCACCCACTAGTAGATAAGATAGTCAAGGGCAGCAATATTGAGGAAAATGTTAAAAACTACCAGAGAGAATGTATTAACAAATCTGAAATAGAAAGAACTTCAGTTAAAAAGGATAAGTCCGGCATCTTCATTGGAGAATATGCTATAAATCCTCTTACTGGAAAGAAGATTCCTCTCTTTATTTCCGATTATGTAATGATGGACTATGGAACAGGTGCTGTAATGGGAGTTCCTGCGCATGATCAAAGAGACTTCGATTTTGCCACAAAATTTAATCTTGACATAATTCCTGTAGTTGAGCCGCCTAAGGGAAGCGATATTGATATTGAGAATTTAAAAGAAGCTTTTCAAGCAAGCGGAACGATGATTAATTCAGGCATCTACACGGGAATAAAAAATGAAGATGCGATAGTAAATATAATAAAGGACCTACACAAGGAAGGAATTGCGGAGCCTAAGACGGAATATAAGCTTAGAGATTGGCTAATATCAAGACAGAGGTACTGGGGAACTCCTATTCCTATGGTCTATTGTGAGAAGTGCGGATGGGTGCCCGAGAAAGAGGAGAATCTTCCTGTTTTATTACCAACGGATATCGAATTTACAGGAAAAGGGGAGTCACCAATTACAACATCAAAGACATTTGTAGAATGCTCATGTCCGAAATGCAGTGGCAAGGCTAGACGAGAAGTTGACACAATGGATACCTTCCTCGATAGTTCTTGGTATTTCTTGAGGTATTGTGACGCACGCAATTCTGATAAACCATTCAAAAGGGAAAGTGTTGACTACTGGATGAATGTTGACCAGTACATAGGTGGTGTTGAACATGCGATTTTACATCTGCTCTACAGCCGTTTTTTTACTATGTTCATATCAGACATGGGATATGCACCTGCAAAGGAACCATTTGCTCATCTTTTGACCCAAGGTATGGTTATAAAGGATGGAGCAAAAATGAGCAAGTCAATCGGAAATGTAGTTAGTCCTGAAGAAATCCAGAATAAATACGGTGCAGACACTGCAAGGCTCTTTATACTCTTTGCAGCTCCTCCACAAAAAGAACTAGAATGGTCAGACAAGGGCGTAGAAGGATGCTACAGATTCCTCAACAGGGTATACCGCATGGTATATGAGTACATAGAAACAATGCGAAATATTGATTGCGATAATTCGGATATTTCAGTAAAAACCGATAATGACAAGGAATTGAACTACATACTAAATAACACCATTAGAAAGGTAACCTCAGACATAAGTGAGAGACTTAACTTTAACACGGCAATAGCCTCAATCATGGAGCTTGTAAATGAGATGTACAAATATAGGCAATACGATGACTTTAATCTTTCGCTCTACGGGGATGCGATAGAAAAATTGATAATTTTGCTTAATCCGTTTACTCCACATATTACAGAGGAATTATATGAAAAAATTGGCCATAAAAAGCGAATTTATGAAACATCGTGGCCTTCATATGATGAGTCAGCATTGATTAAGGATGAAATTGAAATTATCGTACAGATAAATGGTAAGCTAAGGGATAAGCTAGTTATTCCAAAGAATTCTACAAAGGAGATGATGAAAGAGACTGCAATGACAAGCGATAAGATAAAACCATTGATTGATGGTAAAAATATTATAAAGGTCATTACTGTACCAGAAAAGCTTGTCAACATTGTTGTCAAATAAAAAGTATGAACACAAACAATCAAAATAATAAAAAGAAAAATAACGGTGGCAAATACAGCGAAATTGCGAATAATGCCACAAGGGGAGTTGCGACACCAAATAAAAATAGTAATAAATTCAAAAGCATTCAAAAACGTAGGAAGAACAACAACTCTAAAAATGCTAAGAGAAAAAGTAATTTAAAAAATGAAAAGCTTAAGATAATTCCTCTAGGTGGACTTAATGAGATAGGCAAGAACATAACAGCATTGGAATGCGCTGATCAAATTATAATTATCGATTGTGGTATATCTTTTCCGGAAGATGATATGTTTGGAATCGATGTTGTTATACCAAACTTTTCATATCTGATAGAGAATATGAAAAAAATCAAAGGATTGATCGTAACCCACGGTCATGAAGACCATATTGGCGGTATACCATACCTTCTTCAGCAGATAAATATCCCAATATATGCACCGCCTCTTGCAAGATGTCTGATACAGAATAAGCTTAAAGAGTTTAGGGGCAATAAGCCTGAATTCCATGACATAAATGCTGGCGACGTATTTGATCTCGGCATATTTAATATTGAAGCAGTAAGGACTAATCACAGCATTGCTGATGCTGTAGCCTTTTACATAAAAACTCCTGGAGGAACGGTATTTCATACGGGTGATTTCAAAATAGATTATACTCCTCTTGATGGTAAGCGTATTGATCTTGGAAGATATGCTCAAATAGGTAAGGAAGGAGTTGATGTTCTTCTAAGCGAAAGCACAAATATTATGAAACCGGGATTCACACCTTCTGAGAGAACTGTCGTAAATTCCATGAATAGAATTTTTGATGAAACAGATAAAAGAATAATAATTGCAACTTTTTCATCAAACATTTATAGAATAAAATATTTTATGGAAGAATCTATAAAACACGGTAGAAAGATCGCAATTTCAGGACGTTCAATGGAGAATGTTGTTGCAATATCAAGGGAACTTAATTACCTAAAAATTCCAGAGACGGCTTTTGTTGATATAAGGCAGATAAAAGGCATTCCTGACAACAATATCACAATTATTACAACAGGTAGTCAAGGCGAACCTATGTCTGCATTAACAAGAATGGCCAACGATATGCATAAGGGGGTAAAATTAAAAAAGGGAGATGTTGTTGTTTTCAGCTCATCACCTATACCCGGAAATGACAGGGCGATTACAGATATCGTAAACAAATTATATGAAAAAGGCGTAGACGTTAAACTATCAGGATTCCTTGATATACACGTTTCAGGACATGCCTGCCGTGAAGAACACAAGCTTATCCATGCATTGATTAAGCCTAAGTTTTTTATGCCTGTGCATGGTGAATACAGACACCTCGTTGAACATGCAAAACTTGCTGCAGAGCTAGGTATGAGTTCAAAGCATATTTTTGTCATGAATAACGGGGATGAGCTTTCCATAAATAATAACAGTACAAAGCTTGAGAAGAACAAGGTTAATGCGGAAGCCGTTCTTGTCGACGGTTACGGTATAGGTGATGTAAGTGATGTTGTATTAAGAGATAGGAAACAGCTTTCGGAATCAGGACTTGTATCTGTTGTCGTTGCAATAGATAAGGAAAATGCATTGATGCTTTCAAACCCTGAGCTAACTACAAGGGGATTCATTTATGTAAAGAACAATGAAAAACTTATATTGGAAGCCATAGAAGTTGCAAGGCAATCGGTTCAGAAATGCCTTGATAAGAATACTACAGACTTCAATACATTAAAAAATGCGCTTAGGAATGATCTTAGAGGATTTATTTATAAAAAAACAAAAAGAAGCCCTATGATTTTGCCAGTGGTGCTTTATATATGATAAAATTAGGAGGCCATTATGAACGTTTATGAAGAAGCTCACAATCTATCCCGTGCTATAAAGGAAAGCAATGAGTATAAGGAGTTTCACAGAATAGAAGATAAGGTAAATGAAGATCCTGAACTCAGTAAGGCAATCGAGGATTTTAACAGAAGGCAATTTGAAATCCAGACAAAGATCCTGTCAGGAGAAATCAATCAAGCTGATATGATGAATCAGATGCAAGGCATGATGACAATGCTTCAGGGAAAGCCTATAGCAGCAGAATATTTAGATGCACAGGCAAGATTTTCTATGATGATAAAAGATGTATATGAAATTTTATCGGATGCACTTGGCGTAAATCCGAATGAATTTATTAATAAATAAAGAATTTTTTATGAAAGAGAAAGAGGTATTAGAATATGATTACAGCAGGTGATTTTAGAAAAGGCATTACATTCGTATTAAATGGAGAGCCACATGTTGTTCTTGATTTTCAACATGTAAAGCCAGGTAAGGGTGCTGCATTTGTTCGAACAAAGTATAAAAATATTATAACCGGTGCAACCAGAGAAGAAGCTTTCAATCCAAATGATAAATTTGACAATGCACAGATCGATACAAAGAACATGCAATACCTTTATAACGATGGAGAGCTTTATTACTTCATGGATACTAACACGTACGAGCAGGTTCCTCTCGATGCATCTAAGGTTTCTGAGGCTATAAAGTATATTAGAGAAAATGATATGGCGACAATAAGATTCTATGACGGTATTGCTTTTGATGTACAAGCACCTAATTTTGTCGATCTTAAAGTTATTGAAACAGAGCCCGGGATAAAAGGTGATACGGCTACAAATGTTACGAAACCTGCAACTGTTGAAACGGGTACAGTTATACAAGTTCCAATATTTATTGAAGAAGGTGAAAAGATTCAAATCGACACAAGAAAAGGGGAATATCTGGGAAGATCTAAGGAATAGCATAAATTAAAGGAGTCTAAGCCAAATGAAACATTCTATCAAAATAGCGGCAAAAATTCTTTTAGTCATTTTGGTTATTATTGTCTTAATATTTTCATCGTTAGCATATATAAATAAGCCAAAAAACAAGGACGATAATTCTGTTAAGACCATAACGATAGAGAAGGGATACTCTACTGATGATATTGCAAATGTACTATATAAGGAAGAGATTATAGCAGGCAAGACAAGATTCAAAATACTATCAAAACTATATAGATTTGATGGTAAATATAAGGCTGGTTCATATAATGTATCGCCTAATATGAGACCAAGGACAATTGCAAAAAAGATTGTAAATGGAAAGGCTGAAGCAATTTTTATAGTGCCTGAGGGATTTACAATTAATCAGATGGCGGAAAGACTCGACAAGAATGGCATAGTAGGAAAAGATGAATTTTTGAAAGCTACAGCGTCAAATTCATTTGACAAAAAATTTAATTTTTTAAAAAATGCTCAAAGCGGTGAAAATCATTTAGAAGGATATCTTTTTCCTCTTACATATGACTTTCCAAAAAATTCAACCCCTGATCAGATTATTGATTCAATGCTATTAGAAACATCAAAATATTTTACTAAGAGCAATGAGGAAAAGGCAAAAAAACTTGGATATAATCTTAATGAAATAATAATTATTGCATCACTTATTGAAAGAGAAGCAGGTGTTGATGAGGATAGAGCAAAAGTAGCAAGTGTTATCTATAATAGACTTAAAGCTGATATGCCGCTACAGTTTTGTTCAACTGTACAATATGCAATGAGCTTAAAAGGATTGCCATATAAGGAAGATCTTAGCATTGAGGATACAAAGATAGATTCACCATATAACACATATATTAATAAGGGCCTTCCTAAGGGACCAATTTGTTCACCTGGAGAAAAATCTATCAAAGCTGCATTAAATCCTGAAAACACTGACTATATCTACTTTGTACTGAGCGATTCACTTGACGGAACATCTAAATTCTCAAAGGACGCATCTGAATTTAAAAAAAATAAAGAAGCATACGTTAAAGCAAAAGAAAGAAAACAATAAAATGTATATTGTAGATGAGAAAATAACAAATCTTATTAATAGTCATTATTCGCCTTTAAATAAAGATTTAGGAGATTTAAGAGATAGATGTTTTGAGAGCAATATCCCGATAATTTTGAAGGAAACTGAAAGCTTTCTCAACTTTTTACTCAGACTAATGAAACCTAAGAATATTCTTGAAATAGGTACTGCATGGGGTTATTCAGCATCATATTTTGCTACACTTATAAGAGATTCTTTTGTTAATACGATTGAAATAGATCATAATATGGTAGAAATCTCAAAAGAAAATTTTGAAAAACTGGGACTTGAAGACAAAGTTAAAGTTTTTCAAGGGGATGCATCATCGGTCTTGGATGTTTTGAGATATCCGGGCTGTGACAATTCAGATCATTATCACTATGATATGGTGTTCATAGATGCTGCTAAAAGCAAGTATAAAGAATTCTTTGATAAATCTTTAAAGCTATGTTCATCAGGATCTTTAATAATTTGCGATAATGTGCTTTTGAAAGGATCAATAGCAGATAATAGATTTGATGCAAAAAGACGTCATAGAACTAATATAAAACGAATGAATGAGTTTATTGAGTATATTTATTCAAGATCAGACATAACTACCTCTCTATTAAGCATTGGTGACGGACTGTTAATTTCTGTAGTTGATTAATTTTGGAGATTCAATGGTAGAGCTTCTTGCCCCCGCTGGGGATATGGAAAAATTAAAAACGGCCGTTAGATATGGAGCCGATGCTGTTTACTTCGGTGGAGAATTTGGACTTCGTAAAGCATCTGGTAATTTCTCTATAAATGAGATTAGAGATGCAATTAAATATCTTCATGAAAATAATTGTAAGGGCTATCTAACCTTAAATATTTATGCACATAATTATGATTTAGATCCACTTAATGATTATTTAAATATGATTAAAGATATTCCCATCGATGCATTTATAGTTTCTGATCCTGGGGTTCTTCTTCTAATAAGAGAGATACTTGGAGATGTTGAAATACATCTAAGTACACAGGCAAATACCACAAACTATCTAGCAGCAAGGTTTTGGATTGATAACGGTATTTCGAGAATTGTAACAGCTAGAGAAATGAGTCTTCCTGAGATTAAGAAATTGAAATCAGAAATAGGCGAAAATGTCATAATAGAATCTTTTGTCCATGGAGCTATGTGCATGTCTTATTCAGGTAGGTGTTTACTAAGCAATTTTATGACCGGAAGAGATGCAAATAAAGGTGCATGTACTCATCCGTGCAGATGGAAGTATAGATTGGTTGAGGAAGAGAGACCTGGGGAGTATTATCCGGTTACTGAAGATGAAAGAGGAACTTATATTCTTAATTCAAAGGACTTATGCATGATTGATTCCATACCAATTATGATTGAATCAGGGATTGGTTCATTCAAGATAGAGGGAAGGAATAAGAGCTCATATTATGTTGCTACTGTTTTGTCAGCATATAGAGCTGCAATTGATTCATACTTAAGTAATCCATCAGAGTATACATTTAACGAGAAGTGGATGGAGGAGCTAAATAAAGCAAGCCATAGAGAGTTCTCACACGGATTCTATTATAATAAACCAACTGAGGATGATTCGACATATGATACTTCGGATTATATAAGAGAATATTCATTTATTGGTGTTATAAGGGATTTTGATAAAGACAGCGGATTTGCTACTATAGAACAAAGAAACAAATTCGTAAAAGGCGATAAGATTGAAATATTTGGTCCGGTGCGCGAAATGTTTGATTTATACGAAAATGGAGTATTTTTTGTAGAAGAAATAGTAGATGAAATGTACGATGAAAATAATAATATTATCGAGTCTGCACCACATCCAAAACAAATTATTAAAATTAAACTGAAAAATATTGTAAAACCTGGTTTTATTATGAGAAAAAGGGAGAGTGAATAATTTATGTCTTCGGACCCCAATGACTGGCAATTTATTGTTAGTTTTTCTGCAATTATAATATCCGTTATTATTCGTGCATTACTTGCTGCATCTGGAAAGTCCTTGGATTTTCTTGATAGAAGCACTATAAAGGAAATGCGTTCAGATGAATCAGTTAAAGAGTCTCGAATAAACTTGGTGTTGTACCTAACTGAACATCCTAATAAATATCGATATGCAAACACCTTACTAAGCTTAATTTTATTAGCGATTAGTCTTTTATTGCTTAATAATAATATAGTAAAATCTGATAAAATAAATGTTCTTCTAATTTCTAATGCTCTTTTTATTCTTATTTGGTTGGTAATTGCTGAATTTTTCCCTATAAGGCTTGCTGTCCAAATTAGTGAAACATGTGCTATCAGACTTGTATGTCTTCAAAAGTTTTTTTATCTAATATCATGGCCTTTTGTAAAGCTTTCTATTATCCTTTCTAACATAATACTTATAATTATCAGAAAAGAAACGGATGTTGATGATATACATTTTTCTGAAGATAAAATAAAATCGATGATAGATAGAGGTACAGAAGTAGGAGAATTAAAAGAAGAAGCTAATAAGATGATCGATAGCATTTTTGAGTTCGACGATCTTCTTGCATATGAGATTATGACACCTAGAACAGATGTATTCATGATTGATATAGAAGATGATCGTGAAGAGTATTATAACGAGTTGATGGAGTTAAGATATTCAAGAATTCCTGTATGTGATGGTGATTCTGACAATATAATAGGAATACTTCATATTAAGGACTATCTCCTTATGGCACTAAATGTCGGATTTGAGAATGTAAATATCAAGAGCATACTAAGAGAAGCCCATTTTGTACCAGAAACTAAGAATATTGATACGCTTTTTATCGAACTACAGAAGAAAAAACAACATATGGCGATTCTTATAGACGAATATGGTGGCTTTAGCGGAATAGTTACCCTAGAAGATCTTATTGAGCAAATTGTTGGCGATATAGATGATGAATTTGACGAAGAAGAAAGAGTAATTAAAAAAATTGATAAAAATAAATTCATAGTTGATGGCAAGGTATATTTGGATGATTTAGGTGATGAGACTGGTATATATCTTGAATCTTCAACAAGTGAAACTATAGGAGGTTATCTCATTGATCTAATGGGAGAAGTTCCTAAGTCGAATGAAAATTATAGTCCGATCGTTGAGGGGAATTATAAGTTCTCAATTTTATCAGTAAAGGATCATAGAATAGAGAAGATAAAAATTGAGATAAATAGCAATGGAAAAGACAATGCCTAATTTAATTGATTTAATAGAGAATTCAGTCTCTCAGATCGAGGGTGTTCGGAATTTAAACTCAAAGAGAAATATTGTATTGAGATGGATTCCGGGTTATAACTACTTAAAAAATCCAGCAATAAAGGTATCAGAAGATGAGCAGGGATTAAAGATTGAAATTAATATAATTGTCTTTTATGGTAGCAATATACCGGAACTTTGCTTTGAGATACAACAAAGGATAAAAAATAATGTCGAAAATAAATTTAACACTAAAATTTCATCAATTGATATTACAGTCGATGGAGTTGTAGAGAGATAAGGATCTATTATTCAATGGAATATAAAATTGCAAGAGAAAAAATAATGAGAGTTGTCTTTCAAATGGATGCACATAATACATTTGATTACAAACAGTTACATATAATTAAAGAAGATGAAAAGATTCTCAAGAATAAAAGGGCGATAAAAGCCTTTGAATTGATTAATGAGCATATTAATGAAATAGATTATACTATTAAATGTAATACATCGGGATGGTCGATTGATAGAATATCAAAGACTGAACTTGCCATTCTAAGAACTGCTGTTTGTGAGATGCTTTATATGGATGATATTCCGATTCCGGTTTCAATTAATGAAGCAGTTGATATTGCAAAGAAATATGGGAATGAACGATCATATGCTTTTGTGAATGCAGTATTGCGAAAAATCGGTGATAAAATTGGATAGATATACAGTTGGCATAGACACTTCAAATTATAAGACATCCATTGCAGTTGTAGATGAAAATAATAAGGTTGTTTTTGCTAGATCCGAATTTCTCAATGTAAAAAAGGGGGAACTTGGCCTAAGGCAGCAAACAGCTTTTTTTATGCATAATAATAGGTTGCCAGGATTTATTTCTGAGGCAATAGAACCTTTCCGCCATAAAATAAAAGGCATTGGTGTCTCTATATCACCAAGAAATGTCGATGGCTCCTACATGCCGGTCTTTATATCGGGTTATAATGCAGCAAAGATACTATCTTCAGCGCTCGATGTACCTATATTTACTTGTTCACACCAGGAAGGACATATCGAAGCCATAGTACATGATGACGCATCTTCCATTCTTCCCAAAGGAGCTTCAATGCATTTATCAGGAGGAACTACAGAAGTCCTTAAATTTGATTTAAATATGGAAAAAAACGGCGAGTATCATTACAATACGCATATTATAGGAGGAACAAAGGACATAAGCATTGGACAGCTTTTAGACAGGATAGGAGTAAATCTTGGCCATAGCTTTCCATCAGGTAAAATTCTAGATGAATATGCATTAAATAATATAAATTTTTTAGATAATGTTGACATATCAAATGCAAAACCGTCGTATATTAAGTCAAAAGATGGATTTTTTAATCTGTCCGGTATTGAAACAGAAATGCTTAAAGAGAGAACTATGACTAAAGTTCCTGTTCTTTTTTATAGACTATCAGATCTTCTCTATAGAGTTGCAGAATATGTGTATAATGAATACAAAATTACTGACATATATATGTGCGGAGGAGTTTCACAGAGCGAGTTTTTAAGAAAAAACATTGATAATAAGACAAAATTTAATGATCCTCCATTCAGACTAATTTTTGCTGATAAGCTACTTTCAGGAGATAACGCTATAGGAGTGGCATGGCTTGCCAATAGGAATATATGAAACCAATTACAGTTACACAGCTAAATGAATACATATCTAAAATATTAAGATCAGATATAAACCTTTCAAAAATCGTAGTTATAGGAGAAATATCTGGTTATCGTTATAGGACTGGAAAACATATATTCTTTGACCTGATAGATGGAAATAGCAAGATAAGCTGCAATATATGGGAATCATATAGAGGCTATATTGATGAAAAAATTATAGATAATGGCAAGAAAGTTATAGTAATCGGCTCTGTTAATCCTTACTCAAAGAACGGAACCTATTCTCTTAATATAGTGCACATGGAAGAAAAAGGTAAGGGTGAAGAGAACGAAGCCTTTTTGAAGTTAAAGAATAAACTTGAAAAAGAAGGGCTTTTTGATCAAAAATATAAGAAAAACATTCCTGAATTTCCAGGCTGCATAGGAGTGGTAACAGCGTCAAATGGCGCAGCAGTTGAGGACATAAAGAAGTCTATAAGAGATAAGAATACGTATACCGATATAATCATCTTCGATACAATAGTTCAAGGGACCAATGCTCCAAGAAGCATAATAAATTCTATAGTGCTTGCAAACAAACTTAACGAAGAAGGAAGTATCAGAATTGACACTTTGATTGTTGGTAGGGGAGGAGGATCTGCGGAGGATCTATCGTGCTTTAACGATGAAGATCTGGCTAGAGCTATTTTCTCGTCAAAGATTCCGATAATATCAGCGGTAGGTCACGAAACAGATTTCTCAATATCAGATTTTGTCGCAGATGTAAGAGCGAACACGCCGAATGCAGCAGGTGAAATGGCTGTAATGAATACCTACGAACTGATTGATGAAATAAATCAAAGAAGAGATAGTCTGATTAAGAACATCATAAACAAGATACAGTATGAGGAAGCAATTCTATTAAGTCAGATTGACATATTAAGAAGCAATGTGAAGAATAAATTGCTAACTGAAAGAGCAATACTAGAAAAAGCTGAGCTTTATTTAATTGAAAACAACCCAATGAATATATTATCAAAGGGATATTCACTTGTAAGAGATAGAGATGGAAATACTTTGTATCATATTGATGATATCGAGATAGGTAAGGAATATAGTATTACCATTCAAGATGGAGAATTTAATGCAAGAGTTTTGTCAAAAAGGAGAAAATAAATGCAGGATAAAAAAGTTGAAAGTGGAACGTTTATACAATCTTTAGAAAAACTGAGGAACGCAGCAGATGAAATATCAAAGCAAACTACATCTCTCGAAGACAGCTTAAAATTTTTTGAGATAGGGATGAAGGAAGCTGAGTTCTGTAAAAAAATACTAAAAGATGCTGAGCAAAAAATTGAAGTATATAATGATAAGGACGAGAATTAATGAAAAGTTATAATGAATATAAGACGATTGTTGAGGAAAATTTAATAAAGTTAATTCCACCTATTGACGAAAGAGCTATAAAGCTTAAGGAATCAATGGATTACAGTTTGTCTGCAGGCGGTAAAAGAATTCGTCCTGTTTTACTTCTTGCCTCGTGCGACTATGCAGGAGGGAATATTGATGACGCTATACCTGCAGCTTGCGCTATTGAATATATACACACATATTCTTTGATACATGACGATCTTCCGGCTATGGACAATGACGATTTGAGACGTGGCAAACCGACGAATCATAAGGTATATGGAGAAAATATTGCGATACTTACGGGTGATGCCCTTCTGAACACGGCGTTCGAAATAATAATAAATAAGGCGTTAAGCTTTGATGATATGGTTAAGTCAAAGAACCAAATGAGAGCTGCATATTATATAGCAAAGAATGCGGGAATATATGGGATGATTTCAGGGCAGGTTGCTGATGTTCTTAATCAGTCTTCATCATCTACAGAAGACATTATTGATTTTATCAATATAGGAAAGACCGCAAGGCTTATTGAAGCCCCTATAGTTTCAGGACTTCAAATTGCAGGTGCAAATGAAAATACTATAAGTGATTTTAACAGGTTCGCACATTACATGGGAATTTCATTTCAAATAGTTGATGATATATTGGACATAACAGGAACGGCTGAAGAGCTTGGTAAAACACCAGGTAAAGATGCAAGAGATGATAAGTCAAACTATGTTAACCTACATGGGATTGATAAAGCTAGGGAGCTTTTGAATGAAAATACAGCTTATGCTCTTGATGCAATAAAAAGCTATGATGAAAGGGCAGACTTTTTTAGAGATTTGCTCATCAAACTAAAAAACAGGACAAAATAACTATGAAATTTAATTTGTATGATGCTGATTTAATCAAAAAAATAAAAAATTGCGATATTTCAGATCTTGATGAGTTATCTACGGAAATACGAGATTTTTTAATTGATAATGTTAGCACAACTGGCGGGCATCTATCATCAAACCTTGGAGCGGTTGAACTTATTGTTTCTCTTCACAGGGTTTATAACTCGCCGAAAGATAAGATAATATATGATGTAGGACATCAGGCATATGTACATAAAATCCTAACAGGGCGTGCGGATAAGTTTGATACACTAAGGCAAAAAAATGGATTGTCGGGATTCCCAAAGAGGGATGAAAGTAAGCACGATATATATGATACAGGTCATAGTAGCACTTCGCTAAGTGCTGGGCTCGGAATGGCTGCAGCAAGAGATTTATCAAATGATGATTATGAAATAATTACAGTAATTGGTGACGGTTCTATGACCGGAGGTATTTCCTTTGAAGCATTGAACAATATAGGTTCATCGGGCAAAAGAATGAGAATTGTCTTAAATGACAACGGAATGTCTATTTCAAGAAATGTTGGCGGATTGTCAAGGCATCTTATGAATCTAAGCACGAACAACAAGTATATTAGTGCAAAAAAATCAATAAAGTCAAAACTTTCGTCTGTTCCAATCATAGGGAATAAGCTTACAGGAAGCCTTATAAGGTCAAGAGACAAGGTGAAATTCAGTCTTATTTCAGAGGAAGGGGTTTTGTTTGAAGATCTTGGAATCAAATATATAGGGCCAATTGATGGTCACAATTATCGACAGTTGATCAAGGCGTTTGAAAATGCAAACAAAATTGATGGTCCTACTATAGTCCATGTGATTACTCAAAAAGGTAAGGGTTATAAATTTGCAGAAAAATATCCAAGAAAATTTCATGGAGTTGGACCATTTGACAAGAATACTGGAGAAAGCCTAAAGAAGTCAACATCCCCTTCTTATTCTAATGTATTTGGCAATAAGCTAACCGAAATTGCCAGCTCAAATGATAAAGTTGTTGCGATTGCTGCTGCAATGGGTACTGCTACAGGGCTTGGCCCTTTTTACGAAAAACATGAGGAAAGATATTTTGATGTCGGTATAGCAGAACAGCATGCTGTTATTTTTGCTGCAGGAATGGCATCTGCTTCTTATGTTCCGGTTGTCGCCATTTACTCTTCTTTTCTTCAAAGAGCATTTGACCAAATAATAGAGGACGTTGCACTTCACGGCTTACATGTAATATTTGCAATCGATAGGGCAGGACTCGTTGGAGCAGATGGGGAAACTCATCAGGGGCAGTTTGATATATCATATATGAATATGGTTCCGGGGATGACTATCCTTACGCCTTCAGATTCTTCACAGCTTGAAAAGATGCTTGATTATGCTATAAATGAATGTCGTGGACCGGTATCAATAAGGTATCCTAGAGGAGAATCAATTAATCGAAATCTACCTTTTACTAGAGATAATTTAAGGATAAAGGAAGGAACAGACATTACAATACTGGCTGTTGGTACGATGCTTTCAAATGCGATAGAGGTTTCTGATATCATATCTAAAGAAGGCATAGATGTTGGAATAATATCTGTAAACATTATTAAACCTATTCAACCATCTCTTAATGAGATTAAAACAAAATATATTGCAGTTATAGAAGACGGAGTTTTTAACGGTGGCTTTAGCGAAAAACTTATAACTCATTACAGCGGAAAATCAAATATAATGCTTAATTTTAACCTGCCTGATTCTTTTATTAAGCAGGGCAGTGTTAAAGAACAGCTAGATGAATGTGGAATGTCCGCAGAAAAAATTGCGAAAACAATAATGGAGGAATTCCAAAATCAATGAAGGAAAGACTCGATGTTTTACTTGTAAATAAAGGCATTTCAGAATCACGCGATAAGGCTAAGAGGCTTATAATGGCGGGAAAGGTATTTGTAGACAATGATATAGCTGATAAGCCGGGTACTAGATATGATGAGGACCAGGATATTACGGTAAGGGGCGAACAATGTCCCTACGTAGGGCGTGGCGGTTTAAAACTTGAAAAAGCTATAAATCTTTTTAATCTAAATCTCGATGGATTCTATTGTGTTGATATGGGAGCATCCACCGGAGGTTTTACCGATTGCATGCTCAAGATGAAGGCGAAAAAGGTATATGCAATAGATGTCGGTTACGGGCAGCTTGCATATAGTCTTAGGATAGATGATAGGGTTGTAAATCTTGAAAAAACCAATATAAGATACCTGGATACATCTTTAATAGAGGATAAAATTGATCTGGTATCGATAGATGTAAGCTTCATTTCAACAAGCCATATGTTTCCGATAGCATCAGAAATACTTAAGAATGGTGGTATAGTTATATGCCTTATAAAACCTCAGTTCGAGGCAGGAAGGGACCAGGTAGGAAAAGGCGGTATAGTGAAAGATAAGGAAGTTCACCGAGATGTAATTCATAAGGTCATATCTTATGCAAAATCAAATGATCTTTACTTGAGGGGTCTTACTTTTTCACCTATCAAGGGAGCAAAGGGAAATATTGAATACCTTGCATATTTTATAAAAAATAAAACTTATAACGAAATTCTCATACAAGACTTTGAAAATATTGTCAAATCTTATGAAATTGAAGAAGCAATTAATAAGACGATTACAGTATCGCATATGGAACTCGACCGATAAGGAGTATATATGGATAATAAATTAATACTATACGGTATAACAGATAGATCTTGGCTCGAATATGACTGTAATGGTAATAAGAGGGAACATATCATGACTCTCAAAGAGCAGGTCTCAATTGCCCTTGATTCAGGAGTTACAATGCTTCAACTTAGAGAGAAGGATGTAAGTGAAGAGGCCTTCCTTAATGAGGCTATTGAATTTAATAACATATGTAGAGAGAGAAATATACCACTTATAATAAATGACGATATTGATATAGCAATTAAGGCTGGAGCTAGTGGCGTTCACCTGGGACAAGGTGATATGAGTGCAGTAAAAGCAAGGGAAATGCTTCCTCACGATATGATTCTTGGGGTTTCTGCAGCAACTGTCGATGAAGCAATAAAGGCAGAAGAAAGCGGAGCTGATTATATAGGAGTAGGAGATGTTTTCGGCACTTCTACGAAGGAAAATGCGAGACATATCACAACTGAAGTTCTTACCGATATTTGTAAATCCGTGAATATTCCTGCGGTTGCAATAGGCGGAATTACATACAATAATGTATCAGAACTTTCAGGAACAGGTATCTCAGGAATTGCCGTAATAAGTGCAATATTTTCAAAACCTGATATTTCAAAAGCAGTAAAGGAACTTAAATCAAAGGTGTTAGAAATATTATATTGATTGGAGACAGGATATGATTAAACCAATAGTGCTTACAATAGCTGGTAGCGACTCTGGTGGAGGAGCAGGCATACAGGCAGACATCAAGACGATGACTATGAACGGTGTGTTCGGTGCAAGTGCGATAACCTCCCTTACAGCACAAAACACCCTAGGTGTCACTGAAATATACGATGTAACACCTGAATTCCTTAAAGCAGAGCTCGAAGCTGTCTTTACAGATCTATATCCAGATGCGGTAAAGATAGGAATGGTAAGCTCAAAGGCTCTTATAGAAGTCATTAAATCAGAATTAGTAAAATACGATTTAAAAAATATAGTTCTAGATCCGGTAATGGTTGCCACAAGTGGTTCTAAGCTTATAACAGATGAAGCAATAGATGCTTTGATAGAAGAACTTTTTCCATTGGCCTCTATAATAACTCCTAATATCCCAGAAACTGAAATAATACTCGATAGAATCGGTTATTCAATGAAGATTTCAAATCAAAATGATATGGTAAATGCTTCGAAAATACTGTCAGAAAGGTTTGATGCGTCAACCTTGGTAAAGGGAGGACACCAGATAAATGATGCCAATGATTACCTCTTTGATGTAAGTAAAATGAAAGGGAAATGGTATAGAAGTAAAAGGATCAATAATTCTAATACCCATGGTACGGGATGCACCTTATCCAGCGCAATAGCATCTAACCTCGCAAAGGGAATGGATCATGATTCATCAGTTAGGCTTGCAAAGGAGTACTTAACAGGGGCTCTTTTGGCAATGCTTGACCTTGGAAAAGGTGACGGTCCACTGGACCACGGATATGTTTTAAACAAATAGTTATAATAAACTTGCTAAGTGGCTTTTAAGCCACTTTTTTTATTAAAAAATATAGAAATTATTATAAATAAGGTGTAAAATACCAGAGGAGTTAAAGTTATCTAACTATCGATGATTATAAGGAGCAAACATATGTTTTTACAATTAAATAATCTAAGAAAGTCATATGGTGATGGTAGAAATTGGACCTATGTGTTAAAAGGAATAGACTTAAGTATTGAAAGGGGAGAAATCTGTGTTTTGCTTGGACCTTCAGGATCAGGTAAGTCAACATTGCTTAATATTATAGGTGGCATCGACACTGCATCAGACGGAGAACTTATAATTGATGGAAGACATATGGAAAATCTTGGGGAAAAAGAAATTGAAAAATACAGGAGAAAAAACCTTGGGTATGTATTTCAATCTTACAACCTCATCAATAATTTGACGGTTAAGGAAAATATCGAGACAGGTGCTTATTTGAGCGAAAATTCTCTCAATATAGACTTAATAATTAATAAACTAGGACTTAATGATCAGATGAACAAGCTTCCAAATCAACTTTCAGGAGGCCAGCAGCAGAGGACGTCAATAGGAAGAGCTATAGTTAAAAATCCTATGATACTTCTATGCGATGAGCCAACCGGCGCTCTTGATTATAAAACATCAAAGGAAATCCTAAAGTTAATATCAGACATAAATAAGGAGTATCAAACAACTGTAATCATAGTCACTCATAATAATGCGATAAGCAATATGGCAGACCATATATTAAAGCTCCATGATGGTGGAATTAGTATTGATAGATATAACGAGAATAAGATAGATCCGTTGGACCTTGAGTGGTAGTAGGTGGAGATATGATTAAAAATCCATTATATAAAAGGCTTCCAAGAGAGATAAAATGCGACCTTGGCAAATACATTTCACTTTTTCTCTTCATTGTACTCACAATAGGTATTGTATCAGGATTTATTGTAGCAAATACCAGTATTCAAAAAGCTTATGACGAGAGTTTTAGTAAATATAAGATTGAAAACGGGCATCTTGAAACAGAGTCAATTATTTCTCAGGACATTATTAATAATATAGAAAAGCACGAAGATATCCAAATTAAAGAACTTTTTTATAAAGAGATTGAGGAAAAAAGTGGAGATATTATAAGAATTTACAAGCCAAGGAAGGGAATAAATGAAGTAGACCTCATGAGTGGTAAAATGCCTATGGGGCAAAATGAAATAGCAATTGACCGTCTGTATGCTGAAAATAACGAAATCAAGATAGGGGATAATATTAAGTTTGGGAATAGAGAATTTAAGGTAACTGCATTTATAGCTGCATCTGATTACAGTGCTTTATTCAAAAGTTTATCAGAGCTAATGTTTGATGCAAATCATTTTTCTATAGGAATTATGACTGATAAGGGATGGGATTCGATTGGAAATGAACACCTTCACTATTGCTACGCTTGGCTTAATAACAAGAATTTAAGCGATAAAAGACAGGTTGAAAAGGGGAAAGACATAGCAAATTACTACATGTCAATCAATGGGAATAATCCGATAAAAATGCTTGCAGCAAGACCTGAAAACCAGGCTATAACATTTACTGGGGATGATTTTGGAAGTGATTTGATAATGCTCAAGCGGCTCTTATATATGATTATAATTTTATTAGCCTTTATATTTGCGGTTACTGCTAAAAATATAATAGATAAAGAGTCCAATGTGGTAGGAACCTTGCTAGCTTCAGGTTATAGTCATGCTGAGCTTAGGAGGCATTATTACATACTATCTATTCTGATAACTTTAGTCGCTGCAATAATAGGAAATATACTTGGATATACTATCCTTAAGGATATTATGGCAAAAGCTTATTATGGCAGCTATTCACTTCCAACATACGTTACCAGATATAGCGGCTATGCGTTTTTTGTAACTACATTAATTCCATGCTTATTGATCTTGATAATAAACTATATTGTAGTAAAAAGGGCATTGAGATATAGACCTCTTCAATTTATAAGAAATGACTTCAAAATCAGTATGAAAAATCGTGTTCTAAATTTACCAAATTGGAACATAATGAAAAAGATCAAGATCAGGGTAATCCTTAGTAATAAGGGTGTATATCTAATACTATTTATAGGAGTATTGCTTGGAACAACCCTGATAATGTTCGGTAATATGTTCTTATTCTTATTAAAAAATTACACTGATGAAGTAATAAATACCAAGATTTCAGATTATCAGTACGTGTTGAAACATCAGGTGCCTTCAAACGATGATAAAGCTGAAAAATATGCTGTCACTACGCTAATCAACAAAAATGGCGAGAAGATAACAGTCTATGGAATTAATAAAGAATCAAGATATTTTAAAAATGTCAAGCTTCTTGATGACTTGAGTGAAAATCAAGTTTTAGCATCAAGCAGTTATTTCGATAAATATCAGCTAAAAGACGGAGACTTGCTCAAGCTTCATGTTGAATTTATGAATGATAAATATCAATTTAATGTAAAGAAGAGCTACAATTATCCAGCCTCACTATCGTTATTTATGCCGATTGAGAACTTTAATAAGGTATTTAATCATGAAAATAATTATTATAACGGGTATTTCTCAAATAAAAAACTTAATATAGATGAAACCATGATAGCAACAGTCGTGACAAAAAAAGACATGACCTTAATTGCTGACCAACTAACAAGCTCAATGGGGAATATATTTCAAATATATTCTATATTTTCTACAATACTATTTGTGATGGTTATTTATATACTTACAAGGATAGTGATTGAGAGAAATACTAGGTCAATTTCAATATTAAAGATACTTGGATACAGTAACAACGAAATTTATAGAATTTACAATAGAACAAATGCATTTGTTGTGTTTATATCGTTATTGTTTTCAGTTAAAATAGCATCAGTAGTTATAAAAAGAATTTATTACAATATGATGCTTGAGTATGATGGATGGCTTACTTACTATATGTCAAAAACTGTCTATCTGGAAACAATAGGGATTGGAATCGGATGCTTTATAATAGTTTCATTTATTATTATGAATAAGATTAAAAAAATTAACATGGGTGATGCTTTAACTTCAATAGAGTGATATAATTATACAAAATGTAATGTATGCTTTTCGGGAGGAATATAAAATGAAAATAAGTAATAATGCAAATTCACTTCAATTTTCGCCAATAAGAAGGTTTAATCCTATTGCATTTGATGCTGCAAAAAAAGGTGTAAAGGTATATAAGTTGAACATAGGACAGCCAGATGTAAAAACCCCTGATGTTTTTCTTGAAGCTATAAAAAATTTTGACGAAAACGTTATTGCTTATCAGGAATCTCAGGGAGATTCTTCATTAAGAAATGCTATTTCTGAATATTTTAAGAATGAGTGGAATGTTGACTTTGCTCCAGATGAAATAATAACAACGATGGGAGGAAGCGAAGCGATTACGATTATGTTCTCATGCATTTTAGATCCAGGAGATGAGGTCTTGATGCCGGAACCTTATTACACTAACTATTCAACTTTCATTAGCACAAGCGGAGGCAAGATAAAGCCTGTAACTACCAGTCCTGAAGATGGTTATAATTACGCCAAGGAGGATATCCTTGAAGCTGCAATCACAGATAGAACAAGGGCAATATGCATAATAAATCCTAACAACCCTACAGGTTATGTTCTCACAGAGGAAGAGATGGAATTTATCTCAGATTTTGCGATTAAACATGACCTTTGGATAATTGCAGATGAAGTATATAGAGAATTTGTCTACGATGGCAAAAAAGCTATGACCTTTGCCTCAATTGATAGAGTAAAAGATAGACTCATAGTAATTGACTCTGTATCAAAAAGGTATTCAGCATGTGGAGCAAGGGTTGGTTTTATAGCATCACATAACGAAGAGTTCATGCAAGCGGTTCTTAAGTTCTGCCAAGGAAGACTTTGTATTCCTACGATAGATCAAGTAGGTGCTACAGCACTATTTAAGCTTCCTCATTCATATTATGAAGAAGCAAGAGCAGAATATGAGGCTAGAAGAGATGCCGCTTATGAAGAGATAAGTCAAATCCCAGGAGTTGTGTGTGTTAAGCCTAAGGGGGCATTTTACTTAAGTGCAGAGCTACCTGTTGATGATGCTGAAGATTTCCTTATGTTCATGCTCACAGAATTTCGTGATAATAACGAAACGACAATGTTCGCTCCTTGTGCAGGATTTTATGCTACAAAGGGAAAAGGCAAGAAGGAGATAAGGCTTGCTTATGTCCTTAACAGGAAAGATATGAAACGCGCATGTGAACTCATCAAGCTCGGCATCAAAGCATATAACGCTAAGTAATATTGATGATTTTTAATACATAAGCTTCAAGAAAAGCTCTTGAACATAGAATAAATATTCAAGAGCTTTTTATAATATAACAGTTGATTTAATAAATTGATTAATTACAGGAGACATCAAATGATAAAGGTTGCAATTAACGGATTTGGAAGAATAGGCAGATTAGCTTTTCGAAAGATACATGAGATGGATGACATAGATGTTGTTGCAATAAATGACCTCTCGGATCCGGTTCAGTTATCATATCTGCTCAAATATGATAGCACTCAGGGTTCCTACCATGGGCATGATATTAAGGTGATAGATGATACACTTATAGTAGACCATGATAAAATTAAGATTTTTTCTGAAAAAGACGCATCAAATCTACCGTGGAAAGATCTTGATGTCGATATAGTTCTTGAATGTACGGGATTTTATACAAGTAAAGAAAAATCCATGGCCCATATAAAGGCAGGAGCAAAAAAAGTACTTATTTCAGCACCTGCTGGAAATGATATCAAAACCGTAGTATATGGTGTTAATCATCAAATACTTACTAAGGATGATATAATAGTTTCCGGTGCTTCATGTACTACGAATTGTCTTGCCCCTATGGCAAAGGCTCTTGCATCATATAGAGAGCTTAGGACGGGGTTCATGACGACTATACATGCATACACAGGTAATCAGAAAATCTTAGATGCTCCTGCAGAGAAAGGCAATCTGAGGCGTTCAAGAGCTGCTGCATTAAATATAGTTCCGACAACGACAGGTGCAGCAAGCGCAATCGGCCTTGTCATACCGGAACTTGATGGAAAGCTTCTCGGTTCAGCTCAAAGAGTTCCGGTTGCAACAGGTTCAATTACCATACTTGATGCCACTCTAAAGGATGAGACAGATTCAGTAAACGTTTCTGGAATAAATGAATGCATGAAGGCAGCGTCTAATGAGAGCTTCGGTTATACTGAAGAAGAAATTGTGTCAAGTGATGTTATAGGAACAACATACGGATCCCTATTTGATGCTACTCAAACAGAGGTTCAGAAATGCGGTACTCATATCTACGAGGTAAGAGTAGTCTCATGGTATGACAATGAAATGGGATATACAGCCCAGCTAATAAGGACATTTAAGCATATGTCAAGTCTATAATTAGGAGATTAAATTTTGGATACAAATAAATTATCACCCATGATGCAGCAGTACCTGTCTGTAAAAAATAAATATCGGGATTGCCTTTTGATGTTTCGTCTGGGTGATTTTTATGAGCTATTTTTCGACGATGCCCTTAAAGTTTCTAAGGAACTTGATCTTACTTTGACATCAAGAGCATGTGGGCTTAAAGAAAAAGCACCAATGTGTGGTGTACCATATCACTCAGTAGGAATATATATAAAATCGCTCGCAGAAAAAGGGTACAAGATAGCAATATGTGAGCAAGTTGAGGATCCAAAGGCATCAAAGGGTATCGTTAAGAGAGAAGTAACAAGAATAATAACACCTGGTACAGTTGATCTTGTGAGTGAAATTGATGGTAATGATAATGCATTTATAGCATCTATTTTTTCTATGGGAGAAAAAATATCCATTTCTTATGCTGACATAACCACCGGTGAGCTTATAGCTGCAGGTTTTGACAATAATGATTATAACAGTTTAATTTCATTAATATCTCTTATCAACCCTCGTGAAATTCTTATTTATAGTGAAATAGATAAGAATTTAGTAAACATTATTTCTTCAAATTTGCCTTCAGCATACATTAATGTAATAGATGACTCATATTATAAAACTTCTAACTGTGTAGATGCAATAAAAAGGCAGTTTGAGGTAAGGACCCTTATGTCTCTCGGTATAGAGGATATAGATGAGATAATTTGCTCATGCGGATCGCTGTTACTTTACCTGATGGATACACAGATGCAGGATCTTTCCAACATAATGGATCTTGAGATTCGCAATAATAGAGATTATATGATACTTGACAGAACGACAGTAAGGAACTTGGAACTCCTAAAAACGATTCATGATGATAAGGAAATTGGATCGTTATTTGGAATACTAAATAAAACAAAGACATCAATGGGAGAGAGACTTCTCAAACGATATATCAAGGAACCTCTATTAAGTAAAGACAAGATTAAGTTGAGACAGGATTCGGTTGAATGTCTGATAAACAACCGCATAGCAGGAAAAGAACTTATTGATCAATTGAAAAGAGTATATGATTTTCAAAGACTTAGTTCAAAAATTTCAAGTGGCAGGGTTAATGCAAGAGATTTGAACGCCCTGAAGCAGACATTGTCAACTTTGCCAAAAATCAAAGAAATTTTGTCATCACTTGATTCAGAATTGATAAATACAATAAGAGAAGAAATTGAAGATTTTCATGACTTATATAATCTTATTGATAAGTCAATTGAAGAAGAGCCACCAATCACTATAAAAGAAGGAGAAATAATAAGGGAAGGCTATTCTGAAAAACTTGATAAATTAAAAAATTCAATTAGTGGAGCAAGAATCTGGATCAATGAGCTTGAAGCATATGAAAAGGAAAGAACTGGCATTAAAACCCTGAAAGTAGGACACAATAAAGTTTTTGGTTATTATATAGATGTAAGCAAATCTCAAATAGACAATGTGCCGGAAGAATATATAAGAAAACAGACACTGGTAAACAATGAAAGATACATAACACCGGAGTTAAAAGAGAAAGAAGCTTTAGTAGCTACAGCTGAAACTCAGATAAATAAGCTAGAATATGATCTTTTTCAAGAAATAAGAAGAGAAATCATACCTTATACTGAGAAATTGCAAAGAGCATCAAAATCTATAGCTCAAATTGACGTACTATTAAGCTTTTCAGAAACTGCAATATTAAACGGATATGTAAAACCAATAGTTGACGATAGTAACATTATTGATATAAAGGATGGAAGACATCCTTCTGTTGAAGCTCTTCTGGGCGACGGAATGTTTATTCCTAATGATACCATTCTGGGACTCGGTGAAGCACCAGAATATAATAAAAGCATGCTAATTATAACGGGTCCTAATATGTCAGGTAAATCAACATATATGAGACAAACTGCAGTTATCTCACTAATGGCTCAAATTGGATCATTTGTCCCTGCAAAATCTGCGAGGATAGGTATTGTAGATAGAATATTTACAAGGATAGGTGCTTCGGATAATCTTAGTTATGGACAGTCGACATTTTTTGTTGAAATGAGTGAGCTTGCACATATTTTAAGAAATGCAACATCCAATAGTCTAGTGATACTTGATGAAGTCGGAAGGGGTACAAGTACATTTGATGGTTTATCAATTGCATGGGCAACTGCTGAATATTTATCAAAAAAAGAATGTCCTATAAGAACTATGTTTGCAACGCATTATCATGAATTGACTCAGTTGGAATCAGAAATAAACTCAGTAAAGAACCTATCTGTATCCGTATCTGACAACGGTAAAGATGTAGTATTTCTCCATAAGATAGTAGAAGGGCCGGCAAATAAGAGCTATGGTATACATGTTGCGAAAATAGCCGGAGTTCCTCTTGAAATAAGAGTTTCTGCTGAGAAAAAACTTAGATCACTTGAGCTTTCTTCATCTTTTGATAAATCTTCAAATTATACTGAACAGATTTCTTTTTCCAATGAAATTCTATATGAAGAATTAAAAGAAAAATATGATAATCTCATTTCTCAAATAAAGGGAATTAATACTGATAACATTACCCCGATAGATGCTCTATTAAAGCTTGATGAATTAAAAAACAAAGTATTGGCGGATTAGGTAAAGATATGAATATTAAAATTCTTGATAAATATATTGCAGACAAAATTGCAGCTGGTGAGGTTATAGAAAGGCCGCTTTCTATAGTTAAGGAGCTTGTTGAAAACTCAATAGATGCTAATGCAGATTTTATCACAATTGAAATTCGAAATGGTGGTAAGACATATATAAGGGTAAGTGATAACGGTGATGGTATACATTCTTCTGATGTAACTACCGCTTTTCATCACCATGCTACAGGAAAAATCAGAACTTTAGATGATTTGAACTGCATTGAAACACTTGGATTCAGAGGTGAAGCACTTTCAAGCATAGCAGCTATTTCAAGAATATCAATTTTCACAAGAACCGAAGAAGAAATTCTCGGAACTAAGGTTATAATTCATGCGGGAAAAGAGGTCTATCACGATTCAATAGGTATTAATAAGGGAACATCAATAATAGTAGAAGATGTTTTTTATAATACTCCTGCAAGAAGAAAATTTATGAGAAGCGACGGTGCTGAATCATCTGCGATAATTGATTTTATAGAGAGAATAGCAATATTTTACTCTAATATCAAATTTAGGATGATAAATAACGGGAAGGATATTTTTAACACTGACGGACTTTCAAATGTAAAAAACACAATAGAAAATATTTATCCTTATAAGGAATATAAAAGCCTCTTAAGAATTGACTCTGACAATTTTTCTAAAGAAATTAAGGTATCGGGATACATCAGCGATCCAATGACAACAAAGAAGACAAGAAAAGCACAGATAGTATTTGTAAATGGACGAATTGTTACAAGCAAGACTGTAGATAAGGGGATTGAAAAAGGTTACGGAGATAGAGTGTTTGCGGGCTTTCCTATTGCAATAATCTTTATTCAAATATCTCCTAAGCTTATAGATGTAAATATACATCCCGGAAAAAGAGAGATTAAATTCATAGATGATTCTGGAATTATTAATTGTATATCTTATGCTATTAATTCGTCAATGAAACTTGAACAATCCATACCGACTATATCATTAAAGATTGAAGAGAAATTAAAAGACAAAATAAATGAGCCTGAATTTAAAGGTTTGGATTATCAACTCGACTTAAAAAGTTTTTTAAAAGATAAGAGAGAAAAAGAAGTAAGTGAAACAAGAGAAATTAATAATGAAGATAAAGCTTTTAGTGATTTTATAGACTTAAAAGAAGATCTTAATCCACTAATTAATAAACTGGAATTTTCTAATCTTAACATAGTTGGTTATTTATTTAATACGTATATTATCACATCGATAGACGATAGTGTTTATATAATTGATCAACACGCAGCTCACGAAAGAATAAATTATGAAAAATTCATTAAATCATATAATCAAAAAGAAAACATTCCACAAGAAATTTTAACGCCGTTCACAATAAAGGTATCTGGCTCTGTATATAATGGAGACGACAAATGGAAAGATATCATAAGAAGACTTGGATTTAGATTTGAAGATTTTGGAGAAAGAACATATATTTTTAGAGGCATACCAAAATTTATGAGTCTTGATGAAGCGAGATTATTTGCATCTTCATTTATTGATGAAATGAGCATCGATATTAATTCATATTATAATACATCAGAGAATGAATTAAACACCAGCATTATCAATAAGCTTATAATGAAATCTTGCAAGATGTCGGTAAAAGGCGGAGATAAATTAAGTATAATTGAGATTCAAGAACTAATACATGAGATGAGCAAATGTATAAATCCATATAGCTGTCCTCATGGTAGACCAACTATGATTAAAACAAGTAAGAGTGAGATTGAAAAAGCATTCAAACGAAGATAAAAGGATGAGGTTATGAGCAATAGTAAATATTTAACAAAAGAAGAACTAAAGGAACGAATTCTAGAGATTAAGGCTAAGCAAGAAAACATCAAAAAACAGCAATCCGCACTTAAGGAGGCTGCCATAAATGAAATTAATCTTATGAATGAAGCAAAATCAAATTATAAAGATGAAGAAAATATCAAGCATCGATTACATCTTGAAAAAGAATTAAATGAAAAAGAAGAAATTGCTGAAAAAGTAGAGGAAAAGATTAGACTTAAGGAAGAAATTGAAGAATTAAGGAGAAGAAAAGAAGAAGAATCAAAGAAAAAGCAACATGATCTTGAAATGCAAAGGATCAAAAGGCAAAATGAACAAAATGAAAGGCTAGAAATGATACGTCAGGCTTTGATGCGGAAAAAAAGAGAGAAAGAACTAATGGATCTCGAAAAAAAGAAGCTTGAAAAGGCCAAGAAATTAAATGTAGAAATAAAGGAAAAAGAAGAAAATATCGAAGCAGATGTAGTATCAGGCGATTCAGGTAAAAAACCGACAGTATATGTCATCTCCGGCCCGACTGCTGTAGGAAAAAGCCAGATAGCTATGATGCTTGCTAAGCACGTGAACGGGGAAATTGTTAACTGCGATTCTGTTCAGATATATGAACATTTTGACATAGGAAGTGCAAAACCAAGTAAAGATGACATGAGGAAAGTTCCTCATCATCTCTACGATTTTGCAGATCCAAAAAATCCATTAACAGTTGCAGAATATCAGAAAATGGCGTTAAATACCATTGATGACATAATAAGTAGAAATAAGACGCCAATTATATGTGGTGGAACAGGTCTATATCTCAATTCCATTTTATATCAAATGGATTTTGCAACTAATTCTTCAAATATGAACAGGAGAAAAGAGTTATCTGAACTTGCAAAAACTAATGGTTCAAATTATCTTTATGAACATCTGGCAGCCATTGATAAAGAAGCTGCTAACAGGATTCATCCTAATAATACAAGGAAAATAATAAGAGCGATTGAAGCATTCGAACTTGGGAGCGGGATAAAACCTATTAATGAATGTAATAAGAATACCAAATATGATTTCAAATTATTTGGAATAACTATGGATAGAGAATGGTTATATGAAAGAATAAATAAGAGAACGCTAAAAATTGTAAAAAACGGTCTTATAAATGAGGTTAAAAAGTTAAAAGAAATGGAAATTTCTCCTGATTTACCTGCGATGAAGGCAATAGGATATAAAGAAATATATTCATATCTTGAGAATGAAACATCTCTAAAAGAAGCAATCACTAACGTCATGAAGAACACGAGACATTATGCAAAACGTCAATTAACTTGGTTAAAAAGATATGATGATATTAAATGGATCGAGATTAATAAAGGCGACAGGTTAAGTAGCATAGTTCTCAAAATAATAAATGAAGCGAGTATCGATGGGAAAGAAAACAATACCAAAGAAAGAATATAAAATTCACAATAAAAGTGATAAACCGGATAATATTGTTGAAAATGAAAATGAAATTTATTTGGAATGTGAAAGAATTGAAAACGAGCTTCCTGTATTTCTTCGTTCATATTTCATTTATTTGAAAGGGAACGTATTACCTTTAAGCCGTCTCGCTTATTTACGAGATATAAGATTCTTCTTCTATTACCTTATTAATGAGACAAATTTAACATCTGCAGATTCTATTAAAGAGATTAAGTCTGCAGAATTAAATAATATCAAAGCATCAGATGTTAATCTTTTTATAGATTACTGTAGGAAATATACTGTTGAAGAGCAAGATAATATTGTAGTTTATGAAAATTCAAACAAGACTCTTGCAAGGAAAAAAAGTTCTGTCAGTGTAATGTTTAAACAGCTTTTTAGGGACGGATTGATAGATTCTAATATAACAGACGGATTTGATCCAATTAGAGTTCCAAAACCGGGAGAGCGCGAGATCAAAGCACTACAGGATGATGAGGTCATGATAATGCTTGACGCCGTTACCACTGGTGCACATCTTACAGATCATGAAAAAATATATTGGGAGAAGACTAAGTTACGAGATAAGGCTATACTCATAATCTTTTTGACCTACGGTTTAAGATTATCGGAACTACAACAGTTGAATGTTAGTAGTTTTAATTTTTCCAGAGGAGATTTCAAAATATATAGAAAAAGAGGCAAAGAATCTATAATGCCTATAAATAAAAGCGTAGAAATTGTCGTTAAGGATTACCTTGAGAACGAAAGACATCCAAGTGAAGATGACGAAGAAGCCTTATTTCTTTCATTACAGGGAAAACGGATTACATCCCGTGCAATAAGAGAACTTGTTAAAAAATATACATCAATAGCTTTAAGTACTAGTCGTAAGAATGGTTATAGCCCTCATAAATTAAGAGCTACTGCAGCTACAAGTCTTATTGGTCGGGGTAATTCAATCTATGATGTTCAAGCTTTACTTGATCATGAACAGGTTACAACAACTCAACTGTACGCATCACATAAGATAAATGTCAAGCGAGATCTTGTAAAGGACATGGAATGGGAGCTTGAAAGGAAGGAAGATAATTGAATTATAAAGAATATCTTATAGATGAATTTAAAATTGATCCTAATGTATTTAATTTTATTGAAAATACAGAAGAAGAATTGGCTGAAGAGTTCAAGTATCTTGACGATATTTGCTCTATCAATCAGTTAAAAGTGTTATCATCTTTTCAAGAAAATCATATAAACGATAGCCATTTTGGATGGAATACAGGATATGGTTATGACGATCCAGGAAGAAATGCAGTAGAAAAAGTATATTCATCAGTATTCAAAGGAGAAGCATCACTTGTTAGAAGTGGCCTTGTAAACGGAACTCATGCAATTGCAACAGTTTTGTTCGGGATTCTCAGGCCCGGTGATGAACTTATTTATGCAACAGGTGAACCGTATGATACATTAAAAACAGTTATTGGCACAATGTCAGGCAGTGCAAGCACTACATCAAAGATAAAACACCTTGGAAAAAGAGGAATAAATAAGAATACAGTTGACATTGATAACAATATCACAAACAAAGGTACTCTTATTGACTACGGCATTAAATTTAAATCAATACCGCTTATGACAGATGGAAACATTGATTATGAATCATTGAAAAGTGCAATTAACAAAAGGACTAAAATTATAGCGATCCAGCGTTCTACTGGATATGATTGGCGACCTGCAATAAGTATTGATGAAATTAAAAAAATCGTCACACTTGTTCACTCTGTTGATCCGAATATCATTACATTTGTAGACAATTGCTATGGAGAATTTATTGATCAAAAAGAACCAATAGAGGTAGGAGCAGATATTATAGCAGGATCCCTTATTAAAAACCCTGGTGGTGGCTTAGCCTTGAGCGGTGGGTATATAACAGGGAAAAAAGAGCTTGTCAAACTTGCTTCATATAGGCTAACATGTCCTGGAATAGGGGATGAATGCGGACTTACATTTGGACAAAATAGAACTATTCTTCAGGGTTTATTTATGGCACCAAAGGTTGTAAATGCCGCAGCAAAAGGCTCTCTCTTATGTGGACTTGTATATAATAAACTAGGATTTTCAGTTTGCCCTTCAGCAAAATCAAGAAGGAAGGATATTGTTTCTGCTATAAAATTTAATGATCCGGACAAAATGCTAGTATTTTGTCAATCTATACAAAAAGCTTCTCCGATAGATTCATATGTTACACCGATTCCATGGGAAATGCCTGGTTATGATGATAAGGTAGTCATGGCTGCAGGAAATTTTGTTCAAGGCTCATCGATAGAACTAAGCGCTGATGCCCCAATGAGAGAACCATATATAGCATATTTTCAAGGTGGCCTTACATATGAACATTCAAAATATGGAATCATAAAAAGTCTTGACAGCCTTATAAAGGAGAAATTAATTGACGATAAGTTTTTATTGTATAAATAAGGTTTTAATATGGTTTATAAGAAGAAGAGATTAAAAAAGAGATTAAATATAATAAATAATATAAAAGCCAATACAAAGGGTTTATCATCTAAAGAAAAGCTAATTATTATGATTAAATTACTAGCTTTTTTATTCATTATTATTGGACTTCCTTTGATTATTGTTCATTTTTATAAGGACGTGTTTTTTAATGCGAAATCCATGAAAAATCTCTTATCATCTTTTTCAAATAATAAGGTTGCAGCATTTATCATACTTATATTATTACAAATTATTCAAATTATTATTTGCATTATTCCCGGTCAGCCGATTCAAATTGCAGCAAGTTATACATTTGGATTTTGGGTTGGACTTATTATTTCGGTAATAGGAGCCGTACTTGGCACAATAATAACATATTTACTTGCGTCTTTTCTTGGAAAAAGTGTAATGCATATTATATTTGGTAAGGATAAAATAGATAAGTATTCACAAAAATTAAATAGCAGAAGATCATATCTTATTATATTTCTACTGTATTTGATTCCAGGAATACCAAAAGATTCAATAAGCTATATAGCAGGTATTTCGGAGATCAAACTTAGACCATTCATATATATCTCTACGCTTGGAAGAATACCAGGAGTTGCAGGCAGTCTTTTATTCGGATATTTTACAAAAACCAAAAACTATCAAGGACTTGTAGTAATTTCAATAATAGCATTGGTAATATTTGTTATATCTATATACAGAAGAAAAGAGATAGCTCAATGGGTTGACAGTATTCAAGAAAAAGATAATTAATATACCCAACTATTCCGAAAATTGTGATTTTAGGAATAGTTGGGTCTCTATTATTTCATATATAAATATGAATTTAAAATCTAATCAGTTGCTCCCTTCCATATTCTTGAAAGCTGTTGCCATCATCATTTTAATTCTGTTTAGTTGATTAACATTAGATGCACCCGGATCATAATCAATAGCGACGATATTTGCATCCTTATCATAATTTCTCATAGCCTTTATCATTCCTTTTCCTACGACATGATTTGGTAGACATGCAAATGGCTGCAGGCACAGTATGTTTTTTACGCCAGAATTTATGAGGTCAACCATTTCCCCTGTAAGAAGCCACCCTTCGCCACATTGATTTCCTATACTGATTATCCTTGATGCGTATTCAGCCTTTTCTTCAATCTTTATGTCCGGTTTAAATCTCTTTGATTTATCAAGCACATTTCTTAGCATGTTTCTATAATGCTCAATAATGCTAAGTGCCGTATTGTTAATAAGAGTATCATTTTTCTTACCTGAAAGCCATTTGTAATTAAATCTTTTACTGAACATTCCATATTCAAAAAAGTCTATAAGGCTTGGTACTACCGCTTCTCCGCCTTCCTCTTCTATTAGGTCAACAAGATTATTATTTGCATTAGGATGATATTTAACAAGAATTTCTCCAACTATGCCAATTTTGGGTTTCTTAATATCCTCATTAAGAGGTAGTTCATCAAATTCATCTACAATATCTTGAATATTTCGCTTAAACTGGTTTGTCTTTAAGTTAATACAATTTGATACAATTTTATCAAACCATTTATTCATTATTTTTTCGCTTGATCCTTTAACCTTTTCATATGGCCTTGTGCGATATAAACATTTCATCATAAGATCACCGTAATTTGTTGCCATAATAAAGGATAAGAGCATTTTTATTGAAACGTGAAACCCTTTATTCGTTTCAAGTCCTGCCATGTTGAACGAAATTACAGGTATTTGAGGCATTCCCATATCATTAAAGGCTTTTCTCAGAAGAGCTACATAATTTGAAGCTCTGCACCCTCCACCAGTCTGAGACATAAATACTCCTACTTTATCAAGATCATAATCACCGGATTTAAGTGCTGAGATAATTTGTCCAAGTGTAACTATTGTCGGATAGCAAGCA
>CABTXQ010000008.1 GCA_902488835.1 uncultured Ileibacterium sp.
AATAAATACATAAATAAATATATTAATACGGCTGTTTCTGAAGAGCGGAAGGAACTGTCCTTTGTTGAAAAAACGAGATTCCTCTTTGAAACAGAAATTGATGAGGTTGAACTAGGATACATAAAAACTCAAGGTATCGATATGTACTATAAGCCTGACCTTTTATCAGATCTATCAGAACTTAATTATGATTATATTGTTTATGACTACGGAGTATATACAGATATTAACTTTAATAAAACTGCATTTCTGAAAGATGATTTGCAGTTTTTTTGTGTAGGTGCTAACGCTGCTGAGATGGACTACACATGGGAAATTGCTGCCAACTTATCATATAAAAAGGCTGATTTAATTTTCTCTTTTACTGCTGAAAATGATAGAGAGGAAATTAGAGAGATGATGGGAGATTTTATGTCTAGTGATAGATGTTATTTTACTGACTATACACCTAACCCTTATATTTTATCTAATGTTGATTTATATAAAGAACTGATTCCTCTTTCAGAAAATAAGGATATAAGCAAACCATCTGAAAAAAAGAAGAAAAAGAATTTCTTTAGAAGGAGTAAAAATGGGAAGATATAACAAGATGAGAGCGATTCTTGCTCAAGAGAGAGCTTTTAGAGAAGAACAAAATAGGCTGCATGAGAAACATGAAGAGATTGATAGAGATAAAGTTATTGTCGAAAAAAGTACTACGGTTAGATCCATTTTAGAATTTACTAGAATTTCAATAAAAACGATTGCAGGAATTGCTCTAATTATTTTTGCAGCAATAGGAATTATTACACTAATTTATCCAGGAGTTAGAACAGAATTCATTTCAGTTTTAAAAGATATGATTGTTGAATTGAAAAAGATGATATAGGAAAGGTTAAATTATGCTAGATGTAGGATATAAACATGTAAAAGAATTTGCAGAAAACTATGCTTTAGATATTAATTTTAAAATAGATTTAACTAAAAGAGAAATTGATAATTATTTTTTAGGAATAGAGAGTAAAGATATTAAAGATATAGAAGATTATTTATGCGAGGCATTTGCAAAATATTTAGCTGATAAAGACCTGGTGTTTGTAAGTGTAAATTTTGAAAATGAAAATGAAAGATATATGAGTGCATATGGGTATGTTGATATGTACTACAGGAAAGCTTTAATAAAGCATTTCTTGGTAAAAAGATTAAATCAATTAAAGGAAAGAGGAAAAAATGAGCATAATATTAATAATGGCTGAAAAAGCTAATGCTGCTAAAGATATAGCTGAAGCTATCAACCTTGATAACCTTGAAAAGATACCTGGTGGATTTTTACATGGTTATTTAGGAGATGATGAGGTTATAGTTGTTCATTCACAAGGGCATTTATTAAGATTAAAAGAGCCGGAAGAAATTAATCCAAAATATAAAAAATGGGAAATTAGTGATTTGCCAATAGTTTTTACCGATAGTGAATTAAAAGAAATCGATTATGAAAGTGCAAAACGATTTGGAGCTATAAAAGCATATTTAGAAAAAGCTGACGTTATTATAAATGCTGGAGATTCCGGTAGGGAAGGTGAGCTAATTCAAAGATGGATTATTAAAAAGAGCAAAGTGAAAAAGAATGTGTATAGGTTATGGTCAAGCAGTCTAACAAAAGCAGCATTAGTAGAGGCATATGCTAACTTGATTGGTGGGAATATGGAAGAGCAAAAAATGCTTGATAATTTATACGATGCAGGAGCAGCTCGTGCGATTATGGATAAATTTATGGGATATAACTATAGCAGACTCATATCTTTAACAAAAACTGACGGTGTAACTGTTAATTATGGTAGATGTAAATCGCCTATAATTAGTGCAATTATAAAAAGAGATGAAGAAATAAAAAAATTTGTAAAAATACCTTATTCATATATTTCAGTAAACTTTATAAAGGATAAAGCTGAATTTACTGGGGTAGTTATTTCTGACGATAATTCAAGAATGGACTTAAAATCACATAATGAAGCTGATGAGATTAGAAAAAGTATTGGTAAAACGGGAGAAGTCCTCTCATATGAGGAACAAGTTAAAATTAATTATCCCCCTAAACCTTTTGACATTTTAACGCTTCAAAAGAAAATGAGCGATAAATATGGATATGAAGCTGAAGAAACACTTAAGCTCAGTCAATCTCTTTATGATGAACATAAAATATTATCTTATCCTAGAACCGATAGCAGATACTTAACATCAGATTTAAAGGATATAACAAATAATGTTCTAACTGAACTTAATTTCGGAGAGTTTAGTAAATTTGTTAATATGGCAGCTCAAGTAAATATTCCTGGAAGATATTTTAATGATAAAAAGGTAATAGATCATCATGCGTTAATTCCGGTTATTCCTGAACAAGGAATTAAGCGTAAATATTTTAATCTTGATGAAAAAGAAAAGAATGTTTTTGATGAAATTGTACTTAGTTTTATTTCGTTATTTTTACCAGGAGAAAAATATAAAGAAACTGAATTGATATTAAAGTCAAATAATATACGAATTAAAGCTAAAGGAAAGACTGCTTTAGAAGAGGGCTATACAAGAATCTTAAAAAGCAGTAAAGAAGAAAAAGAAATTGTCAATTATATACCAGAAAATTTAATACCAGGAGAATGTATTGATATAGATAGAGTGGAAATAGTTGATGCAGAAACTAAGCCTAAGAAACACTTTACAACATCTTCATTACTTGATTATATGAAGATACATAACATAGGAACTGGAGCGACAAGAGATAAAATACTTAAGGAAATAACAGAAAAGAAAGGGCATAACATTGATAGTTCTGTAAAAAAAGACGGCAAATACTATGTTCCTACAGATTTTGGTATAAAGATGGATGCTTTAATTCCAGAAGATATTAAATCGATTGACTACTTATCGATGCTTGATACTAATCTTAAAAAAATAGAAGATGGGAATCTATCAAAAACAATTTTCTTAAAAAGCATTCAGAAGGACTTTGAAGAAAAGTATCAAAATATGCTTAATGACAAAGAAATACTATTAAAAAACAGAAAGGATTTGAAAAAATCTATATTTACTTGCCCATTTTGCAACGAACCGCTCGTTGACAAAAATTGGGGATATACTTGTCAGAATTGGAAAAAAGATGGAACAGGATGCAATTACAGCATTCCTAAAAAAATAGCAGGTAAAAAACTTTCAGATAAAGTTTTAATGGATCTTATAAAGCTGGGGAAAAGTAAAAATAAAATTACTGGATTTAAAAGAAAATCAGGAGAGAAATTTGATGCATTTTTGAAATATAGCATTATTGATGGTAAAGTAGACATATCATTTGATAACACTAGGAAGAAATGAGGTTAGATATGAAAAAAGCATTAAGAGAGATGCTTCTAGATATGTTACTTTTATTCAGGGGCATCATACGCTTTATATCAAAAGGAGCGATTATATTTTGTATTCTCATTATAATTATAAGTAAGTTAACTCACACAGAAATGGAGTTTGCAGTCAAAATAACATTTTTTGTGTTTATCTTATTCTTTAGCTTTGTATTATGGGGGTATGATAAACTTATAATCTTAATTTGCCCGGAAGATCAGTATATTGAGCTGCCATTCTAATTAGTATTTATATCAACATTATAATTAAATTGTAAAAAGAGGTTATCCCCCCCTCTTTTTTTATTTATATAAACCATAAAGATAACTTAATGAACATTTCTTTCGAAATAGAAGAATATTCTCCTTTGTTCTCTGTGCTGATATTTTATGCGATTACAGGTTTTCTCAAGTAGCAAGCGGTTGTAAAAAGCTTTGCTTTTTCTCCACCGGAAAGCATTCCTACTTGAGTTTACCTTTTTTAATCGCCTTTTTTACAGCTAACAGAGAACAACTTTTAATGTTCACGTAAACAAAGGTGGTGATACTTAAAAATGAAACTTATATTTGATACATCTTAAATTAACTTATAAACATGACTAAAATTTTTCTTTTTTATTGAATGAGAGGTTAACTATGAAAATTTATGAAAAACAAGAAGCAAGAGTATTTGAAGTAAAAGAAGCTGAAAATAGAAAAAACACATATAGAGCAAATATATCAACCTATGAAGGGAAAGGTCAGGATGATAAGATTAAATATTCTTCCTGGAATGCTTATTTTGTAGGAGATGCTTATAAAAAAGCAAAATCATTGAAAGATAAAGACAAAATAATACTTACTATGGCTAAGATAGAAAATTCCTATAATAAAGAAAAGGAAAAACTATATATCAATGTAACAATTTTTGATTTTGATATAAAGGATGATAAATAATTATGAAAAATTTACCAGTTTTAATAGAGTTTCAAGGCACTTTTACAAAAGGATTTTTAGAGAAGAAAAAGGTCTTACTCCCCAAACCTGAAAATGTTTCATATTGTGAAACATTATTTTTTAAAGAAGAATATGATTATACTAAAATCATTAGCTTATTAAGAATTGCTATTATATATAGTAACGATTCTCCGCAATGTTTATTTCAAGATTCTCATGCTAATGATTATTTAACTTATGAAATTTCTTGTGATTGGAAACAAGAGGGAAATGAATTTAAAAATATTCTTTGGGAGTTATTTGAAATTACTGGAGTATATGTCGAAGATTATTTGGTGAACCGATTGTGTAGTATATCTATTTCATATCCAAAATCCTGGGATGACAACGAACCTGAATTTTGGAAGAAAGTTTATGCAGGTGGTTAAAGCAAGGAAAGAAAAATGCAGATTAAAAAATATCAGAAAGCAACAGTATTTGAAATAAAAGAACCTGAAAATAGAAAAAATATTGAAGATATTACACCTGAAAACGAAAATAACAACTCTGAAAATTTTGAAAAAGCTCCAGAATTTAATAATCTTGATGAATAGGTGACAAAATGTTTTTAACAGAAAAAGAGCTAAAAGATAAGTTTTGGGAAAATTACAATTATTCCGGTCGTGCTTTAAGATATGAATTTGAATCGCCAATTCGAGAGGGTAATGCGGATTTAATTACAATCGAAATGTTCCAGGATAAAGTTCAATTTAATGCATTTGAATTTAAGTTGTCAGATATAAAGAAAGCTATTCTACAAGCAAAACAAAATTCAAAGTTTGTACATAAGTCTTGGATTGTAATTCCGTCAGAAAAAGGAAATTTAATTAAGGATAGATACAGTACATATCTTAATGATTTAAAATACGTAGGAGTAATTATAGTGGAAGAAGGGGGCAGATGGAAAATGGTTCACAAGCCCGTTTATAGAAAAAACATCGAGTTAAAAAATGAAATTTTAAAATTAATGTTATTAAAGTTATAGTCAAAATTGGTGGGTGGGGATTAATTCGCCACCCTGTTTTATTTTTCGCATTGCGAATAAATAAAGAGCATAAGGAAAAACTGATAGCACATTTAGTGCTACGTTGGCAGTGCCAACGGTTTAGAGTGATAGCACATTTAGTGCTATATATACCTTTTTGATATATGATTTTGACTATAAAAATGGCAAAAATACCTTTTAGGTATACGCTTATTTGCAAATATGAGGTATAAAAATGAAAAAACATTATGATTTAGATAAAAAAAGTGTGGAAATTATTCATGAATATATGGAGAAATATAGTATTAAGTCTGAAGTTAATGCTGTCAAATTTATAATCAATGATTACAAAGAAAAAGATGAAGCAAGAGAAAAAATGATAGACATTATATCAGAGAAAATAAAAGAGGAACTAAAAAATGATTTAACAAGATTAAGACTTGGTGTAAGAACTGCTGAAAGAAATAGCATTATTCTAAAAGATATTGCAAATACTTTTTTATATAAAGAAAACTATTCATATCTTATGCCTGCAACAGGAAAGGAAAAACATAAAGTCCTTATAGAAGCAGAAAAACATCTTAATGAAATTATTTCGCATGCAAAACAAGTTAAAGACAATGAAAAAGCAGAAAAGGGAATTGAATAATGAAGAACATTAATATTTTTATAAGAGATATTGATCCTGCAGTAAAAGCAAAATTAGAGGCAATAGCAAAACAAAAAGGATTAAGTCTTAATTCGCTTGTGAAAATAATATTGTCTGATTATGCAATTATGCCAGACATTAGATATCTTAACGACAAATACGAAAGTCTATTTAAAGATATGACAGCTATGTACAATTATATGCTTGAAAAGACAGGAGAAACTATTTCAGAAAACACAGATACTATTCAGAGGTTATTGGAACTAATAAATTCATAGTGAGGTACGGAAATGGCAAGTATAGTTGTAGTTACAAGATTTTGTGAGTCAAGTGGAAGCTCATTCAATGAATACATAAATTATATTGATAGAGATAATGCAACAAAACGTAAGTCCTTAGATAAGTACAATCTTTTCGGTGATTATATTAAATACATGGAAAATGAAGAGAAAACTATACAAAAACATTATGAAGAAGGTACTGAAAAAGTAAGCAGCCTTTTTACTAAGGATAAAGACAATCTAAGTCCTGAAGAGAAAGACAATGTAAAAGAGTTATTTAAAAAAGCTCAAGTAAATGGCAGTAATATGTGGCAGACAGTTATTTCATTTGATAACAGTTATTTATCAGAAATTGGAATATATGATCCTAGAACACAGTTCTTAAATGAAAAAGTTCTTGTTGCTGCAGGAAGAAAAGCTATTTCATCAATGCTTGAAAAAGAAGGGCTTCAAAATGCGATATGGACTGCTTCTTTTCACTATAATACTGATAATATACATATTCATGTAGCGACTGTTGAGCCTTCTCCAATGAGAGAAAAAAAGCCTTTTAAAGAATGGAAAAGAAATGAAATGGGTAAAATAAAAATGCAAAGGAATCCTGAAACTGGAAGGCTTGAAAAAATTCCACTGCTTGACAAAGATGGGAATCAAGTTATTAGACTAAAGTATAAGGGGAAATTCAAGGAAAGTAGTATAAAAACATTAAAGAAAGTTCTTAGTTCAGAATTAGACCAGGATAAAGAAAGCACTATTGAAATTACTAATATGCTTAGAGGTATTATAAATGATAAAAAAGAACAACAATTTTTTAATAATCCTAATTTTCAGAAGAAAATGAATCAGATTTATGATGAAATTAAAAAAACTGGGGTAGAAAGAAGATACTGGAACTATAATCAAAAGAATTTTGCTCATATAAAGCCAAAAATCGACGATTTGAGCAACCTTTTCATAGAAACCTATCATAGTGATGACTTTAATAAAATCATTGCTAAAATCGAAGAAAAAGAGGGTAATTATAAGAAAGTATATGGTGGTGATAATGATTATAAGAAAAATAAGCTATATGATAAAAAAGATGGTCTATATACGAGGCTAGGAAATGCAATTTTAAAAGAAATACAAAACTTTGATCGTTCTCAAGTTAATAAATATAGGGAGATTAATTCTAAACAAAAAAATATTAATAAAAGGACAATATTTAATAAGTATTTATTTGAAAATGCAATGAGAAGATTAAGACGTTCTATGCAATATAATTATACAAACTGGAGAAATAACATTGAACATGAAAAGCTTGAAAAAGAAATAGAATCTCGTGGAGAAGAAATTTAAAATAGGGCAAATATCATGGGTAATAACTATAAACATTTAACATATAATGATCGACTCGTTATAGAAAGAATGATAAATAATGGCAAATTCTCTAAGCAAGACATAGCAAGTGCTATTGGCTGTTCAGTAAGAACTATTTACTATGAAATTAAAAGAGCAACTTATGAGCATTTGAATTCTGACTATACAACTGAAGAAAGATACTCCCCTGAAGAAGCAGAAAAGCTATATAGACATAATTTGTCAATGAAAGGTAGAGAAGCTTGCTTAAAGGGAAATTCTAAACTCAAGAATCACATTTCATACATGATTAAAAAATATAAATATAGTCCGGGTGCTGTCTTGCTTGAAATGGAAAAGTCAAAAGTGAAATTTGATTTAGTCGTTAAGTCCGTTAATACAATATATAATAGTATTAGAAAAGGTTACTTTAATGATATTACAATGGAAGCACTACCTAGAAGGGGAATGCAAAAGAAAAAGAAAAAGAACATTAAGGTACAAAAAAGGGCAAAAATAGATAGGGGTGTATCTATTGAAAAAAGGAATGAAGAAATTCTTAGCAGAAATTCTTTTGGTCATTGGGAAATGGACTGTGTTATAGGCAAACAGACAAATAAAAAGGCTTTATTAGTTTTAACTGAGAGAAAAACAAGATATGAGATTATAGAGGTTCTGAAAAGACATAATTCATATGAAGTGGTAAAGGCAATGAACCGCTTAGAAAAGACTTATAAAAGTGATTTTTTTAAGATATTTAAAACTATTACAGTAGATAATGGATGTGAATTTCAAGATTATAAAGGTATAGAAAAAGCACTTTATAGAGTTGGTAACCGAACTAAACTATATTATTGTCATCCTCATTGTCCGCATGAGCGTGGTAGTAATGAAAACAACAATATACTCATAAGAAGACTTTATCCTAAAGGTACTGATTTTGATAAAGTGTTAAACAAAAGAGATGTTAAGTATGTAGAGGAATGGATGAACTTTTACCCGAGAAAAATGTTCGATGGTAAGTGTTCTTATGAACTCTATGATAAAGAACTTGAAAAATTAGGTTGTAAAATACAGTTATAATTAAAATATAGATGTAAGAAAACCGATAATTAAGTTGGCATTAATTTTCGTGCCTTTAAATGGTTATATTGTTAATAGTATGCGATAGCTTTGCAAATGAGAATCATTTTGAACTCAAATAATAAAAATACGTGCGATTATTATAGGTAATTTTCATATTTAATTAGCACTTTAATATAAATATTTGAAATATCTTATATAAATGTGAAATTTAATGTTGACATTCAGAAAATTAGAACTAAAGGAGTGAAATACTTTGTATTCACTCTTTTTTTTGATATAATTATTCGGTGATTACTGCACTGTAGGAGGGACAATGATAGAATTCATTAATGTAAGTAAAAATTACGGAGATATCGTCGGACTCAGTAATGCAAATATTAAGATCGATAAGGGGGACTTTGTTTTTCTCGTAGGGCCGAGTGGCGCAGGTAAGACAACTTTTGTCAAACTGATTTTGAGGGAAATAAAAGTTGACTCAGGTAAAATCCTTATCAATGATACGGATATTACAAAGCTATCTAGGAGAGAAATTCCAATCCTTCGACAGAAGATAGGCATGGTTTTTCAGGATTTCAGACTTCTTGATAAAAAGACGGTATATGAGAATGTTGCTTTTGCTCTTGAGGTAACACATGCAAAAAAGAAGCAGATAAAGAAAAGAGTACCTGAAGTATTGGAACTTGTAGGTATAAATGACAAGATGAAGCGCTATCCTAAGGAACTCTCTGCTGGAGAACAGCAAAGAGTAGGAATTGCAAGAGCAATTATAAATAATCCCAGAGTCCTTATTTGCGATGAGCCTACAGGAAATCTTGACCCGAAGACGGCGATGGATATAATGAATCTTCTTGAAAAGATTAATTTAAGAGGGACTACAATAATCATGGTTACCCATGCTAAGGACATAGTTGATCATTTTAACAAGAGGGTTGTAACTATTGAGGATGGTACGATCCGAAGAGATGATTCTAAAGGTGAATATGGTTATGAGAATCCTAAGGAAGAGGATCTATATATAGATTTTAAAGAGGAGGATAAATATGTTTAGTCGTTTCGCTTACACAATAAAGCAATCCTTCTCACAGATTGGAAGAAACAAAGCCATGAGTCTAACATCAGTTGTTGCAATAACGGCAATGATGCTTATATTAGGTTTGTTTTTTGTTGCATTTCTTAATGTTGATTTATTTGCTAAAACTATAGAAAAGGACTATAACGTTGTCGAAGTCTTCCTTGATAATAATGCGGATGATGCCACAAAAGAGTCAGTTAAGTCAAAGATAAACAGCATTTCAGGCATTGAAAAAGTTGAATACAGAAGCAAGCAAGATGCAATAAATATAATGAAAAAAAGATGGGGAGATAATGCATACTTGCTTGACAATGTTGATAAGAATGTCCTTCCAGATTCCTACATAGTATTTGTAAATGATCAAAGCGTAGGTAATGAGGTAAATCATAAAATTTCAAAGCTCCAAGGAGTTGACAGCGTTAATTATTATCAGGATACAGTTTCAAAACTTACTAAGATAACACACTTTATTCAGGTTTCATCAATTGTTGTCATGATATTTTTAATAATCGTCTCTACAGTAATAGTAGCAAATACAATTAAACTCACTGTATTTAACAGAGAAAAAGAAATTGAAATAATGAAATATTTAGGAGCAACAGACTGGTTTGTAAGAGCACCTTTCCTTATGGAGGGAATTATAATTGGAATAATTTCGTCCCTTATTTCAACAGGCTTGATGTATTTGATCTACGAAAAACTTGTAACACTTTTTGGCGACGATATCATGAGAATATTGAGTGTGCCAGTACTAACATCAGAATATTTGATTCCTAATCTTGCAATGATATTCGCATCACTTGGAATAGGAATAGGTACATGCGGAAGCATAATTTCTATAAGGAGATTCCTTGACAGATAGTTATAAATAATAGCGAAAGGAAATCATATATGAGTAAAACTGGTCATCTAAGGAAAATATCATTGGTACTGTCAATTATTATAATTTTTTCATTGGTAATAGGCAGCACTATTAATGCAACGACTGAAGCATCGAAACGTTCTGAAGCAAAGCAGGCAGGACAAAAAGCTGACGAATTCTATCAGAAAGTAGGCGAAGCAGAAGCAAAGATCAGAACTATTACAGAAGAAATAAACAATAAGCAAGCTGAGATTAATTCTACAAAGGCCAATATAGAAAAAACAAAACAGGATATAGATAAGCAGAATGACGCTCTTAACAACAGACTTTCAGTTATGTACAAAACCGGGTCTATTGGTATTATTGAGGTAATATTGAGCTCTTCAGATATCAACGAGCTTCTTACCAACATTAGTATGGTTCAGAGAATATTATCAAATGACAAAAAGGTACTCAAAGAATTAAAGAAAAAAAGAAAAGATCTTGAAAAACTTCAGGATGAACTTTCAAAGCAGGAAGAAAATCTAAAAAAATCTCAGGAAGAAATTCAGTCCATAAGAAACCAATATAAAGCTGATGCTGAAGAATACAAAAGGCAAGAGCAACAACTTTTGGAAGAAGCAAACAATATTGCTGCCGAAACAGCAAGAGCCCAGGCCGAATACGACAGAAAATTGGCTGAACAAAATTCATCAGGTACTTCATCAAGCGGAGGATATCTGTGGCCTCTTCCTATGAATGGAGTAATAACATCAGAATATGGTTACAGATCTGATCCATTCCTCGGTACAATGAGATATCACAACGGACTTGATATAGCTGTGCCGACTGGGACACCAGTGAGATCTGTATCGGACGGATATGTTACACTTTCTTCATGGTACGGTGGTTACGGAAATTGCGTAATAATTTCTATAGGTAATGGTAAATCAACCTTATATGGACACTTAAACAGCAGGGCATGCACGGCTGGGCAGTACGTAACTAAGGGGCAAATTGTAGGATATGTTGGAAGCACCGGAAGGTCAACAGGACCACATCTTCACTTTTCATTATTTTTGAATGGAAGTGACATAAACCCATATTCCCTTTACTGATATATAGCGAGAGAAAGATTTGTTAAGAAAAGATAGAACCAATAATATATCTAATATTGTCAGACAGATTTTGCTAAAAAGAGGACTCAAAGAGGAAGAATTTGATGAATTTCTATCCCAGAGTCCTCAGCTTGCATATGATCCTTTTCTGCTTTCAGGTATGAGGGAAGCAGTTGATTTACTTGTTGAAACCATAGAAAATGGCGATAAAATCATGGTCTACGGGGATTACGATGTCGACGGGGTGACCTCTGTTGCAATTATGATGCGTGCACTAAGAACTATAACGGACAATGTAGATTATTATATTCCTTCTAGAATTGATGAGGGATATGGACTTAATAAAGATGCAATAAAGAAGATAAGAGATGATGGATATAAACTGCTTATAACAGTTGACTGTGGGATTGTATCACTCGAGGAAACAAAATATGCAAGGAGTATTGGACTAGATACTATAATAACGGATCATCATAATCCGGGAGACATTGTTGCTTGTGGAATAGTAATTAATCCTAAGCTCTCATATGATGAATATCCTTTCAAAGGGCTTGCCGGCGTAGGCGTTGCGTACAAATTCATTTGTGCTATAAATACTGCAATCGAAATTCCGAGAGAAATAATAGTTAATGCTCTTGAACTTGTTGCACTTGGAACTATAGCAGACTTGATGCCCTTGATTGATGAGAATAGAACGATTATAAAATATGGTATCAAATTGATGAAGAGGTCATGCAACCTTGGAATTTCAAAATTGATAGAAGTGTCTGGCATAGACCGTAAAAAAATAACAGCAACAGATATCTCTTTCAGGATAGCTCCAAGGATAAATGCGGCAGGAAGAATAAAGGATGCCTCAATTGGAGTCAAACTGCTTCTAACTGATAACGAAGAGGAAGCTGGAAATATTGCTTTAGAGCTAGACCAAATAAATACTAGAAGAAAAGCTTATCAAGATCTTGCATTGAGACAATGTATTACTAAGGCGACGGATGAGATAAAAAAAGGAGATTTTATATTAATAAAGACAGATGACTGCCACGAGGGAATACTTGGAATAGTGGCAGGACGGATAAAGGATAAATTTGAAAGACCGACAATAATAGTACAAAAAAACAACGACGAAACAGACGAAAAAATCATATATAAAGGAACGGGTAGGAGCAGAGGAAAGATAGATCTATACAAAATGCTTTTAAGAAATAGAGACTGTCTTATCAAGTTTGGAGGCCACAGTGCGGCATGCGGATTTACAATAGAAGAGGATAAGATAGACGAGCTAAGGACAAGACTTAATAATGATATAAAGTCCCTGCTTCTGGAAGATAATAATTTATTAGATGAAGATCTTGATGTAGACTTGACAATCGAACCTTACGAAATAGACCTTGGCTTGGCTTACGATTTGCTAAACATTGAACCGTGTGGCAAGGGCAATCCTAAGCCTGCTTTCATGCTTAAAAATGTAGCGATTAATTCATGGAGAACGGTAGGGACCTCAAATGATCACGCTATATTTGAGATAGGAAATATAAGATGTATCTATTTTAATTTTAACAAATCATTAATGGACAAAGCTTTGAATAAAGACAAGATGGCAAGTTTTGATGTTCTAGGACATATTGATGTTAACGAATGGAATGGGAATCAGAATGTACAGATAAGGGTTCTTGAGATTATTCCTCATGAAAGGTAGTGAGATGAAAGAAAAAGAGAAAAAACATAATCCAAGAAAACACGGTCTGATAAAAGGATTTCTTTCGGGAGCAATCATAATGCTCTTATTTGTCATTATAGTGATAGAAATTACAGGAATTGAGCTTATAGGTAAGAATACATATAAATATTATCAAGGACTCGATGAGAGATACGGGAAATATTACAGTATAGAAAATATAATAGAAAAGAGAGCATTAAAGAATGTAGAGAAGCCGGATCTTGACTCAGAACTCATTCCATATTTAATGAAAAACCTGGATGATGAGTATTCAGAATACTTTACAAAGAAAGAATATGATGAGTTTGCACGAAAATATCTCGTGTCATATTCAGGAATAGGAGTCTCGATAAAAGAGATTGATGACAAGATTTATATTGTTGATATTATCAAAAATAGTCCGGCAGATAAATCCAAGATACCCGTTGGTTCAGTAATCAAAACTGTTAACGGAAAAAAGGCTTTAGACATAGATAAAGTTTCTGAAGATATAAGGGGAAAAGCAGGAACGAAGGTAGATCTTGAATGTGAATTCAACGGAAAGATAAATAAGTATTCAATAACTAGAGAAAACATTGAAGATCCTGAAGTTGAAAGCAAGGTTTATGATGAATCAAAAGGTATAGGATATATTAAGATATCCGGATTTAAAGAAGGAACAGCAAAGGCATTTTCTAATACCTTAGAAGACCTTAAGAAGAAGGGCTGTAAAAAGTTCATAATAGATCTTAGGGGAAATACAGGAGGTGTGATGCAGGAAGGAATTGACTGTGCAGACGCCATACTTCCAAAGGCAGATATTATAAAGGTTAAGGAAAGAAAAGGAAAGATGAAAACCTATTCATCAGATTCCAAAATGATCGATGGTAAATTTGTACTTCTGGTTGATGATTATACTGCAAGTGCATCTGAAATCTTTGCATATGCTGTTAAAGATAATGATGCAGGAAAACTTGTTGGAGATAGGACGTTCGGAAAAGGTGTAATTCAAGGAATATACAATTTGAGGGATGAATCTAAACTAAAGCTGACAATAGCTGAATATTTCTCCCCAAAAGGCTCTAAAATCAACAAAATAGGAATAGAACCTGATATCAAATGTGATACAAAAAGCCCTGAATGTCTAAATACGTGTGTTAACATACTTATGAATGAATGATTACAGATTTGGAGAAGTATATAAATGTATTTGTTTTATTCTGAAGAAAACAGAATAATCAATAAGGAAATCAGCAGAAATCTGCTTTATGCTTCTATAAAAAGATATTTTGACATATCAGGAAGAAAAATTCCATCTAAAAGAATTCTGAACAACTTGAAGTATACAGATAAAGGAAAGCCATATATTGATGACTTTATAAATTTTTCTATATCACATACCGAGAATATATGGGCTATAATTTTTTATGAGAAAAATTGCGGATTGGATATTCAAGTAAGTAGGAAGGGCGATCTTATCAAAATAGGAGAAAGAGTTTTTTCTAAAAGCGATGTATTAAAGATAAAGGAGCATGGAGATAAAGTTTTTTTTAAGCTTTGGACAAGAAAAGAAGCATATATTAAGGCTTTCGGCGGAACGATTTTTGAAGAAGTGCCCGAACTTTTTAATTTAGATAACAAAATATACTTGAACGGTTATACTATCTTTGATTTTGATCTGATTAGCGACGTTTACTCATCAGTATGTATAGAGGGTAAAGAAGAAGACTTGAACATAAAGAAGGTAAAATTATGAGTGACATTAGGGATAAAGCATTTCGTCATCTTGGGTATAGGACCAGAACGGTTAAAGAGATGAGAATGTATCTTAGAGACAAGGGGTATTCTGATGAAGAAATAGAACCATTGATCCAAGAGCTTATTTCACTCAGATACCTAGATGATTATGAATATGCGAAACAATATATTGAGTATGTAATACCAAAGAAAAGAGGACTTAATAGGATAAAAATGGAGCTTATTATGCGTGGTGTTTCTGAGGAGGACATAGAAAACGCTGTTATGGAATGTAAAGAAAGTCTCGCAATAGATGAGTTATCCGATGCAATTTCTCTTGTGAGATCTATAGCATCAGATGTAAGCGAAATTGATGAAAAAATGACAGCAAGCATAGTAAGAAAATTAAAAAGACGCGGATATAACGACGGAGATATTATAAAAGCTATTGAAACTGTTAGAAGAGAGCTTAATTATCATGATGAGTTTTGAATCAAGAGATGAAAGGACTGTTAAATTAATAGGTAGTGCTTCGGTAAATAAGCTAAGAAACTCTAAGGTTGCAATATTTGGAGTGGGTGGAGTAGGTTCTTACGTTTCGGAAGCTCTTTCAAGAGCAGGAGTCGGGAACATCACACTTATAGATGGAGATGAAGTTACTTTAAGCAATATTAACCGACAGCTTATAGCACTAAGTTCAACAATGGGGAAAAATAAAGCGGTTGCAATGGCAGAGCGGATAAAGGATATTGATCCCGAAATTAAAGTAGAAGTGATAGACAAATATTATTTGCCGGGTGACGATTTCTCTTTTACGAAATTCGATTATGTTGTTGATGCAATCGATGATATAAAAGCGAAAGTAGATATAATTAAATCATGCTATAATAATGATGTAAAAGTGATTTCCGCAATGGGTGCAGGAAACAAAATTTATAATGACTGCTTTAGAGTTTCATATTTATCAGAGACTCATACAGATCCTCTTGCGAAAATTATGAGAAAACGTCTTAGAGAAGAAAAAATAGATAGGGTAAAGGTGGTTTTTTCAAGCGAAAAACCAATAAGTGTAGAAGGAACACCCGGGACTTTAAGCTATGTACCGGGTACAGAAGGATTGGTAATCGCGGGGGAAGTTATAAGAGAAATTATAGGCATTAATAAAAAGGAATAGAGCAGTTTTATTAAAACAGGAGATAGAGTGAGAATATTTGCAATTGCAGATTTACATCTAAGCATGGGAGATGAGATAAATAAGCCCATGGATATATTCGGTGATGGCTGGGAAAATCACGATACCAGACTAAGGGAGAATTGGGAAACCGAAATAAATGAAGAGGACGTTGTTGTAATTCCCGGAGATTTATCTTGGGGGTTAAAGCTTTCTGAGGCAAAAGCAGATCTTGAATGGATACATAGTTTGCCAGGCAAAAAAGTTATTATTAAGGGAAATCATGACCTTTGGTGGAGTGGCATTAAGAAGCTCAATTCACTATATGAAGATATGTATTTTATCCAGAATGAAGCTTTTATTATGGATAATGGCATTGCAATTTGCGGAACGAGAGGCTGGACGATCCCGGAGGATAATAATTCAGATGAGCAGGAGCAAAAAATATACTTTAGAGAGCTGAGAAGACTTGAAAATAGCTTAAAGTATGCATGTTCTAATGGAGCAAAAGATATCCTGGTGGCCTTGCACTATCCGCCGGCGTATAGCAATAGAAAATCCACAGGATTTACGGATATACTAAAAAAATATGATGTAAAAACTTGCATATATGGTCATCTACATGGAACAACAAATTTCGGTAAAGCATTGATGGGTGTGTACGAATCTATTAATTATAAATTGGTTTCACTCGATTATCTATTTGCGAAACCGGCATTGATTTATGATGACGGATTCTTAAAATAAGAGAGGGCGAAAAATGAATAAAAATATCAATATGAACGAATTAATAATTAAAAAAAGAGACGGAAGAAAGCTTAGTGAAGAGGAAATTCGGACGGTTATTGCCGCATACGATAAAGGAGAAATTCCAGATTATCAAATGGCAGCTTTTCTTATGGCTATTTATTTTAATTCACTAGACAGAGAAGAAACGTTTGCACTTACAGATGCAATATTAAAAAGCGGTGAAATAATCGATCTTAGCGCTATTCCCGATATAAAAATTGACAAGCATTCAACAGGTGGAGTAGGAGATAAGACAACATTAATAGCTCTACCTATTGCAGCAGCAGCAGGTGTACCGGTTGCAAAAATGAGCGGTAGAGGGCTTGGATTCACTGGAGGAACGATAGATAAACTGTCGGCAATTCCAGGTTTCAGGGTCGAACTCTCACCACAGGAATTTATTGATCAGGTTAACAGAATTGGAATATCCGTTATATCACAGAGCGGCAGTATTGCACCCGCAGATAAAAAAATATATGCACTTAGAGATGTTACAGGCACTGTTGATAACCTTAGCCTTATAGCTTCTAGTATAATGAGCAAGAAACTTGCATCAGGAAGTGACGGTATAATACTAGATGTTAAATGCGGCAATGGGGCTTTTTTCAAAGATGAGGATGAAGCCAGTGAAGCTGCAAACCTTATGATAGATATAGGAGAATCAGGAGGGAAAAATGTCGCTGCAATAATAAGTGGAATGGATCAGCCACTCGGTAGAGCTGTTGGCAATACATTGGAGGTCATGGAGGCGATAGATGTATTAAAAGGTTCCGGTTCAGCTGACATAACTGAGGTTTCACTTGAAATAGCAAAGCTCATGATATATATGGCAAAAAAGGCTGATACTCCTGACGAAGCATATGATAAAGCAAAAGAAGTACTTTACTCCGGTAAGGGACTTGAGAAATTAAGAGAACTGATAGAAGCTCAAGGAGGAGATAGCAAAATCATTGATGAATATTCAAGGCTTGGTATTGCTAAATACTCATATTCTATTGAAGCAGATGACATAGGAGGATATATCTCTTCTCTTGATGCACATCTAATCGGGGAAGCTTCACAGTTATCAGGTGCCGGAAGAATGAAAAAGGAAGATATAATTGATTATCAGGCAGGAATAGTTATTTATAAAAAGATAGGAGAGCAGGTAGCTGAAGGAGATAAGGTAATTGAGATATTCTCAAATAACAAGGATAAACTGAAAAGAGCTGCCGATGTTTTGATGAACTCATATAAAATAACAAAAGAAAACGTTACAGCTCCGAAAATCATTAAGAAGGTTATAGGGGTCAAGATATGAAATATGCCTTTATAGTTAATCCAAATTCAGGACATGGCAAGAAGGCGAGGCTATTCATCTCTGAAATCAGAGAACTAATGAAGAAGAATCCGGATGTGAGTCTTCATATCACAAGAGGTATGACGGATGCAACAATAATAGCCCAAGGGCTTTCAGATATTGCTTCCGATACATCTACAGATACAAGGATATTTGCATGCGGAGGAGATGGGACCATTAACGAAGTGGTAAACGGAATTTATGGAAAAACTCATGTGGAACTTGGAGTAATACCGATTGGTAGTGGAAATGACTTCGTGAGAAATTTTGATTCATGCAATTTCCTAGATATCAATGCTAATCTCAATGGGAATACAATCCCAGTAGATATTCTTAGGATAGAATATGAAGAAGATGGTAAGGGAAAAACAAGATATTGCATAAATGGAATAAATATAGGATTTGATGGAAATACGGCAATACTTTCAAATCATTTGAAAAAAAATAAAATTTTCCGAGGAGCTCTTCCATATCTGATGGCTATAATCATGAATGTGGTTGAAATGCGTGGACAAAACCTCAGGATAAAAGATAAAGATAATATCATACATGAAGGAGAGCTATTGCTTGCAACATTTTCGAATGGAAGATTTTGTGGAGGGGGTATTGAAAGCTGTCCTAATGCAGATGTTGACGACGGACTTATGGAGGTTTTGATAGTTAATAAAGTGAGCAGGAGGACATTTTTTAGATTGATGCCTGCATATATAAAGGGAAAACTTTTAGAAAAAGAAACAAAAGAAGATATATATAAATACATTAGATCAAACAGGATAGCAGTAGAACCATTAGGCGGTATAATGCAATTTGCGGTCGATGGTGAGGAAATGAAGAGCGGAAAGGCAGTAATAGAAATTGTAAAAAAAGGAGTGAAACTTGTTATACCTAATTCGAAATAAAAAGGCTAATATGAAAAAAATCATAATAACTATTGCAATGCTCATATCAATAATTGCGTTACCTTTTATTGATGCGGAAGCAAAACTTAAAGAAGTAAATGAAAAGCCAGATCTCACCGCAAAAAGTGCTGTAATATATTGTAATACTACGGAAGAAAAAGTAGCGGAAAAGAACGGAGATGTGAGGGTAAATCCTTATAGTATAACAAAGCTTATGACTGCTCTTATCATCTTAGAAGAGCATCACGATCTTAATGATACTGTTGTGATTTCAAAGAAAGCGTCAGAACAAGAAGGATCCAGTATGGATCTTAAAGAAGGTGAGGAGGTAAGTATAGAAGAACTTTTATATGGGTTACTGATTCTCTCTGGAAATGACGCAGCTTATGCACTTGCTGAATACGATTCTGACATAAATAAATTTGCAGGAAAGATGAATGATAGAGCCAAAAAATTAGGTTGCACAAACACAAATTTTGTTAATCCAAATGGTCTAAAAAATAAAAATCATTATACTACGGCGAATGACTTCATAAAGATTGCAAATGCTGCACTTGATAACGAAACAATAGAGAAGATAACAGGAACGCGTGAATATAAGATGCGTAAAACCAACAAGCAAGACGAAAGGACATTTGAAACACATCTTGATCAATTGAATGATGAAAATTCGGGCGTTATATCAGGTAAAACAGGATACTGGGAAGACGATGATTGCACTATTGCTCTAAGATTCAATAAGAAGAATATGATATTAACAGTTGTTTTACTTGGAGATAAGAAATCTGAGAGAAAAAATGATGAAAATAAGGCATTTAGCCTTGCACAAACTTCTGTAATGAGTGTAAAAGCAATAGAAGAAGACCAACCTGTAAAAAAAGTATGGATAAAAAATGGTGAACATACACGAATAGAATTATATTCAAGAGATGATAGTATTGTATATCCAAAGAATGGAAAAAAATCTTCTACTAAGGTAAAAGTAACAGTAGATAAAGACATCAAGGCACCGCTTGATCAAGGAGAGGTAGTAGGAAAAGCAAAGATTTATTCAGACGGGAAATATATGGAAAGTGTACCTCTTTATGTAAAAGACAGCGTTAATGAGGGCTGGCTCCCATCGATGTTTTATATTTCAAATTTAGGTACTATATGTATTCTAATTTCGATAATCTTAATAATAAATATTATAATTATTTTTAAATCAAGAAAAAAACCAAAAATGAGGAAAAGAGCACCTAGAAATTAGGAATCTTGAACCTGATATTTTGATATGCTATAATTTGGCTTGCAAATTAAAACGCATGGAGAGGTACCCAAGAGGCTTAAGGGACTGGCTTCGAATACCAGCAGGCGGTTAATTACCGTGCGGGGGTTCAAATCCCCCTCTCTCCGCCATATTGCAATAAACCGTATAATAAAGAGAGATGCCTATGACTGACAGTTTTATTTCACTAATGGTTATTGCACTTATAGCTGCATTAACTCCGATAATTGCGGAAATTATACCAAAACAGGCAGTTCCCGAAACTGTAATCCTAATTGCGGCAGGAGCAATTTTGGGACATAATGCTTTTAATATAATAAAAGGTGATAGTGAGGCAATTATATTCCTCTCTGACCTTGGCTGCGCATTCCTTTTTCTCCTGGCAGGATTTGAAATCGACCCAAAAGCACTTACAGGAAAAGATGGTAAGAAGGGATTCATCACATGGATCTTTACTTTTGCAATAGGAATTGCCGCAGCATTTATTTTGCCAGATATTGCAGTGGGAAGACAGGGACATATTGCGACAGCACTCTTATTTACCACAACGGCACTAGGAGCACTTATGCCGATATTAAAGGAAAGGGCATTAACAGGAACTAGAGTAGGTGATCTTGTGATTGCATATGGAACATGGGGTGAGCTCGCAACTGTACTTGCAATGGCAATTCTTCTATCCACAAGAACAACATGGAAGACTGCTCTGATACTTGCTCTTATGCTTCTAATATGTATATGGATAGGTGCGCTTGGTAGCAAGGCGGTTAAAGGCGGAACAGCTGTTTATAGATTTCTAACAAGGAAGGCTAATACAACATCGCAGACAATTATTCGAATAACAATTCTTATCCTTATAAGTCTCGTGGCTTTTTCTTCTGTATTCAACCTTGACATAGTCCTAGGTGCATTTGCTGCAGGCTTTGTACTTAGATATATTGCACCTGACGATAATTATATACTTGAAGATAAACTGAATGGAATGGCATATGGATTCTTCGTACCAATATTTTTTGTTGTTTCAGGTGCTGGAATCAATTTGAAAGCAGTTTCAAAAAGACCTGTAATCCTTATAATATTTATACTCCTACTTTTTCTAATAAGGACAATACCTATAGTAATTTCTTTATCATTAGATAAGAATCCAAAAACAAGAATTAATATACATCATAGATTTTCAGTAGGCTTCTATTGCACTACGGCACTTCCACTTATTGTTGCAATTACAACAATTGCTGTTAAATATGAATTAATGGATATAGACATTTCTTCAGTTCTGATAGCAGCAGGTGCAATAAGTGTTTTTATAATGCCACTGCTTGGATCAATTACATATCGAGTTGTAGATGCCGATCCAATTAATGCTGTCGTTGAGATTATTAATTCTCCAAAAGATATAAATAAGATTATAAAAACACATATCAATAGAGAGCACGAACTTGCGAAAGAATACATGGAAATCGCTGAAAATAGAATAAAGGAAAGGCTTGAATCTATAAAAAATCCCTATGAGAGGGATAGAATGGAAGATTTATTAAAAAAGCAAAGAAGAGAGAGTAGGAGGTTTGCAAAAAAGCAAATAATTCAGAGAAAAAATTTACTTGATAAACAAAGTGATGAGATTAAAGAAATATATTGCGACTTTCATGATGATGAATCGATTTGTAAAATTGATGTTGACGATAAAAACACAAAAAAATAGGATTGTACAATAGATGAATAATATAATTTGGTATGGTGGCAAAAAATCCGAAGGGAAAAAATATAGAATAAATGAGGTAAAACTAGAAATAGGAAGAGAGATGACAGAATTACCAAAAAAAATCTCAAAACTATTATCCATACCTGAGAATGAAATAATTTGGTGGAAAGTTGTTAAAGAATCGATAGATGCAAGAGACAAGAAAAACATCAAGATAGTTTATTCAGTAGACTTTGATACAGATAAGCCCATACCAAAGAAAATCCTTCAAAAGAATAGATGCTCATTTGTAAAAACGAATAAAAGATATGAACCGGATCCTGGGAGCGAGATAATTAAAGGAAGACCTGTCGTTGTCGGATTTGGCCCTGCAGGGATCTTTGCCTCGCTTGAACTTGCAAGACGTGGTTACCGACCGCTCATTATAGAAAGAGGCTGCAAGATGGATGATAGGGTTAGGGATGTAAATAACTTTACAAATAAATCTATGCTCAACAAAGAGTCGAACATCTTATTTGGAGAGGGGGGAGCAGGAACTTTTTCAGATGGAAAGTTAACCACTGGCATAAAGGATCCAAACATAGGATATGTGCTTGGAGAATTTGCAAAAGCAGGTGCAGGTGACGAGATAATATATAAGAACAAACCTCATATAGGGACTGATGTATTAAGGAGCGTAGTGGTTAGACTTAGAGAAGAGGTCATAGGTCTCGGGGGAGAGATACTTTTTAACGCAAAGCTTGAAAACGTGTCAATAGAATCAGGAGAGCTGTCTTCAATTTCTGTATTTGTTTCAAAGCCGGAAGATAAACATATTAATATTAGAACAAATGCTCTCATATTGGCAACCGGACATAGTGCAAGAGATACCTATAAGATGCTTAATGACATGAATGTAGAAATGGAGCAAAAACCTCTGTCAATAGGGGTTAGGATAAGTCATCCACAGAGTCTCATAGATCAAGCTATGTATGGGGATGAAAAAAGACTTCCGCCTGCGGATTATAAGATATCATATAGGGCAAGCAACGGAAGGGGCGTGTATTCGTTTTGCATGTGTCCCGGTGGAGAGGTGGTGACATGTGCCACAGATGAAAAAGAGCTTTGTGTAAACGGAATGAGCAAAAGGCGTAGGAACAGCGGCACTGCAAATAGCGGAATACTCTGTGATGTTAGAACTGAAGATTTTGATGGAAGTGATGCCTTAGCAGGAATAAGATTTCAACAAAAATATGAGAGGCTTGCTTTTGTAAACGGCGGTGGCAATTTCAAATCCCCAAAATGTACTATGAAAGAGTTCATGGATAAAAGCGGAGAATCTGTAATCAACTCAATGCCTGACTTTGCATACGAGGCAATAAGAGAGGCAATTCCACATTTTGCGAAGCAAATTAAGGGATATGATAATGATGATGCCATTATCAATGCAGTTGAAACGAGAAGCTCTGCTCCCCTTAGAGTGCTAAGAGATAAGAATACAGGAGAGAGTACCAAGGTAAGAGGAATTTATCCTACGGGAGAGGGATCCGGATATGCTGGTGGTATAATGTCAGCAGCCTGTGATGGAATAAAACAAGCAAACAAGATAATTGAGAGATTTTCAAATAATGAAGAAGTTATGTAATGAATAATAAAAGTAAGCTAAAATCCGGTGCAATGACCTTCATATTACTCATGGGGATAGTAAGCCTTTTCTCTGATATGACCCATGAGGGTGCAAGAAGCATTCTTGGAGAGTATTTGAATATCTCGGGAGCGTCAGCTGCAACCATAGGATTTGTTTCCGGACTTGGAGAGCTTATAGGATATTCATTTAGAATAATTTCTGGATATTTTGCAGATAAAACAAAGAAATACTGGGTATTCGTAATAATAGGGTATACAATTCAGGTCGCTGCAATTCCTGCACTTGCACTGGTACCGGAGAATGGATGGGTGATTGCATGTGGGCTTATTACTATGGAAAGAATAGGAAAAGCCATCAAAAAACCTGCAAAGAATACCCTCGTAAGCTTCGCATCGGATGAGGTTGGAATTGGAAAGGGGTTCGCATATCAGGAATTTCTTGATCAAATAGGGGCTTTTTTAGGACCTGTTATGATGTTTATCATTGCTGCAATAAAGGGAACTTCAAATCTTACATCAACATATCGAGTTTGCTTTACTGTTCTTGGGATACCTGCTTTAATAACTGTTTCACTCGTACTTTATTCAAGGCATAGATATCCAAATCCAGATATATTCAAAAAAGAATCAGAAGATATTCAAAAATTTGAATTCAAATCTGTGTTTGCATTATATATGACTGCAATAGTTTTATTTTCGTTCGGTTTTGCAGACTTTACAATGATTACACTTCATGCGTCAAAGACTGGAGCTTTTCCAAAATCTACATTAAGCCTTCTCTACGCATTGGCTATGGCTATTGATGCATTCGCCGCACTTTTCTTCGGATGGTTGTTTGATAGAATAGGAATCAAGGTTGTCATGATATCGACTTTGATAAGCTCTCTTTTTTCAGCTTTTATATTTTTAAATAATAGTGCAGCATTAATTATAGTAGGAATCATTCTCTGGGGTATTGGCATGGGTGCACAGGAAAGTGTAATGAAAGCTTCGGTAGCTAAAATAGTTCCAAGATCTAACAGAAGCATGGGATTTGGAATATTTGAGACGGGGTTTGGGATATCCTGGTTCATAGGGAGCTGGCTTATTGGCATTCTCTATGATGTTAACCCAGGATACCTTGTCATATTATCTGTTACTTCAGAACTGCTATCAGTCATTGCATATATGATATGCATTAGTAAAATTAGAAGTGAATCAGTCAATTGAGCTGAGCTTATCTTTGAGCTTTTTTAGCATTAGGATACCATCAACCTTCTTTTCTGAAATATACCCGTAATCGATAAGATATACTACGTGTGCCATAGTTTCACCAACAGCAAACCATTTCTGAGGAATAGGGAAATCATCCCAGTCCTTAGCCCTTATACGCCAGGAAATCTTAGTTGATATCTCTCTTATAGTGTAGTCATCTCTTGAACTATCCATAGAATCTAGAATTTCTTGAAGCCTCAAATGATGGTGATAGATTATCTCATCTATTCGCTCATTAGGATTATCAATCAATTTACGATGAGAGGAAAAAATAGTGTTAAGATTAAAGGTCCTTATTTTCTTAAGGGTCTTTATATAGGTGCCGAGAATATTTCCGTACTTGTATTCCCAAAATGTTATATTAGGTGTAATTGGGTCAAGGACTGTATCACCTGCAAACATAAAACCCTTATTCCTCTCGTAAAAGCCTATATGCCCCGGAGTATGACCCTTGATATCAACAACTTCCAGCTCATAATCTCCGATATTTATCTTCTCTCCGATATCAAGCACGTTATAATTAATTTCGTGAGAAAGCCTGTATCTATACCCTATATAGTCTTTTAGCAGAAGTTCTCCTTCCATACCAAACAACGGAAGACGTGTCATAAAATTTGCCCAGTAGCTGTCTTTTCTCATATCATTCATGAGATCACCATCGACCTTCCCTATGTATACATTGCAACCGTTTTCATAAAAGAAGGCTGCAAGACCTGTATGATCAGCGTGAAGATGGGTAAGTAACAGGTCACAATCTTTTATTTCCAAATCAAGCTTTCCAAGATTATCTTCCATATACTCTATGCTTTCCTTGGTGTTATAACCAGTATCAATTACTATTGCCCTATCAGGAGCCTTGATTACGTATATATTAATCGCCTTTAAAGCACTCTTTGGAAGAGGCACCTCAAATGTGTATATATCCTTGTAAATTTCTTTCATTGTAATCTCCTAATTAAAATAATACATATATTTTACATTCATTATATCTAAATGCTATAGTAGTTTGATGAAATTCTGATAAAATAATAACTGTACAGATTTAAGGAGGGTATTATGAAAAATTATGAAGATATCAAGATAAAGGATATCACAATAAAGAATAGACTGATCCTACCACCGATGGCAAGCGGTACACCTTCGACAGAACATGAAGTTACAGATGAAACGGTATCATATTATGAGAGGATCGCGAGATCCGGTCATCTGGGATTGATTATAGTAGAGCATGCTTTTGTGTCACCTGAGGGAGCTGCATCACGCCATCAGCTCTCTATAAGCAGGGATTCAGACATCGAAGGGCTTAGGAGAATTGTTGATATCGTTCATGACTACGATATTCCGTTAGCTGCACAGATCAATCATGCAGGAGGAGTTATTAGACCTATAAGAACGGGACTTGATAACATCGGTCCGTCAAAAAATACGGGACAAGAGTACTTTGAACCGGATAAAGCTATGAGCCTCGATGATATAAAAAGAGTTGTAGAAGATTTCGCAAGTGCGGCCAAAAGAGCTAAGAAAGCAGGATTTGATGCAGTAGAGATTCACAGCGCCCATGGATATATCCTCAATCAATTTTATTCACCTCTTACCAATCTAAGAACTGATGAATACGGAGGAAGCCTTGAGAACAGAATCAGAATACATGTTGAGGTTATAAGGGCTATACGTGAATCCATAGGCGATGATTTTCCTCTTTTCATAAGGCTTGGAGCTTCTGATTACATGGATGGTGGAAATACTGTTCAGGACGGTGTAAGAGCATCGATTATATTTGAAAAAGAGGGGATCGACCTAATTGACGTATCAGGCGGGCTTTGCTTTTACAAAAGGCCGGGCATGGAAGATGAAGAGGGATATTTCCACGATGCATCAGGAGCTATTAAAGAGAAGGTCTCACTTCCTGTTATCTTAACAGGAGGAATAAGGGAGATTTCATTTGCTGAAAAAATGATAGATGAAAAGCAGGCGGATCTCATAGGTATAGGAAGACCTATTCTTAAGGATCAGGAGTGGTTAGCTAAGAAATTCATGGAGGATATGGAAGAATAAGATGAACAAAAAAGTGTGTATATTGTTTGGAAGCCCTAGGAAAAATGGAAATACCGCAAATCTATTGATCCCATTTATTGATGAGTTAAATAAGGCGGGGGCTGATGTAACGAAAATAGATCTCCATGATAAAAAAATAGAGGGATGTATGGCATGCAGAACTTGTCAAAACATTTGGGACGGATTTGGATGCCCCATTGATGATGATATGCCAGAAATATTTGATTCAGTAATTGAATCGGATTTGATAATCCTTGCAACACCAATTTATTCATGGTTTTGCACAATGCCGATGAAGGGTGCTATCGACCGCCTTGTCTACGGAATGAACAAATTCTTTGGGGATGAGAGGGGACCTTCTCTCTGGAAGGGTAAAGACCTTGCTCTTATTTGCACATGCGGATATCGAACAGAAGTTGGAACAGAGAATTTTGTTTCCGCTATGAAGAAATATTGCAAGCACTCCGGCTTGAATTATAAGGGGATACTTGCAGAACGCGATTTGGGATACAATAAAGTTTTCATGGATGATGAAAAGGACAAGCACGCGAGAGAGTTTGCAAGAGAAATAATTAAATAATTCTCATCAAATTCATACCAAATTTATATCTAAATTGTAAGATGTGCTTACGAAAGGAATTTATATGGCGAAGATTTTATTTCTTGAAGATGAGAATACAATAAGGGAAGTGCTTTCGGAATATATGAGGGTTGCTGAACACGAGGTGATCGAGTGCAAAAATGGAGAAGAAGCAATTTCGCTTATTGATAGAGGAGAAATCTTCGACATTGCAATTTTGGATATAAGAGTTCCAAAGGTAAGCGGGCTTGATGTATTAAAACGAATTAAAGATGAGTATGGTGAATCCGTGGGAACTATAATGTTAACTGCATATAGTGATATTAATACTCAGATTGAGGCATTTAATTATGAAGCAGATGATTATATAGTAAAGCCGGCATCGCCGATAATTTTACTAAAGAGGATACAGGCACTTTATAGAAGGTTAAAGAAGTCAAGAGATTTTGATAACTCATCAGAAGTGGATTTACAAAATAAATATGATGATGAGCTAATTATTGATGAAGATGGTTATAGAGTTTTTTATAAGGGAGAAAACCTAAGGCTTACAGTAAGCGAATTTTCTCTGATGAAGATATTAAAGGACAACAGAGGTACGGTATTCAGCAGAGATATTTTGATAAATAAGATATTTGATGATGAATATATAGCAAATGACAGAATAATAGACGCACATATTAAAAATTTAAGAAAGAAGTTACCGCATGATTATATAGAAACTGTAATTGGTATCGGTTACAGGTGGAGAGATGAGATATGAAACTATCAAGCAAAACCTTCCTTTATAGCTCTATAATTTCGCTGATTGCAGGTACTGCAATTTTTTTGTACCTATTTTTCCTTATGCCATCAATGTATGCTGACTTCAAGCAAAAGGAACATCTTAATTATGCAATAGAGGCAGTTAATAAATTAAAAGATGAGGGTACTCTTGCCAAGATTAAAAATACTGATGATTATGTTATCGGAATGATTATTCCATACGAGGGGAACTATTTAAAGCTTTCAGGCGGAGGATTTAACGGAAAGGTCAGCATAGAAAATGAGAATGTCTTAAAACTGGTTGATTTCATAAGGTCAAATGATGGTAAGAAGATAGATTTAAAAGATAGTGAAACTAATGAAGAATTTTCTAAAATTTTTGATGACGCTAGAGATGAGATATTCAATTCTATTAATAATGATTTAAAAATAACATTTAAAGAGGACGAGAATTATTTAAAATTCAAAAAAGCGTATCAGAAATATCATAGGGTAGATAAGAATACGATTATAAGTGAATATTCAATAAAAAATGCTAATACAGATTATCAGTACACAACTTACGTAGCATTTAAAAAAAATGTAGATTATATCTATATGGTAATTTCTGCTACCACGACACCAAATGCTAAGGAGATTACGCCAGTTGTTATAAGAGCAATTCCTATGCTTATTTTACTGATGATTCTTTTATCTTTTGGCGTATCGGCGATTTTTTCAAGGAAAATTGTAAATCCAATAGAAAAACTGGCAAAAGATGCTGAATCTAGGACATCGTCAAAAATGACAAATTATAAGCCAATTGAAGTAAGGGGAAATGATGAAATATCAAATCTCACAAGGACATTAAATCATCTCTATAAAAATCAAGCAGATAATTTTGAAAGAATTGAACATGAAAATAAGAGAAGGGAGGTCTTTGTAAGAGCCTCATCGCATGAGCTCAGAACTCCAATTTCTGCAGCAATCCTGCTTACAGATGGGATGATTTCAAAGGTAGGAAAGTTTTATGATAGAGATAAATATCTGCCGGAGCTTAAAGATAAGCTAAGGGACATGATGAATATAGTAGATGAAATGGTAAATATAAATTATATAGAAGATAATAATATATTTAATGAGGTTGATATAAGGACATTATGCGAGAAGGTTATAATAAAACACAGCTTAAAAGCAGAAGCTAAGAATATAGAAATAATTTGTAACACTATTTCGGAAAAGGTCGTCTTTAATGGAATAGATGAGATTTATGAAAAAATTATATCTAACTTAATATCAAATGCCATAGAGCATACTGAGAAAGGGGGTAAAATTGGAATTTATATTGAGAAAGATAAATTAAGAGTAATAAACAGCCCGGCTAAGATAGATGAAAAAATAAAAGATGATATATTTGAGCCATTTGTCAGCACTGTAGATGAGGGCGAATCAAAGGATAAGGCACATGGACTTGGGCTCTATATTGCAAAATATTTTGCAAGCATAATGGGATTTGATTTAAGAGCAGAAAATATTTTAGATAAGCTAGATAATATAAATAAGGTTGAAATGATAATGGAGAGAAAAAATGATTAGGCTTGATAATGTAAAGGTTAAATATAAAGACAAGGTAGCCCTCGACCTAGGGAGAGTAATAGAAATAAAAGATGGAGAAAAAGTTGGGATAATAGGAAGCAATGGTGCAGGTAAGACCACCTTGATAAAGAGCATACTAGGCCTTGTTCCATATGAAGGCAGTATTACGCTCGGAATACCTAAAAACAAAATAGCAGTTCATATGCAACAGAATGAATACATTGACACTGTTCCAATCAAGATAATAATAGAGATGGTATCAGGAACTTCTATTAAATCTAATGATAAGCTTCGCGAGATGATAGATTTCTTTGACTTTAAAGACTGCTTAAATAAGAGATGGAAACACCTTTCAGGCGGTCAGAAACAGCGACTTACGCTAATCCTTGTAATGTGCCAGGATAGTCCAATCTCAGTGTTTGACGAGGTTACATCGGGACTTGATTATGAAACAAGGCACAGATTGATGGATAAGTTAATTGACTGGTATAAGGGTAAGAATGATACGCTCTTAATATCCTCCCACTATTATGAGGAACTCGAAAACTTAGCAACAAAGATTTTATATATTGATAAGGGCAGGGTGGTAGATTACGGTAGCAAGGAAGAACTTTTCCAAAAATACTGCGGTAAGTCTGTCGTTGTATTTAAGGATAGCCCAGAAGCAGTTAGAATTGCAGAAAATTATAATAAAATTAAATCTTCACCCGGATACACCTCTATATCTTGCAAGAATGTTGAAGAGGAAGAAAGCGTAATAAAAAAGTTGATACATTCAAATATTAACTATATAAGAAGTGATAATGATATTGAGATTATGACATTAAATGCAAAGGATTATTTTAAGAGGGGATAGATAATGAACAGATATACTATAAAATATGAATTTCTTAATACACTTTACAATGGTTATGCCATCTTCTTTGGTGCGATTTTTCCTGTCTTATTAATACATTTAATAATAGCTGGAACCTTAAGCGATGTTCCTAAAGAGTTTTTAAAAGAGGCATCCACAGCAATATTTTTAGGTATGGCAATGTATATACCTCTTGCGAGCATATTTTTAAGCCATTCAGCAACATATTCAAATGAACTTGACAAAAATATACCGGAAAGACTTGTGCTATTCGGATTTCCTGAACAGGAAATATTATTAAACAAGCTTGTTTCAAATTACATATTTTTCACATTTTGCATAATTATTTACCTCGCAGGCACTCTACCTTTTATCGATATATTCAAACCTAAATTTAAAGCGATAGCACTTTGGATACTATGCGTATATATCTTAGCAGGGATACTTCTCATTCTAGCACATGGGATTGCAACTCTAATAAGAAAATTTGGTCCAACCTATGGTATATCTATGGCACTTTATTTCAGCTTTTTAATCTTAGGAGGATATATGGGACTTCCTGTTAGCAAGCTTCCTAAGACATTGAGATATATATCAGATCTCCTTCCGACAACTCAATTAGGCAGTGATTACTTAGATTTCTGGGTAGGAAGAGATTACAATTTTGGACCCTTAATTCAGTCAATGATATTTTTTCTGGCATTAAGCATTGCTATTTTACTTTTGGCTTTCAAGGTAAGGGGAAGAAAAAGATAAATCATTTTCATCAAAACATTATGAAAATGAATAAATAATGATATAATACCTCATGATTAAATTATGAGGTAAATAATTTTTATATGTAATAAAGAGGGGGTAAGCTTAATGGCAGTTTATGTTTGTAAAGTGTGCGGATATGTTTTTGATGAAGAAAAAGAGGGGAAAAGCTTCGATGATCTAGAAGTCTGTCCTATATGCAAGCAGCCAAAAGATGTCTTTGTTAAACAGGAAGGACCTGAAATAAAGGAAGGAATAGTTATAGAAGATAATAGTGAACTGGCTTATGACAGTAAGTACGTAAGGCATGACGATAAATGTAGATTCATGGAAGAAATTCACGAGATGGCAGTTACAGGGAAAAGCATAAGTGCAGCAATGGGAACACTTATGCCTATGCCGGGTTTCGATGACATCTTGCTAATGGGTGCACAGCTTGATCCGATGCCGCTAAATGATGATGACGAAGTTGATACGAAAACGGTTATAGGTAAAAATGCAAAAAAACCTATGGTTCTGGAAAATCCGGTATATGTATCACACATGTCTTTTGGAGCACTTTCAAGAGAAACAAAGGTTGCACTTGCAAAGGGAAGTAAAATCGGTAAATCTGCAATGTGCAGCGGTGAAGGGGGAATGCTTCCTGAGGAATTTGAGGCTTCCGACAAATACATATTTGAATACATTCCTAACAAATATAGTGTAACCGATGAAAACCTCAAAAAAGCTTCAGCTATAGAGATAAAAATTGGACAGGGAACTAAGCCCGGGATGGGTGGACATCTTCCAGGAGACAAGGTAACGCCTGAAATTGCAAAGATGAGAGGAAAAGAAGTTGGACAAGATATAAAAAGTCCGTCAAAGTTTCCTGGGATAGAGACTAAAGATGACCTAAAGGCTCTTGTAACAGAGCTAAGGACTCGTTCTGAAGGACGCCCTATCGGAATCAAGCTTGCCGCTGGAAGAATTGAAAGAGATATGGCATTTGCAGTATATGCTGAACCTGATTTCATTACAATAGATGGAAGGGGAGGAGCAACGGGGTCAAGTCCTTACTTACTTCGTGAATCAACAAGTGTTCCGACAATATTTGCCCTATATAGAGCAAGGAAATATTTGGACAGCATTAATTCCGATATCTCCCTAGTGATAACTGGAGGCCTTAGGGTTTCTTCAGATTTTGCTAAGGCAATTGCTATGGGAGCCGATGCTGTTGCTGTAGCTTCCTCAGCACTCATTGCAGCTGCATGTCAGCAGTATAGAATTTGTGGCACAGGTAATTGCCCTGTTGGAATTGCAACTCAAGATCCGGAACTTAGATCCAGATTCAAAGAAGACTTAGCTGCAAGAAGAGTTGGTAACTTCTTAAATGTTTCTCTTGAGGAGCTTAAGATGTTTGCAAGAATTACAGGGCATAAGAACCTGCACGATCTTTCAACAGATGATTTGTGCACTACAAGTAGAGAAATATCAGAGCACACTAATATTGAACACGTTTAATTAATTGAGGATGAATATGTTATTTAGAAAAAAGGGAAATGTGAATGAAACGGAAGTGCAGAAAGTCCAGAGGGGATTTAAGGCAGGATTTTTTGCCGGGATTATTGCCTCTGCCGTCATTTTGACATTTAAGATGATATACAAACAGCCTTGGACTGATGCATTTGTCGGAATTGCTGCAGTTTATGTCGGACAAAACTTCTATGAATGGTATAGAGACCGCACAAAGAAAGATAAGCTTTTATATGCGGCTATATATTTATTTTTTACAATATTAATGATCGTTACGTATTACGTCGATATATCAAAGTAATATGATAGATATTGTTGATTTTATATTACGACTTTGGTAGAATAACAACGCTTATTTGTGAAAAATGAGAATAAACTTACGAAAATATTAGGAGGAAATTACAATATGGAAGCAATAGACAGTGTGGTTCTAGCAATAAGCAATGTATTGTACAAGCCGTTTATAGTACCTCTATTTCTTATTGTTGCAGGTATTTACTTTTCAATAAGGACAGGATGGATACAGGTTAGGCTATTTAAGGAAAGCATTAATGTAGTAAAGGAGAAGCCTGTAAATGAAGGCGGAGTATCTTCTTTTGGTGCATTGATGGTATCTACAGCTTCAAGAGTTGGAACGGGAAATATTATAGGTGTTTCTACTGCTATAATCTGTGGAGGTGCCGGCGCAATATTTTGGATGTGGATTACAGCATTTATAGGTGGTGCAACAGCATTTATCGAGTCCACCCTTGCACAGATTTATAAGAAGAGGGATCCTGACGGAAATTCATATGGTGGACCTTCGTTTTATATGAGAGATGCACTTAATGCAAAATGGCTTGGAGTAATATTCTCAATACTTATTGTTTTTACATATGCAGTTGGATATAACATGCTTGCTGCATACAACTTGCAGTCAACATTTGCAGCATTTAAGTTCTATAATACCAAGACTCCTTATATCATTGGAATTATTCTAGCTATATTATTCGGAGTAATTATACTCGGAGGAGCTAAGAGACTTATCAATGCAACAGGTGTACTTGTTCCTGTTATGGGTGTAATTTATGTAATAATTTCAATTGTTGTACTTCTTATGAATATCAGAAACATACCTTCAATGTTTGCTGAGATATTCAAGAGTGCATTTGATTTTAAGGCAATATTTGGAGGATTCGCGGGTTCTTGTCTGATGTTCGGACTAAAGAGAGGTCTTTATTCTAACGAAGCCGGCATGGGTTCCGCACCTAATGCCGCAGCAAGAGCTGACATTCATCATCCTGCAAAGCAAGGGCTTGTACAGATGTTATCTGTATTTATTGATACATTGCTCATTTGTTCAGCTACAGCGTTGATGTGCCTTAGCACTAATGTTGATCCTATCAAATACCTTGCTGCAGATGGTAGTGCTAATGCCGCAGGATATGTTCAGAATTCAATAGGTTCAACGCTTGGAGGGTTTGGTCCTATATTTATAGCAGTTTCGATGTCATTATTTGCGTTCACTACATTGATAGGTAACTATTCATATTGTGAAGGTAATATTGCTTTCATATTGGGAAGAGATATGTCAAAGACAGGCACATTGATTTTTAGACTATTTGCTACATTGCTGATATTCCTCGGCTCAATAGCAAGTGCTGGTCTTGTATGGGACCTAGCAGACATGTGCCAGGGACTAATGGTTATAACCAATATTCCTTCAATACTCATCTTAGGAGGCATTGCAATAAAGTGTCTTAAGGACTATGAAAGACAAAAGGCGGAAGGCCTTAGTCCTGAATTCCTAGCTAAGAATATAAATCTAAAGCAAAAGACAGATTACTGGAATTAATATTAATATTGTTTTGAGGCAAGCTTAATTAATATAAGCTTGTCTCTTTTTTTAACTTAAATTTGTATAATGATATTAAAGGAAGGAGTTAAATGCATGCTTAACATAGTTCTTTTGGAACCTGAGATACCATATAATACGGGAAACATTGGTAGAACATGTGTTACAACGGGTTCAAGCCTTCACCTTATAAAACCACTTGGATTTGACGTAGATGAGAAGGCAGTCAGAAGGGCAGGCCTAGACTACTGGAAGCATATAGATTTGCATATTTATGAAAATTATAGAGATTTTCTAAAGAAAAATAATAATCCTAAGGTCGTAATGGCAACAACTAAAGCGAGAAAAACATATTCTGATTATATTTTTGACAGTGATGAATTCATTATGTTCGGTAAAGAAAGCGGAGGAATCCCTGAAGAATTATTAGTCGAAAATGAGGAAAACTGTGTTAGAATACCGATGATAAAAGGTGAAAGATCTCTTAATCTATCAAATTCTGTCTCAATTATTCTATATGAGGCCCTTAGACAGAACAAATTCCATATGCTTGAAGAGGGTGGCAATCTTCATAGGCTTTCTTGGAGAAAGAAAGATTCTAATTAACTGCATCTTCTACTATCAGCTTTATACAATTAAAAAGGTATGGTTTGTATTCCGCAAAACTTACGGGTTCTTCATGCAAAATCACATTGTAACATGTGGAATTTATCAGCTCTATAACCGTAAATATCATTAAATCAAAATTCTTTTCAAATACAATTCCATCATTCTTTAGCATAGAAAGAATATAAGTTCTAAAATCAACAGGCTCGCTTTTATCTGTACTAAATAAAGGAAGGGATATCATTCCCCAACTTAAATTTTTTGATATATATTTTAAGAGAGATATATCTTTTGATAGTGTTGTAATAATATAATCTGTAACAAATATTATTTTATCAGAGGCAGAAAGATCTTTATCGGAATTATTACAATGATCATTAAGCATTTTTATTGCATCACTAAGGATTTCGGAAGACTTTTGTGCAATTAGTATGTTCCTTATTTCTTCCTTATCTTTAAAATACAGATAAAATGTTCCTTTACCTACATTAGCCTTCTTAGCAATCATATGTATGGTTGTATTTGATACGCCCTTTGTTGTAAATAATTCATAGGAAGCATTCAGCAGGTCAGTTCTTTTCTTTTCTTTATTAATATCAACCTTTTTCATAATATAAACCTCACAATAAATCTTTCAGCATAACGGTATCATAAAAATTGACTATAAGTCAATTTATTTTTTGAAAGATATTGACTGAGGGTCAGTTTTGTGCTAAATTATTCAAGTGAATTTCTGACGAGCAGTCAGTTTTACGGAGGTTTCTTTATATGAAAATTGGCAACAAGGTAGTTAAACACAGAAGGACGATTTTGATTATTGCAATCCTTCTTTTAATTCCATCTTTTTTTGGATATAAGAATACAAAAATTAATTATGATATGTTGACTTATTTACCGGACAAAATGGATATTGTTAAAGGGCAGGATATTTTGCTAAATGATTTTGGTAAAGGAGGATTTTCTATTGTTGTTCTTGAAAATATGAAGAGCAATGATGTTAATAAATTTCGGAATGAGGTTGAAAAGGTTAAGCATGTCAAGGAAGTAACGGATATTCAAGATGTGTATAATCCGAATATGCCAAAAGATATGCTACCAACTAAAGTTAGGGATAATATTAATAATGAAAATGCATCATTATTGGTAGTTTTCTTTGATACTTCAACATCTGATGAGGAAACATTAAATGCAGTGTCAGAAATTAGAAAAATAGGAAATAAAGATACTCATGTTGCAGGTCTTTCATCATTAGTGCTTGATTTAAAAAACATATGTGAAGAGGAAGAACCTAAATATGTTCTTGTAGCTGTATTGCTTTCGCTGGCCGCAATGATGTTATTACTTGATTCATATGTTGCACCTATTTTATTCTTGCTTAGCATAGGAGCAGCAATAATGTACAACCTTGGTACAAATATTTTTCTTGGTGAGATATCGTATATCACAAAGGCAATAGCAGCAGTACTACAACTTGGAGTTACTATGGATTATTCAATCTTTTTATGGCATAGCTACACAGATAAGATTGATTTGGGATTAAATAATGAAGAGGCGATGGCTAATGCTATTGATGATACATTGATATCTGTAACAGGAAGTTCAATAACGACCGTTTCAGGATTCCTTGCCCTATGTTTTATGACTTATACAATGGGAAAAGACCTTGGAATAGTAATGGCAAAAGGTGTAATACTAGGAGTAATTTCAAGTCTGACAATTTTGCCGGTATTGATACTTAAGTTTAAAAACGTACTAAAAAATACCATGCATAGGTCAATCATTCCCGATACACATAAACTTGCACATGGCTTAACGAGTCGCTATGTAATTTATATAATTATATTTTTCATTCTGCTCTTTCCTGCAATTTATGGATATAACCACCAGAATGTTATTTATGATTTTAATCATATGCTTTCAAACAGCAAAAGTACTTTATCTGAAAGCAAGACCAGATTTATCACAGCTAATGAAAAATTAAGCGATGATTATAATATATCAACATCGTATTTGGTTATAGCTGATGAAAATATGTCTGCTAGGGACGGTGAGGCGATGGTCAATCAAATTGAGGATCTGGAAGGAATCGTCAATGTTCTTGGAATGGACAAGTTTGTTGGAACTTCAGTTCCAAAAGAGATGATTCCTAAATCTATTAAGGATTCTGTTCAATCAAAGGGGCATCAACTTATAATGATAAATTCCAAATATAAGGTTTCTACAGATGAATGCAATAAACAAATAGATAATGTAAAAAATATTGTAAAAAGATATGATAATAAGGCAAAAGTTATAGGTGAGGGTCCAGCAACACAGGAATTAATCAGGCTTACAGATAAAGATTTTAAGGTTGTCACATGGATTTCCATAGCTATGGTATTCGTAATAATTCTTCTTGTGCTCAAATCCGCAACACTTCCTATTATTCTTATATCAGTAATAGAATTTGCGATTGCAATAAATCTTGGTATTCCGGGATTTACGAAGTTGGAATTACCGTTTATAGTACCTATTTGCATAAGCACAATACAACTTGGATCAACTGTAGACTATGCAATTTTAATGTCGACAAAATATAAAACTGAAAGGATGAAAAAGAGCAATAAAAGAGAAGCAATTATTGAAGCTGCACAGAGTTCAATACCATCTATCATAGTAAGTGCTCTTGGATTTTTTACCGCTACAATAGGAGTTGCTATTTATTCAAACGTCGAAATAATAAGTGTAATGTGTAATCTTATGGCAAGAGGAGCAATAATAAGTATGCTAACTGTTATATTGGTACTACCATCATTCCTTATGCTATTCGATAATTTAATTTGTAAGACAACGAAGGGGCTTAGAGTGTCTGACTTAAATATAAAAAGGGGAGCAAATATATGAAAAACTTATTAAACAATAAAGAGAGCAATCAAAAAAGAATTATGGCTATAATGTCAGCTGCATTAATTGTATGCATGATGTTTGTGAGCATTGCAGGTAACAATATTTCTTCAGCTGATACAAAATTAAAAAAAGATGTTAAGAATACTGAGAAAGAAATAGCTAAAGTATATCCTGATGTACTTAAATCAAACGGAAATAGCAAAGATAAGGTTGAAACAACATACGTTATTATGGACGCTGACGGAAAAAATCAGGACGTAATTGTAACAGAGAAGCTTTCAAACAATAAAAATGAAAAGGAGTTGAATGATTTTTCAAGTCTTGAAAATATTGAAAATACATCAGGAAATGAAAAGTTTACAAAGAATGGAAATAATATTTCTTGGAAAGCAGATGGCAATAAAATAGAATACAAGGGAAATACAAGAGAAGAATTGCCGGTAAAAGTAAAGGTATCATACTATCTTAACGGGGAAGAAAAATCGGCAAAGGAAATTGCAGGAAAGTCAGGAAATGTAAAAATTCGTTTCGATTATGAGGTAATAAATAAAAATTCAATAGATGGTAAAATATACGATCATCCATATACAATGATGAGCGGTTTGGTTTTAAAAAATGAAGATTTTAGCGATGTAAATGTAACTAATGGTAAGGCAATAGATGATGGAAGTAAAACTGTAGCACTTGGAGTAGCTTTTCCTTCAATGGAAAAAAATCTTGGAATAAATAATTTGAATCTTTCCATCCCATCATATGTAGAGGTGTCAGCATATACAGATAATTTCAATATAATGGGAACTTATAGCGTTGCTATTTCCGGGGAATTCAATGATATTGATGAAAATTATTCCGGAGATATTGATAGTAAAATAAATATGCTAAAGGATAATTTAAATAAGCTTTCAGATTCTTCGAAGCAAATTTTGCAAGGTTCGGAGAAGCTGTCAGAAGGAGGCAATAAACTAAATGAAGGAGTAAGCAGTCTTTCTATTGGAGCAAATAATATTGATCAGGGCTTCGGAGAAGCATTGTCAGGAGCAAAAGCTCTTAATGAAGGACTAAAGAATTTAAGCCAAAATAGTAAAAAAATAAATGACGGTATGAGCATGCTCGAAACTTCAATATTTGATGATGCAACAAATCAGATTAGAGAAAAACTTAAAGATAATGAGATAAGTTTGACACCTGAAACATATATTCAAGTCATTCAGGGAATTTCAGACAATGCACTTAAATTATCTGAAAAAAAACTTAGGGATGAATTAAAATCAAAAGGAATTACAAATCTTGACCTTCAAAATCAAATTCTATCTGTTGCATATAACATATTGATGACAGAAAATAAATTTGAAGCAAATAATGATGATATTAGGGAAGCAATAATAGAAGCTGGCAAAATTGCAAAGCATGCTCAATATGTAAAAACAGCTGTTGAGAAAAATAAAGAAAAAGCAATTAATGTTTTGGTTTCTAAAGGCTATTCAAAGGATGATATCAATGAAGAAATAATTGCAGTTACATCGACAGCCATAGAACTAGCAAATGGAAATGTTGATATGATTGAGTCAAAGAATTCAGAAGCCATAGAATATGTTAAGGATGCTTCAACATTTGTAAATGGGGGAATAAATTCGGTTGAAAATGTAAGAAAACTCGCATCGATCGCAGTTGGGAAAGAGACTCCAAAAAAATTAAATGATTTGAAAGATAATCTTGATCGTTTTGAATCCCTTAAAGCAGGTATTAAAGAATATACAAGTGGAGTAGATACTATAGCAGCAGGTAGCGATAAACTGTTAATCGGAATGATTGAACTTAATAACGGTATTGAGAAACTTAATGAGGCTTCGTCAAAATTATCTAGTGGATCAGACGACCTAAAAAATGGTATAAATAAATTAAAAGACAGTATTAATAAGTTTGATTCCGAGGGAATATCCAAATTTACAGAGTCACTTAGCAAAAGTGATATCGTCGAAATATCAAATAATATAAAGGGCATAAAAGAGGCATCAAAAAACCAAGTATTTATAGGCGGCAAACTTGATTCAATGTCAGGTGAAAGCAGAATAATTTTCAAAACAGAGGAAATTAATTAATATAAAATAATGCCTCCAAATGTTTTGACTAGTATTTTAACATTTGGAGGTTTTTATATATAATATGTCTTTCAATCTAATTTTTATTTGAACTTAACAGCTGTACCGTATACCATTACTTCAGCAGCACCCTGCATTATGGCAGAAGATGAATAACGTATTGATACAATTGCATCAGCACCTAATTCACTAGCATCCTGTAGCATTCTATCTGTTGCAAGCGTTCTTGCATTCATCATCATTTCGTTGTATTTCTTAACTTCACCTCCAACAAGGGTCTTAAAACCTGCACCGATATCTTTGATCGCATTAACTGTTTGTACCGTACTTCCTGAAACGACACCAAGTACATCAAAATCTTTACCGGAAATAGACTCAGTAGTTGTAATTATCATCTTGAAATCCTTTCTATAAATAAAATAGATATAATTTATGTATATATTAAACTATAAATATATGCAAATAATCAATGACATTGAAATAATATTTTAATAAATAAAAATCCCTTATTTCTTCACAAAAGATGCATATGTTTATCTATACAACTAAAATTTATTATATATAATAAAAAAATGAACAAAAAAATTGATGAAAT
>CABTXQ010000009.1 GCA_902488835.1 uncultured Ileibacterium sp.
TCCAGTCTATCCATCCGGTCCTTACTATCTGTGCCCCTGTTTCTGGATCAAAATAATATATTGTACCGTCTATAGCATATACTCCCTTTACTTTTTCGCCGTTTTCGTCAAGGTAATATGTATCGCCATTTTCGGTGACCCACTCATTTCTTCTTGTTTCCGCAGGAGATTTTAACAAAGGTGCTTTTCGATCTTTATTAAATTCTTCCGCAGTAGGTTCTTCTACATTAAATTCCAAAGCCTCTTTAGTGTTATCTACCATATCTTCTTCTGATAACTCAGGCTTGGCATTCTCCTTAACCTCTACAGTTTGTTCTTCCTGATTTACATTAGCTCCGGTGTCTACCTTAGAGCTCTCTTCTCCGTAGATAAAAGCATAGCCGCAAAGACATATTGCCAATGCTAGCCCTATTGTTAGAATTCTTCTTTTCATTCTACCTCCTAAGGATTAATGAATACTCAGATTCGTTTCATATTGTTGTCATTTTAATCTACTAATTATATATGCAGTTCTTTAATTGTTCAAGTTTTATGTACATTGTTTGATTTATGTTTTATAATTACTAATAAAATTTTTTTACAAATACGCTAAGGGGGAAATATTAAATGGACTACAAAAGAATCCTGACGATACAGGATATTTCGTGCGTTGGTCAGTGTTCACTGACCGTTGCTCTTCCTATACTGTCTGCATGTGGACTCGAGACAGCAATTCTTCCATCTGCAGTTCTTTCAACTCATACTATGGGATTTGAGGGATTTACAGTAAGGGATCTCTCTGAAGACATTCCTAAGATTGCTAAGCATTGGGATAAGGAAGGCATTAAATTCGATGGAATATACACAGGTTACCTCGGTAGTACTGAGCAAATTGACTATGTTATGGATATTTTTGAAAAGCTTTTGGCTAGCGGCGGTAAAAAAATTGTAGACCCTGCAATGGCTGATTTTGGGAAGCTTTACCCGGCTTTTGACGCAGAATACGTAGAAGCAATGAAAAAGCTTGTGTCAGTCTCTGATTTGACTATACCAAACATAACAGAAGCCGCTTTTCTCGTAGGGCAAGAATACAAAGAAGTCTATGATGAAGCTTATATAAACACTCTTGTTGACGGACTTATTAAGCTTGGGGCAAAAGAAGTTGTATTGACCGGTGTTAGCTATGATGATGCTACTACCGGTATTGTAGTTAGTGACGGGATTGAGAGCAAATACTATAGGCATGAAAAACTACCTCTATCTTGTCATGGAACCGGTGATGTCTATGCATCAGCTTTCGTCGGTGCATATATGCATGGTAAGTCTTCTTATGAAGCTTCCGGAATTGCAGGCGAGTATACGGTTAAATGCATAAAGAATACGGTTGGAGATGAGTCGCATTGGTACGGAGTAAAATTCGAGCCTGTCCTCATCGATTTGATAAATGCACTTAACTAAAGAAAGGCGTTGCTTCGTATTAAGCAGCGCCTTTATCTTTTAATTCTTCAAGTTTTACATCGTCAAGCCTGTAAAATTTATTCTTTCCTTCCTTGTGTTCAGAAAATATTCCCTGGACTTGTATACGTGTCCCCTCTTTTGGATAGCTTTCGCTATCTTTAAGCTTAATTTCCATCCCCTGCTCACAGCATTCCATCGCATCCTTTACAACGCAGAAACAATAGGTCTCTTGACTCTTTCCGTCCTTCCCTGTTATAAAGTAGCCGTTTAATTTAATCTTCTTTCCTACATTCTCCTTTGGGGAGGATACAATATCCGTAACCGCCGCATACACTGCATTGTCATTAAGATCTGTAAGGTCAATTACCTTATTAGATTTATAAGAATTATCCTGCTTTCCGCAAGAGGTAAGAAGTATTGCTGCTATAATACCCATAGCTATAAGAATTATATGTTTATTATTATTCATTTTGAACACTATCTTCCCTGAAGTCTTCCCACAATAGAAAACCCCGCAAATACTATTAAATCAGCCACAACTATAGTAGCTCCTACAGGAGTACCTGCGCATATCGAAAATATCAGTCCGGACAATGAACATATGAAAGATATAATAACAGAAGAAACCGTCACCGAAAGGAAGGTCTTGAACACGCTCATAGCTGAGAGTGCAGGAAAAATAATCAAAGCTGAAATCAGTAGTGCTCCTACAAGACGCATTCCAAGAACTATGATTATGGCAATTATCACTGCAATTATTAGATTAAAGATGTCTGTTTTAGTCCCAAGTGCTTTTGCAAATTCCTCATCAAAGGTCACATCGAAGATACTATGATATAGGAATATAAAAGCTATTATAATTAAAAGCGACAATGCTGAACATACAAATACATCTCTCTTTGTAAGCGTCAATATAGATGTTGATCCGAATAAGGTTGTACATACATCGCCTGATACATTCGGAGCTTTTGAGAAGACATTTAGCAAAAGATATCCTATAGCAAGTGCTGATACAGACAGCACTGCAAGCGATGCATCTCCTTTTATCTTCGCCTTTTCACCTGATTTAAGCAATATTATTGCAGATACTATTGTTACAGGAAGTGTTAAAATCATATTGTCCGAAACATTTAACACAGTTCCAATTGCCATGGCACCGAAGGCAACGTGAGAAAGTCCATCTCCTATAAATGAAAATCTCTTGAGAACTAGCGTTACCCCTATAAGCGATGAGCAAATTGATATGAGAAGACCTACTATTATCGCATAGCGTACAAAGGTGTGCTGCAAATAATTGCTCATGGTGTCTATAAAGATTTGCATCTAAGATCTCCTTTCCCTAGCTCGAGAACTCTATTTGAATATTTATTTGCAGCATCTAAATCATGTGAAATCATTATGACTGTAACCCCTTCATCGTTAAGCTCCTTCAATATCTTGTAAAGATCTGCTGTAGTCTTTGAATCAAGACCGGTTACAGGCTCGTCAAGCATGATTATTTCATCTGTAGCAGAAAGTGTCCTTGCAATTAAGACCCTTTGTTGTTGCCCACCGGATAGGTCACTGAAACAATGCTTTTTCAAATCTAAGATGCCGAGACGTTCCATATTCTGACAAGCTATCCTTTTTTCATCGTCATTGAAGAACGCCCTAAATCCTCTTTTTCTACGACACCCTGAAATTACAACCTCAAATACCGAAGCAGGAAAGTCCTTTTGTTGAGATTTTTGCTGAGCCAGGTAGCCAATACCGTTTTCTTTGATTGAATCGTGAAGAACTATTTTCCCTCTTTCAGGAGATTTAATTCCAATTATTGCATTCATAAGGGTAGTCTTGCCACTGCCATTTTCCCCTACTATGCAGAAATAATCACCCTTATAGATGCTAAACGACAGGTGTTCAAACAATGTCTTGCTCCCGTATCCAAGTGAAAGGTCTTCACACCTTATTAGCTCGGTTTTTTTACAATCTTTATCTATTTTCATCTTAATTCATTGCCTTCTTAAGAACATCAAGATTCTTCTTCATTATCTCAATGTAACTTGTCCCCGATTTGACATCATCTCCTGTGGTGCTTTGCATGGAGTCAAGTGTGAGTATGTCCTGATTTTTAGCAGATGTATTTTTGATGATTGTTTCAGCAATCTTTTTATCACTCTTCTCTATTGTAATTATGTGCTTGATCCCAAGTTGATCTGCTTTTTCCGAGAGAAATTTAATCGTCTTGAAGCTTGCCTCTGTTTCTGAAGAACAGCCGACAAATGCAGCAAAATAATCAAGCCCGTAGTCATTCACCATGTACCTGAATGGGAACCTGTCTCCAAAAATCAGAGTTTTTTGTTTGCCATTAACAGTGGCTTCTTGATATTCATTATCGAGAGTGTCGAGCTTTTCTAGATAATTATTAAGATTCGCTTTATACGTATCAGCATTTGATGGATCAACCTCAGAAAGAGCCTCCTCTATTGCTTGAGAACAAAGCTTAGCATTCTTTAAAGAAAGCCATATGTGTTCATCGTACTCCTTTTCGTCCTCATCGTGATCTTCATCCTCATCTTCGTGCCCTTCAGTCATCCCCTCTTTTACTTCCTCTTCTTTTACAACGTCTCCTAGAACATCCATAAGATTGATCGCCTTTATCTTCTTGTTTTTTGCTTCCTTAAGGACGTCTTCTACCCATTCATCGGATTCACCGCCTACATATATGAAAACATCACAGTTTGCTATTTTCTTGATATCCTTTGCAGTAGGTTGATAGCTATGGAGATCTGTTCCATTTGAAAGTAACATCGAAACATCTACGTCTTTATCCTTTCCATCGACTATCTGTTCTGTCCAATCGTATACAGGAAAAATAGTTGTTACCACTTTGAGCTTCCCATTATTTTTCTCTTCAGTTTTACATGAAGTAAGTAAGGCTGCAATAACCACGAGAGAGATTGCAATAATTAACGTTGATCTTCTTTTCATAAATTTCAATATCTTGTCCTCCTATAATCTTAAGCTTTGCATTCATCACATATGCCGTAAAGCACAACTCTTCTTATGTCTATCTGAAAATTATGTTCCATAGATAGGTGCTTCCAAAGGGCTCCCGCCTCACTGCATCGAAAGTGTACAATCTTTCCGCATTTTTCACACATGAGATGGTAATATATATCCTCTTTATCAGAGTCGGTTCCGACATATTCAAAATAAGCAGAATCGCTTTTGTCAATTATGTGTTTCTTTACAAGTCCACTTGAGACAAAATCTTCAACTCTGCGATATATTGTTGTCTTCCCTATCGGATTTCCCATAGAGACAAAATGTTCATAAATCTGGTTGATCGTGATATGCTCTCCCTTTCTTTGTTCAAGAAAGTTCTCGATTTCGTTCATTGCACGCGTGTTGTATTTTGCCAAAATTTCCTCCTCGTCAATCAAAAATCACACTAATTTGAAAATGACTTTCAGATTGTAGCAGAATTGAAAATCATTGTCAATTTATTTTTTGCAAAAAAACACACTTATAATCACCGTGTTTATACGGCAACCATAAGTGTTTGATAGTATATACAAAAATCAGAAGTTATTATAAATAAACGTTATTTCCTTATCCTGCATAAGCATTAAAGACAGTATTATTGAAATTATAGCAAGTGACCATCCCAAAATTCTTAATATTGTCAAGAATCTTTCATTTGATGATATATTTGAAATCCACTTTTTAATCAAGTTTCTCTCCTTTCAATTTTAATCATATATTGTTTCCAAAATATTCAACAGTAGACTTAGTCACATATATCCAACCCCTCCATCCGAGGTGCATTACATCTAGATACACATAGGGTTCATTTTCCTTAGGGATAAGTCCATTGTATATTGGCATATCGCATTCTTTAGCAAGGTCATCGATTCGTTCGTAATACGAATCCCTCTTGTCCTTAGTAATTCCAATATAGTCGTAGTATCTTGGGTTGGATGCTGTGTTTATTATGTAAGGTTTTAGCCCAAGCTCTTTACATACGCTCAAAAGAAATTTATAGTCATTCCATTCATTACATTTCAGTAGTGGCATATCTTTTTTGCTATCTTTTAATGAATCCCATCTATCTCTGAAATACTTGTCGTAATAAGCGTCATTTACAAGTATGTCGTTATTCGTACACGCTTTCCTGCCATCCTCTGTTGCTTTATCCAGTTGCATGTCCCAGTCTGTTATGAACTCAGGTTTGCTATTATTGTCTTTGATTTTCAAATCCTTAAATAATTTGTATGTATTATACTTGTCCTTTAGGGCTAAGACCTTATATTCAAAATAGTAGTACGGCCTAATCAACTGATATACTGCCTTGTATGCGTAATTCTTTGATGTGTAAAGCTTTGCATAAATATGTATCTTTGGATAGTCATACTCTTCAACCTTGCCATCTTTTCTTAAAGACTCCATCCTAGTCTCTTCCAAATTGAGAAATCTGTTACAAAGGTAAATTTTGTTTTTCTTTGAAATCGAACCATTCCTCATGAATTTGTAGAATTGAATTTTCGAAAAGTTTGCCATGAAACCGTCTGCCTTGATCTCATCACCGTAGAACCACTGCATTGATTCAATCAGGACTAAATTTTTACCTTTAAAAGAATTATAGTTTCCGCCGATATCAATAGAATGAACCAGATTCTGTACATGCCTTGTTCCTATACAGCTTACATTCCCCTTATATTTATCGTTTGGGAAATTGTTCTTAATGTTTTGATCTATATTTTTATCAAGCTCTGAAGAACCGAACACCACAAGCGTATCATCACGTATTGACTTATCAATCCACGCACTTCCCCTATTTTTTTCCGGCGAATTATCTGTTGACAACAGATTTTCTTTTTCCTTATAAAGCACTTCTATCTTGCTTTCTAAAAATGCTGAATAAGTAGTATAAAATATACATACAAGCACTATAATAACAATTAATGATGCTAATATTTTTAAGATTTTCTTCATTTAGTATTTCTCATCAGCTAATTGATTTTTTAACCTCTACGCTTATTATTATGACAAGTAATCATTTCTTTTTTGCAAGTATTACCACGAGATACAAAATTGATATAATTACAAGAACAATTGCTTCCTTATATAGCTCACGGCTTATCATAACGGCTGCCATACCCATATTGGCAACAATTCCATATATTATAAGCACTGATCTTCTGTGTCCAAATCCAGCTTCTATAATTCTATGGTGAATATGCCCCTTGTCCGGAGACATAATTTTTTCGTGTTTTATCGCTCTTCTTAAAATTGCGAAAAGAGTATCAAGTATCGGTATTGCTATTGCCATTATAGGAACGAGTGCAGCAATAAACGTCGCCCTTTTAAGCGGGGAGATTACCGAAAGTATTGATATCATAAATCCAAGGTATAGAGCGCCCCCGTCTCCCATGAATGTCTTTGCAGGACTGAAATTGTAAGGTAAAAATCCCATGCAAGCTCCTGCAATCGCCATAAGTGAGATACACACAGGTATTATTCCATTATTACCGTGAATGTATGCTACATATGCAAGTATTATAGCAATAATCATTGATATGCCTGCTGCAAGACCGTCAAGTCCGTCCATCAAATTTATTGCATTTGTAACTCCAACGATCCAAAATACAGTTATCAGGAAACTGACACCAACTCCGAATTTCACATTGCCACTTCCAAAGTAATTGCTTACGAAAGCGATCTTTATCCCCATAGAATACATCAGTACAGCAATCATAAGCTGGCCGACAAACTTCATCCATGCCTTGAGCTGTATCATGTCATCTATTGCCCCCAGAAGGTAAATGAGCGTTCCTCCTATAATTGCACTGTGAATCATTGGGTCTTTGTTTTCATAAAAAAACATAACCGCCGTTGATGCAATATAGATAGCCATGCCCCCAAATCTCGGAACAGGTCTTTTGTGCATCCTTCTTCCGTCAATCGGTACATCTATAGCACCAATCTTATTTGCTATAATTATGCTCAAAGGAGTTAAAGCAGCCGAAATAATCATAGCCAATACAAAAGCTACAATTACAGATATTAATAAATTTTCCTCAGTAACAGATATGTTCATATTCTTAAGTAAGTTTATAGATGCAGTGATTTTAATATAAAATCAAATCGAATTGTATCACAAAAGCTTTTTTCAAGTCAAAGACTCAAAGTTTTATCTAATCGATCATAATAATACCATTTTTCGATACTATCATTTTTAATTTTGAATTTAAATACTGTTGATTCTTTCTTATCTATTCCCTTGACTTCCTTAAACTCTATCATTTCTCCCTCTTCAACAGAAAGTTTCTCTGCTATTTCACGGATTATATTTGATCTTGTTTCATTGATATATGTGTGATCAAAGCTCCTTAGCTCATCAAGTGAGTCAAATTCATAAATATCACCATTTTTATATTTTCTTATTCCCATCTTCAGTATATTTAAGTTTGATCTATAAATATCCTCCCATAAATGGTCTTTTGTTTCGGGATCGTCGTACACGTCCTCAAGAATCTTTATAAAACTTTTACTAAATTCCTCTGACCAGAATGCATGTCCAATCATATACCATGAATTTGAACCTCCGATATTTACTTCGCTTATGTAGCCATTCTTATCTAAACTTACGCACCATTCCTTCGTATAATCTTCGCTATAAAGTGTGGAATAATAAGAATCCTTTACTAAAGTTTCAAAAGGATTTATCAAAAAATAATTATCACCTGAGCATATATATGAGTTTCCTATAAACTCTCTAGCATGGTAGATGCTTGAATGATTGTTTCGATTCGAATATTCATCGTTTAATAAAAGCTTTACTCCAAATTTTTTCTTGAGATAATTAAATTGTTCAGATTTATAACCTGTAACGATAAAGACATCTGTTATGCCTGCATCTTTGATCTGCCTTATCTGCCTTTCAATCAATACCTCCCCTTTGACCTCAATAAGGGATTTCGGTATCTCATATGATAATGGAATAAATCGTTTTGATAATCCCGCTGCCAGTATTATCGCATTGTCAACCTTGTACATTATAATTCAACCTCTTTATTTTGTTCTTTCAAAAAATTCTCTGCATCTTTAAGAAAACTTATTGCTATCATTACTATTACTATACCAAGTGGAAAAGCTGCTATTATACTTACAGATTGAATATTGCTCATTGAACTCTCTGAGAAAAGAAGTGCAATTGGAAGTATTATCAAAAGTATGCACCAAATAAGCTGAATTATTTTATGTGGATTCTCATCTTCTTCTAAATAATGATAGCTATAACAAGACGCAATGAGTGCAATAGAATCAAATGATGTAGCATAGAAAGTAATCATAGTGGCAATAAGCAATATTAATACCATGGTTGAAAGTGGCAAGGTTCTTATTATCCTTATAATTAATTCATAGAGATCTCCACCCTTTTCATAAATTGATACAAAATCGTACGAACCTTTCATCTGTTTTCCCATAGAATAATTACCCAAAATTATGAAGCTGCTAAGCGTTGAGCCTACTCCAAAAACATAACCTCCTAGTACAGTCTGCTTTATTGTTCTGCCGCGAGAGATATGCCCTATGAAAAATGGAGCTGCAACGCACCAAACCATCCAATATGCCCAGTAATATATGGTCCAGTTCTGAGGGAATGAAGTCTTTCTTAATGGATCGGTATATGTAGCAAGTCCGAAAAAGTTCTGCATCATCTTACCAAGTGATGACACCCCTGTATCTATTATATAAGTAAATTCTCCGCCGAAGATAAGTACATATGCAAGCAACGAAAAGAATAAATATATACACACCCTTGCAAGTATGCTAATGCCTTTAAAGCCTCGCAGAAGAGAATATGTGTAGATGAAGCAGGTTATTATTAAAATCACTATAGTGACCGCTGTCCTATTCATATTTACTTTAAATATCTCATTGATGATCTCTGATATTAGTGGTGTTGCCACACTGAATGTCGTCGCAGTACCGGCTATTAAAGCAAATACAGCAAGTAAATCCACAAATCTTCCAACCGATTTATCAACACTTGCTCCAAGTATAGGTCTCAAAGCTTCAGAAAATTTTTGTCTTTTTCTCTTTCTAACATGAAGCATAAATCCAAATGATACTGCCAGAACGAGGTAAAATCCCCAAGGAATAAAACTCCAGTGAAAATATGCGAAAACAGAAGCCCAGTCCTGTATACTTCCGAGCCCTTTTACATAATCTTCTGAAGAATAAATAATCCATTCTGAGTATGAATAAAAAAGAATATCTGCGGCAAGTCCACAGGTGAACATCATAGCTCCCCATGTAAAAAATGAATACTTCGGTTTTTCGTCCTGACTTCCAAGCACAATCTTTCCATATTTTGAAAACGCAATAAAAAGAGACAGAAGGAATATCCCCAAACCTATGATTAAATAATAAGTACCAAATGTATCTCCGAAGAAAAATCTGACCTTGGAAAGCGCTTCATTAGAACTCTTTGGATACACAAAAAAGAGAATGCTCAATGCTATTATCGTAAAAAGTGGCAATATTGTTATTACCCAATCTATCCTATTCTTTGATTGTTGTTTCATATTATTTGATTCCTTTTTAATATTTCTTCAGCATATCTATAATATTCCTTGGCATATCTATACTGGCTAAGCGAATACTCGCCGAATTCAACACCAAGGCTACTCTTGTATTCCGCCCAATTAGACCATAGCAATCCACACTGTGATATGTAGGCATAAATTTTTGCTCTTGTTAGAATATCTTCATTATTTTCGAAATAAAGATCAATCAGCCAGTCGATTCTTGTTTTATCATAAAGGCTATAGATGGCAAACATCGCTATATCTATGTGTGGATCCTGCATTCCGGCATATTCCCAGTCTATTAGCTGGACTCTCTTTTCTCCATTTTCTTCATAAATTAAGAAATTGTCCGGAACTGCATCTATATGAGTGAGGCATTTTTCATTTACCATTGAATCTATAAAAGGTTTAAGGCTAAATATTTTTTCTTTCGTCTTCTTATAATCTCTAAAGGATGAGTCTTTCCCATTGAGTAAGGATTCATAGAAATTAATTTCCTTATATATATTAAACTCATGTTCAACCCTTAATTTTTTATTATGAAATTCTTTTAATTTTCTCATGCATAGCTCTACATCAGAATCATCATATGGATTGCAATTTCTAGTTCTCTTGAGGTATCTTGTAATTTTATATCCACTATTTTTTTCTAAATATATAGGATTTTCGCAAAGATTCTTATCCCTTATCGCCTCATATACAGAAGCTTCATTATCTCTATTAATGAGCTTTTCTGTTCCCTCACCCGGTATTCTCATTATGTATTTTTCGCCCATGCATGAAAATACAAACGACCTGTTGGTCATTCCTTTTTTTAGTACTGAAATATTTTTTATGTCCTTATCTTTTGCTCCAAATACATCTTTGATAATGCCGATTGATTTTTCATCTAAATTCTTAGAATCCGAATCTATCTCTCTCAAATCCTCATATGTATTTATACCAATTACGGAATCATCGCACGACTCTCGTCCTCTTATAATATATCTGCTATTATTTGCATCTTTTAAAGCATCCTCCCAAAAAAAATTATAGTGGTTCTTATCCTCTGCCATTTTTTCTAATCTATCTTTCAATCTTATTCCATCTTCCTTGGTAAGATATGCTAAGCCTTTTTTCTTATTTCCATTTTTTTCTTTAGTAATAACTAAATCCATCTTCCTATTCAGTCTGATTTCACTTGAACTGCTTTTTTCATCGCTGACCATATACCAAGAATAAAATTCATTCTCATTAAATGGATTTTCCCTGCTCCATATGTCGCATGGAATTATATATGAGTTTTCAAGATGTTCTTTTGCAAGGAAAAGCGAATGTAAATTCTCCATAGTTGAATACTCAGTATTTACTATTAATTTTACTCCATATTCATCTATCAAAAATTCAAGTTGTTCTTTCATAAACCCTATGACAACATATATCTCGTCTATATTTACCTCGTGAAGCTGGCGAATAATTCTCTCTATCAGAGTCTCCTCATGTACTTCAATTAGTGCCTTTGGCGAGATAGTATTTATTGGAACCATCCTCATTCCGCCACCTGCTGCTAGAATTATGGCACGCCTAGGTTTTAATTCACTTATAAGTTGATAAGCACGGTCTGTTAATTTATATAAATCATCAATCAAGCCTCTCTCTTTTAATTGCTTAATTGAACGATTTACGAGTCCAAGAGAATGACCTATATTCCTAGATAATTTCCTTTGATTTATGAACTCACTTTCAAATAAATATTTTAATATATCCGCTTCACAAGGCGTTAATTGCGTCTTCACTTAGCACTCCTGTTCTATTTTTTTCATATATATTTGTTCATGAACAATTATAATCTGTTTTTTATGAACAAGCAACTGTTAAAAGCTATTTTTATAAAAAATACTCCGGACTTTATTATCCGGAGCATTTAATAGAAATAATATATTATATTAATTCAAATTTTCTTTTTTAATCTTTAATACCTTATTTATATTTTCTAATATTTTTTTCCTAAATACTATTAGCAAAATTATAGATAATGCCATAATTGTAATTCTGATAAATATGTAGTTATATGTCGCCATTATTATAAAGCCTGATGCAATAAATATAAGGTAAATAAGAAGTAGTGTGATAGGATTATATGGTTTTTCATCGTCTTCAAAATTGTCTTTACAAATCTTTGACATAAATAAATAATGTCCGAAAGCATAAAGCATATAACATATTAAAGTTGTATATCCTGCTGCCATATATCCGAAAATATTTATAAATATATAGTTCAGCCCTATATTAGCCAGTGCACCTATAACGCTTGCAATCATTACAAAATATGTTTTTTCAAAATAAAATTCAAAAGATGAAAATAAATCATATGAAAAAATAAATACGCTGCTCATAGCAATTGGTGGAATAATCCAAATAGCTTCAAAGAATTCCTTTGGTGCGAAAATTTTGACAATTTCCGGTGCAAATAGCATGAGAAGTAAATTTAAGAGCGAAATTCCAATTAGCGAAATATATGCTATGCCTTTAATATCAATAATTTTTCTATCCCGCATTTTTCTATACATCCAAGGAGTCATCGTCTGTATTAAAGCGGTATTTACGATGAGAAGAATTAATGAAAGCTGATATGATAGATTATAAATTCCAGCCTTATCCAGTCCTATCATCTTTTGAATCATTATAACATCAGCCTTGCTGAGGACTGTCTGTGAAAGATAATGTGGTACAAGTGGCAGGTTGAAAATGAGAGCGTATTTCCAGAATTTTTTGGAATAAAATGGCAAATGTTTTTTTATCTTTGACAGTAAAAATGGTAGATAAAAAATGAGATTGATAATTGCCATGCTTATAATTCTTGCTGTTACCTTATCATCAAAATTAACAACTGCAAATATTCCTGCGATAGGTTTTGCAAGTGAAGCAAGAAGGGACCAGATGACAAGCATCCTATACTTATAATCTACCCTCTGTTCGCATAGCCAGAAGCTGAAAATTTCTCCTGTCCACATTATTATGAACATGGAAATCATCTGATATGTATTAAGCCCTAGAAGGTCGTTGAAAAAAGAAGAAAAAATGGCATAGACTATTCCAAAACAAAAAATTATAAATGAAGATAATCCCTGCATTGAGACTGAAAACTCATCTCTTCTATCATGAAATTTAACAAGCCCTTGAGTATATACTCCGGCAGTTAGTCTGAGTGTAACAAATACCGAGATTATACTTTCCCACGACGTAAAAAGTCCAAATTCCCCATATAATTCCGGGCCGAGAAGCCTTGTGAAAATCGGAGTGGTCAGGATACTTATTCCCTTTTGTAAAATCATACATATTAAAAACCAAAAGGACGCCCTCGCCTCTTTTGGTAGTTTGTTATATTTACTTAATATCTTATTTTCCGATTTACTATCCATTGCTTTTCCTATCTTGAAAATAATCTATAACTAGATTAGGATTTTGCACATAGTATTCGTATGGCTTTTTTAAATCGACAAATCCATTATGAACTTCTCTTTCTTCTTTATTCGGCAAAGTCATATATTCACCATATATCATTTTTAAATATTCGTGGCTCATATATGGAATTTCCATTTCAATATCTTCAAACTTTACTGTTTTTGATGAGTTAAAAAATTCTCTCTTGGAAATCCACTTGTTTGGATTGAAAAAGCCACCCTCGAATATCAAATCCGCATCTCTGAATGGATGCTTTTCTATCATATCAAGCTGTTTAAACATGTAAAAATTTTTATCTCTATGCTTTTTTACATGCGCTTTAATTATTTTTTGTAACGGAACCATTTTTTTACCAAGATAATCTTGTCTTAAACAAAGGCTTAAATATCTATAGATATAATTTTTATAAGAAAAAATTTTCTTTCTTATTTTTCCATCTGGAACTCCTACGAGTGGAATAATATCAAGCCATACGCCTGACCATGCGTTTTCATGATCAGATAATAACTCCTCTATAAAGGTGGTTCTCTTATCTATTACCTTGATTAATAATTGCATATAATTTCGTCTATCAAATGGTGAATATATTTCCAGATGATCAGGTAGCTCTGATTTGAGAATGTCAACAAGTTTTCCCAGGTCTTCCACCGGAACGCCAATATCCATATCGTCGTCCCATGGAATGAAGCCCCCATGCCTTATAGCACCAAGGCAGGTACCATCGATTCCGAAATATCTAATATTATTATTTTCGCATACTTTTTTTACTTCTTTGAATATTTCAAGAATTGTACTTTGAACTTCATTCATATAAGCACCTTAAATTCAGTCAAATCTACCGATGAAATCCGTCGTTTTACAATTATTAAGTGGCAATTCTATTACTCTATGCTCCGCTGCAGATTTATAAATAGCAAGTATTAGCTCCAGTGCCTTCCTTGCATCGCTTGCTGTACATATTTCATCATCATTTCCATTGATTACATCAACTGCATATCTATATAGCGGTATGTGTCCACTTCCCATATCTTTAATATTATATTCCTTAATAGCCTCATCTCTGCTCTTAGGTCCTGATTCGAAGTTCCATGCTTTTACATCGTCAAGCGTCTTACCTTCGAGAGAAACAGTACCTTTTTCTCCAAAAATTGCCATTGAATCCGAAAGATTCTTTGGGAAAACATTGACAGTCCCCTCAATAGAAGCATATGCCCCATTCTTAAATCTTAAAATTGCAAGTCCAAGGTCTTCTGCTTCAATATATGGATGTGCCATTCTGTCCGTATATGCAAAAACTTCCGAAACTTCGCTTCCCATAACCCATTGAAGAAGATCGGTATAATGTATGCACTGGTTCATTAAAGTACCGCCATCCTCGGCCCATGTTCCTCTCCACTTTCCGGCATCAAAATAAGCCTTATTTCTATTTCGCCTAACTTGAACAGTTCCGTGCAAAATTTTACCAAACTCTCCATTTTCAGATTCTTTCTTAAGAGCTCTTACAGTGTTCCCAAATCTTAGTTGATGATTAATTATAAGCTTTAGCCCTAATTCATTTGCTGTATTGATCATAGCATCGGCGTCTTCAAGGGAAAGTGCGATAGGTTTTTCAACTATTACATTAGCCCCGGCCCTCATGCAATCTATTGAAAGCTTTCTTTTAAGCCCGCTACCGAGTGCAATCGCAACAAGCTCGGGTTTTACTTCCTTAAGCATCTTTTGATGATCAGAATATAGTTTTATTCCATTCCTTTTATCTTCAGGAATTAATTCCAATGCCTTTTGTCTATTTTCTTCTATCAAATCACACAATGCAACAATTTCTAGGTCGTTCGTCAGTGCTGCCTTAATATGGTTTGGTGAAATCATTCCGCAGCCGATGAGTGCATATTTCAATTTCTCTTCCTCCAATTACTTCAAATTCTTTTCAATGGCTGATACTACTGTTTTAATATCGTCTTCTGTAATATATGGATGAATTGGAAGTGAGAGAACTGTGTCGCATAAAGCATCTGTAGCCTCTGTATTAAATTCATATTCTCCTTTTATCTCAAATGCTTCCTGCTTATGCATAGGCTTAGGGTAGTATACCATTGAAGGGATCCCTTCTTCTTTAAGTGCCGCCTTTAGCGAATCTCTCGTTTCCTTATCTTTCAGCTGTATGGTGTACTGTGCCCACGAAGATAAATAACCTTTCGGAATAAATGGTGTTATTATCTTATCTCCCAGCTTTTCCTTGATCAATTCATCATATTTTTTTGCAGCTTCGTTAACATCAGCTACCTCATATTCTTTGAAAGCTTTAAATTTAACTTGAAGAATAGCAGCTTGAATGGAGTCTAGCCTTGAATTTAGACCTATCCTCACATTGTCATATTTCATCTTACCTTTTCCATGAACCTTGATTGACTGCATCTTCATAGCAAGCTCATCATCATCTGTAAATATAGCACCTCCATCGCCATAACATCCGAGCGGTTTTGCAGGGAAAAATGAGGTAGTACCAATATCTCCAAAACTGCATGCCTTCCTACCATTGATTTCTCCACCGAACCCTTGGGCTCCATCTTCAAGAATTTTCAATCCATATTTATCTGCGATTTTTTGAAGCTCATCATAATTTGCAGGAAGTCCAAATAGATCCACGGAAACGATGACCTTAGGTTCTAATTTACCATCTGATATAACCTTTTCAATGGCAGAGGTTAACGAATTAGGATCAATATTGTAAGTTCTTCTGTCAACATCTACAAATATCGGTGTTCCACCGGCATGAGATACGACTTCTCCAGATGAAAAGAATGTGAAATCGGGAACGAATACCGCATCACCCTCTTTAATATCCCAAGCCATCATGGCAATATATAGTGCATCAGTTCCATTGGCACAGCTTATGCAATGTTTAACTCCCACATATTCTGCTAGCTCAGTCTCGAGCTCTTTTACCCAAGGACCGTTAATATATTTACCTGAACCTGCTACATCAAGAACAGCTTTATCCATCTCATTTTTTAATACTTCATACTGTTTTTTCAAATCTCTAAATTGCATTTTCTTCTCCCATCTTATTATTATTAATTTTTTTCAAAATATGTAGTTATCTCTTCGGTTAAATAGATCCAACCTTTCCACCCAAGGTGCATTACATCCTGGAATAGATAAGATTCATTCTCCCTTTCTATAAGTCCGTTATAAACGATGAACCCATTCTCCTTCGCAACATCTGATATGCGATCATAATAAGGCCTTCTTTTATCCAATGTAATACCAATATAATTATAATATCTTGGATTGCATGAAACATTTATTATCAGAGGCTTGATCTTTAAATCTTTACAAACGCTAAGTAGAAATTTATAATCTTCCCACTCTTTTGACTCAAGTAATGGCATATCTTTTTTGCTGTCTTTTAATGAATCCCAACCATCTCTCAGATATTTATTGTAATATTCATCATATACAAACAAGTCATTATTTGTGCAAGATGCCATTCCTTGCTTAGTTGCCTCATCAAGCTGCTTATTCCAATCTGTTACAAACATTGGTTTATCATAATTGACTCTTAAATCTCTAAAATATTTATATGTATTATTTTTGTCTTTAAGTGAAAGAATCTTATATTCAGAATAATAATAAGGTCTCATAAGATGATAAATAAATCTATCTACTTTTTTATCTGAAGAGTAAAGCGCCGCTAATATATGCACCCTAGGATATTCAAAATCTGCATCTTTATCCTTATCTCTTAATTCGAGCATTCTTTTACTTTCTAAATCCAAAAATCTCTTGCAAAGATAGTTTTTGTTCTTATCTGAAATTAAATCATTTTGCATGAATTCATAGAACTGAAGATCTGAAAATTTCGCCATAAAAGCATCTGTCTTCTTGTCCTTATCATAGAACCACTGCATTGATTCTATAACAACAAGATTCTTTCCTTTAAATGACTTATAATTTGCACCCAAATTTATAGAGTGGAGCATATTCTGCACATGGGCTTCTCCTATGCAAGAAATGTTTCCTTCATACTTATCGTTAGGAAAATTGTATTTAATATTCTGCCCTACTATCGAATCAAGCTCGGATGAGCCGAAAACTCCTAGGTTATCACCCATCATTGACTTATCGATCCACGCAGTTCCCTTATTTTTCAATGGAATATTATATGTAGATAGAATATCTTCTTTTTCCTTATATAATTTTTCTATCTTGTTTTCCAGATAATTGGAATATCCAATGTAAAACATAGATACAATTAAAATAATCCCAATTATAGAAATTATAATCTTTAAAAAAATTCTCATTTATTATTCTCTAAAAATTTAATCAAACTGTTTATTGATGATATATCTTCTTTCTTTATATCTGTAGGTTGCAATTTCAAACCGGTTCTTTTTTCAATTTCAAGAATCACACTTAATAAAGCAAAAGAATCTATAAAACCTTCATCAACCAGATCCATCTCGTAATCTTCAAAGATTTCATCAGTTTCACAAACTTTTTCAAGTATTTCTCTTGCCAATCTTTCGTTTTCACCCATAATATTACCTCCAATTCCCTCTGCTATCTACTGTTAAAATTTGCATTATATGAACCTATATTGAAATAAGAAATCCTGAGAAAATCAGCATTCCAAAGGCAATTATATGAAAAGTTATAATCCTGCTTACTAAATTATAATATTTCATCTTCTTCACCTTACGAAATGTTTTTGTTTTCAGCCATTTATCAGTTAAAACAAGCCATACTCCATGGTATAAGCCATATAATATATAGTGTATGTATAATCCGTGCCATATACCCATTGTCATCATGGTTATTATATATCCCCATCTTGCAGCCTTTTTTGTGTCCTTAAATCTCCCATTTCTCATATTGTTTAGGACAAATCTGCTGAATAGAAAATCGTTAAACCATGTTGATAGCGATATATGCCAACGCTCCCAGAATTCCTTTATATTTCTTGCAAGAAAAGGCTTGTTGAAATTGTCAATCATCTTAATACCCATAAGGTATGATGTCCCAACCGCCATTAATGAGTATCCCGCAAAATCAAAGAAAAGATAAAGTGTATATGCGTAAAGATATGCTATCGCTCCCTTTGCACTAAGCTCGGTATATCTTGACATCACATATTCATTGATAATAAACGCAATTGAAAACTTATAAAAAGCTCCAAGTATTATTTTTTTTATTCCGGGTACTAGATAATCATAAAAATATTCTTTTCTCTCAATGTTCTTGCTTGATTCTTCTATAAATAAATCATACCTCATTATTGGGCCCGAGCTAAATGGTGGTGCAAATATGAGGAATCCAAGAACATCAATAAATTTCAATCTTTCAATTCTGCCATCGTAAATTTGTATTATAAGCTCCCATATTTTAAAACTTATATATGAAATTCCCACAAACCCTATGACATCAGCAAATTTGCCATGAGCTGAGAATTTAACAATGGCTAGCGGGAGTATCGAAAGTAGCAAAATTAGATAGTAAATCCATTTGCTTCCTATCTTTTTCCTTATTAAAAAGTAGAGATAAATAAGTAATAGTTCAAATATCAGAAAAATACAGACTTCTCTCATCTGAATGGATCCAAGACGAAATAACAAACTAAGCATAACGACGCTTATTGCTAGATTAAGTATCTTTGATTTTTTCCCGAGAAGCGATATTATAACCACCGGAATAACGAGCAATATGTAAATATATATATTAAATAAACTATTATATTGTTCTATTTGAATCATTTAGAGCTCTGCCTCCAATTTTTTTCGATCAACTTTTCCATTTGTTGTTACAGGGATAGATTCTCTAAATACAAATTTTTTTGGAATCATATATTCAGGAATATATTTTTTTAACTCCTCTCTTATCCTTCTTCTCTCCTTTAGTGTACTTATAACTTCATTTTTAGGGACAATATATGCAGTTAGAGAATTTACCTCTCCATTGATATATTCCGGCATTACGACCGCTTTTTCTATATCTGAAACATTGAGCAAATTGCTCTCAATATCTTCTATTTCTATACGGTACCCATGGAGCTTTATCTGTAGGTCAAGCCTGCCACAGTAAAATAAAAACCCATCCTTATAATATCCCTTGTCTCTCGTGTGATAAAGTCTATATTTAATTCCATCTACCGTCATTGTATCAAAGGCTTCTCTCGTCTTTTCTTCATTATTCCAGTATCCTGAACTTACTGTATCCCCTACTATAACGATCTCGCCTTTTTCCCCATCATTTAATATATTTCTATCTTCGTCCATTATATATATGTATGTCCCTTGCTTAGGCGTACCTATAGGCAGTGGATTGTATTTCTCTATTATATCTTCATCAATTATAATTCCACTAACTGCAACTGTAGATTCAGTTGGTCCAAATGTGTTTATAACTATTGCCTTTGGGAATCTAGTTATAAGCTTACCTGCGGTCTTATTTGTCAAAGTTTCTCCGCAAAAAATAAACTCTTCGATATTTGGCATCAATTCTTGATTGAATACATCAGCCATGAGTGCAATTTCTGAAAATGACGGTGTAGAAATCCATATATTTGGATTCATTCTTTTTAGAAATCCATACAATTCTTCACTATCAGATTGCATATCCTTTGTAATCGCTCCAATAGTTCCTCCTGTAAAAAGTGATGTATATAAATCAAATACTGAGAGGTCAAAAGAGTATGGAGCTTGATTGATATAAACTCTATGCTCCCCATCATCAAGCCTGCCATCTTCTTTGAGAGTCACAGCCCAGTCTATAAAATTATCAAGGCAATTTGATGTGAGTCTTACACCCTTAGGTCTTCCAGTGCTTCCGGAGGTGAAAATTATATAATAATCATCTTCTCCATTAACCCAAATTGATTCATCATCTTGAAAGTCTTCTTTACTTATAATCTTTTCTATATCATCAATTCCAATGCTTTGAATAGCGGATTTTTTTAGAAGCAAACTATCTCTACATATTGAATTATCTGTAATAATTATAAGTTCCGGCTCTACTGCTTCAATAATGTCCTTAATTCTCGCAGTTGGAAATCCACTGTCTACAGGAGCATAAGCCCTTCCACTCCTTGAGCAAGCAACAAATGAAGTGATTAGATAAGGATGTTTATGTCCGATTACTATTACAGGTTTTTTTGAATTTAAATTATTACTTAAATAATCAGAGATGCTCAAAGAATACCTGTCTAGATTACCATATGTAAGCTCTAGACTTTCATATCCATTATCTGTTTTTATCTCCGTGGTATAAGCTATTCTATCCGGAAATAGTTTGGCATTTTCAATAATTTTTTTTAAAACTCTACTTGGCATATATTCTCCTTTAAGATTATGGTTGTAAAGAGTTATCCATTGTTTCTTTTTTCTTCAAAACATATATAAAATATCCGGAAGATAGAGCTGCCGATATATTCATTACGCAAAGTGTTGCAATTGCCGCTCCAATGGAACCCATTCTGGGTATAAGAATTAAATTGCCAATTATATTAACACCCCCTGATACAAGTCCTTCAAAAAGATTGAACTTTAGTCTTCTCTGTGTAACAAGAAGATTTCCTGCAATCCCCCTAAATGAACCGTTCATAAAAAATCCAAGCATCAATATCCTAAAGCATTTTACAGCATCAACATATTGTTTTCCAAAGCAAAGATTCATTACGAGAGGTGCAGCCGCAATTAGTATTACTGTAATCAGACCATTTAATGCAATCATTCCCAATGTAGTCTTTTTATAATTATCAATAACCCATCTTGTGTCATCTTTATTCATTGCAAAATATGGATATATATACACGCAGACAGCAGATGGTATGAAATAAAGAGCTGTAGGTATGATTGTAGCAACCTTGTATGAAGCTATTCCGCTTCCGCTTATTCCAACTAATCCAAGAATAAAAATATCAAGTAAATAAAGTGTCTGTGATAGGCCATTGTTCAACATGCTTATTACTGAGATCCTATATAAAACACTTTTAACTCCCCTTGTAATTTTGCCAACTTTGAACAAGAGTATGGGAGAATTAAAAATTCTTAGGTTTATAATTTCACTTATTATATATGCTATGTATCTTCCAAAGATCAGTCCCGGTGCTGCAAAAAATGCTGCACCAGCAACTGAAAAGATAAGAATCAGCACCGTATTAATAGTGCTTGCATAAGAGTATTCTTTGTTCTTTAATTTGAACCTAAGGTAAATCTGCTGAAATTCAAATAAAATATTGATAATCGGAGTTATGCTCATCATAGCAAGCAATCTATTTGCTCCTTCAAATGGAAGTTTGCACGATATTGAAACTATCAAAATTATTATTGCCAGTACAATATTAAATAGTATGCCTATTTTAGTCCCATATGAATATATCTCTTCTGCTCTTTTTTCATTTCTCGCATTTTCACTGCAAAGCTGAAATACGCCTGAAACAAGCCCAATGCCCGATAAAAGCAAAAGAAATGACAAGATATTATTTGCATAAGTATATGTACCAAATGATGATTTGCTTATTAATCTAACTATAAAAAAGTTGCTCAAAAAAGCCAATATTTTGTTGACTACAGTTGCACCAAAAATGTGAAAGAATCCGGTGCTCACTAATTTATTAATGCTACTTTTGATTAACTCTTTCATTCTATTTTAAACTTGTTTTCCATGAACATAACCCCATTTAGGTTTTAAAGCCTCCCATGAAAAATTATTATATAATATTTTTCTATTTTTTAATAATTCTTTTTCATCTTCATCCAAGGCTTTCAATATTAAGATGGAAATTTCATTCCACTCGTTAAATTCATAATATTTTATATTCAATTTGTCACATTCAGAATACTCTATCCAAGAAGGATTAATTAATAAAGCTCCTGCGTAAAGAATTTCCTTTATGCTTCCTGCAAAAGCATCGCTAACCTGGGTATGTAACATTATATCTGTTGCATATCTTAGCATAGAAGTTTCATCTTTATCCAAAAATCTATCTATTACAATATAATTAGGGAAATTTTCTTTTGCGTATTTCTCAATTTCATCTAGATACTCTTTTGATTTAAGACCATATCCCATATGAAGGAGTATGCAAATCTCATCAAGCTCTTTTTTAGGAAGTTTGGCAACTTGCCGAAGAGCTTTGAGATGTTGTTGCCTTTTTCTGCCATTATATCCTACTGCAATAACTTTCAAATTGGGACTTATCCCGAAGTGTTCCTTGCATTCCTCCTTTGTATATTTTTTTATCGTATTATCAAGATTGTCAAAAATTGTCGTCCCAAGCCTTAGATCAACAAATTTGTCATCAAATTTATCTCCAAAATATTCCTTGAACCTATCTTTTAAGTTGTAAGAATCAAAGAGGATGTAGCTCGCCTTAGTTAATGCAGTCTCAGATTTCTTGACATCTTTTTCAGATGCTTCAAGCAGGTCAGAGCCCCAATACATGAATATTATTTTTTTGCCATACTTAAAAATATATTTTTCAAAGAATTTTAACACTCTGATGCTTGGCATGGCTTGAAATTCAATTATGTCAAATTTTTTATTATGAGTGACCCGCTTGATATTATGAATGAGATTTACCATGGTTCTAAGTTTTGGAATTTTACCAATCACCGGCAATCCCTTGTCAGTGCGTATTAGATTTACTCCCATATTTGTATATTCTTCATATACAGATTTGCCATATGATAAGTCATATAGGAGATAAACCTCATCACTATTCATATCGCAGGTATTTTTTATATATTCTTTAATCCAAAATGAACTCGTCTGACCGACTATCAATATCTTCATTTTTTTCTCATACTTCCCTTATATCTTTATATCTATTAAAACTTTTTAAGTTCATTGGTTATATCCTCTATTACATTGGTCCAGTCAAAGCGTAGGACCGAATCGTGTGCTTTTTTAGTAAGCTCCTGATTATTTGTAATTTCATTCCAATTATTATAAATTTTATCTGCAAGAGAATCTCGATTGCCTTCAGGCACAAGGTAACCATTAACATTATCTTTGATTATCTGTCTATATACTGGTGAATCCCATGCAATTACCGGTCTATATGAAAGCATCGACTCGAGTGCCGCCATTCCATATCCGCTTCCTCCGGATAAGCAGGCGATTATGTCGGCTGACTTGGCATATTTTATGACATCTCTTTGTTCTCCTGTAAAGTGAATCCTATCTTCCACTCCCTTTAGCTTTGCATAATTCATAAATCTTTCAAGGTTGCCCTTGCCTATACCAACCAGGTGGAGCTCAAAATTGTATTTTTCTTTTAATATCGATATTGCATCGATAAGCTCGTAATATCCCTTTATTTTTTGAACCGTCCCAATTGTGACAACAGTCCTCTTGCCTTCTAATCCCATTAGCGAAAAATCATAAGGCGAAATATTCTCAAGACGTTTTACATCAATTCCATTCCTTATAACGGTGCTGTCAAAACCTTTTCTCAGTAGAGCTTCTCTCGTATCCTCTCCATTTGACCATATAGCATCTACATTTGATAAATTCTTTGCCTCGATCTTGAGTAATCTCCCAAGCGTTCCCGGGAATGATTCTCCTAAAACTTCAGGGTGAAGGCTTCTGCAAGAAACTATGGAGACAATATCAGGATAAATTTCCTTGATTTTTCTACAAGCCTTTGCTGCAAAAATTGTTCCTAGTGCGATCACATAATATTTCTCTCCATCTTTTCTAAATCGTCCAAAGGCTTTTACCATCTGATTTGCAGTTATATTTGAATTAAGAAGAGTTATATGTGCCTTGCATAGATAAGATAATGGTTTAATGTGGTTCATATTTTTTACGGATATAAAATTAACTCTCTTATTTATATCCTTATAAACTCCATTTTTATCATCTTTTCTAAAATTTTCTACATTGAATATTGTTATCTCATTATCATCTGCCATTCTTTCAGAGACATTGTAAACCCATGTTTCTATACCACCTGTATAATGTGGATAAGTTGAGTCAAACAAAAAAACTATATTCATTATTCAAAGACCCTTTCATCGTCAGCAATCAGTAAAAATATCATTAATGTAATCAAATAATACTGAGTATATATTCCTGATGCACTTATTACCCAAATTGGAAAACTTAATATATAAGCCACTCTAATCTTCTCAAGTGAGCTGAGTTTTATTCTATTAAAGTATCTGGTGAATGCGTACTTAAGTGCCATAAAAAATGCTATTATTGCTACGATTCCGAAATCAAGCAAAATTTCAAGCCACGGATTGTGAAGTGAAATAGTTTCAGAATTTCTAGCTGAATCCCAAAGATATTTTAGCTCAGGGAATTGATGTTTAAGCATAATTCCTGTAGTTCCGGGACCAAAACCTATAAATCCACCCTTTGCCATTTCTCTAAGACAGTAATTGGTGGTATTGGTTCTAAATGATATTGAGGAACTATAATCGGGATATGGATCATTTTGTATAATTCTTCTTATAGGTTGGTATATAACATCTTGAAGATAGTATCCATGTATTGATGGGTTTATTATTATAATACTTACTATTCCTATAATTGCTATGATTGCAAGTCCATAGCGATATATGAAAAACTTCTTTCTATTTTCATTTCCCAAGCTTATGCACAAAAAAATAATTGCTGAAATAACTATGCCAAATAGAGCAGCCTTAGAGTCATTAGCAACTACTGTGATAAGTATTAAAATAATTCCTATAGCATCTCTTAACTTTCTTTTCTTTTGATATTCTGCTAGAAAGAATGGGAAAAGTGCTGAAAAGAAACAAGCGTAATTATTTTCGTTATCAACTTTTAGTCCGCCGAAAAATCCTGAATCAAAAAAATGCCTATCGAGTATATCTAGGATGGCTATGAAGATGAGGACAAAACCAATAATAACTATGAAATTTAAAAACCTTTCCTCAAACCTTTCTCCCTCTCTATCCCTTAAAATCAGCATTATTCCAAATATAATAATCATTATAAAATATAGGAACATGCTTTTGACTGCATTCGAAATACTGAAGCTAAGTTCGGGCCTTTGAATTTTATAGAAAATGCAATATTGAATTGATGATAGCAAAAAAAGCATGGCTGTCATGCCCATAACAATTTTTGCATATTTCTTATAAACAAGTGCTATAAATAAAGCAAAAGGAAGGGAAAGCCTGAAAAATGTGATCTTCGTGTCCGGAATCCTTAAAATATCACTAAATATTGCAAGTGTTAGGATAATATATATTGCCGGAACTAAAAACCTTTCTTTTTTATTACTATCAAGCAATCCATAATTATTCATGTATTACAAAAATCCTTATATTCTTTAACTCTGAGAATTTTATGCGATTTTTTAGTTTTAATAACTCGTCAGTCGTAACTTCTTTTTCCTTGATGATTACGATTAAGCTATCCTCGTCATATATGCCATTGTTATATTCTGAAAGGCTTACCCCTTTTATGGAAGAATCTTCATATTCAATTCCTCTTCCAAAGACTACTGTGATATTATTTAATTCTTCTTTTCTTTCAAAAATCTTTTTTATATCTTTTTCGCCGATTTCGGTGCTGAATATTCCTAAATAATTTTCAACCTCCGAATTGCTATATAATCTATCATCGAAGAGCATCTTTATATATATGAATAGCAAGGCCAAGAACAATGGACCTATCAGAAGAAGAATATCCTTCATTTGGACTGTCGGTGTTTTTGAATTTAGTAAAATAGGATCGGAATTATTTTTGATAATTTCTACATCGGGATATGAATTCTTATATCTCTCAAATCCGTTATTTTCTATATATAAAATGGCAGATTCTGCAGATTTTTTATCCATGGAAGTAGTTGTTATAATAAATCCGCTTCCCTTTACATCCCCTGTTGTCACTGCATAAGATGCCTTATCATTATTTTTATTAAATTCAGCTCTAAACTCGTCTGAGTTAAGAATTAAGTTGAAATTATCAATAAATTCACTTGTATTCCTGCTAGAAACGAGTATAACCTCCTGCTTATATGTAAAATTGCTCTCTCTATTCCTATTCTTATTTATGTCATATATAGAAGCTAAAAGGCCTAATAATATCGCAATTATCAATATCCATCTAAACTTTTTTAAATAAAATTTAATTCTCTTTTTTGTAATAGCCATTGCTCATCTCTTTTCTTAGTAATTAATAATGGTCATTCCTTTAATTTAACAAATACAACCTATTTAATAATTCAATTTCTTTATAAATTGTATTCTCTTTATAAAACTTCTTATTTTGATTTCCAGATTTTAATTCTATTTTTTTTATATTTTGAGTCATACCTTCGTTATTAAGTAATGCCACATTTTTAAAATCCGAAAACATCTCCTTGCAAACCTCCAAATCACTTGTTATGAGAGGTATCCCGAAAGTTGCAAGTTCACAAGACATAACCCCTTGCGAATCTCTCCTCGTTGGCATGAGAGCATATCTTGCTTGGTTAATAAATCCTAATAAATCTCTGTGGCTAAATGTGTCCTTAATAAGAGAAATATTATTTGGCAAACTTCTATGTTCAAAATAACTTCCTTTACCTATGATTAAGAATTTGCGGTCAATATTTTTTTCTGCAATATCAACTATTAGATCCACGCAGTATACTGAACTATCAAGATTTGACCTTATTGTAATGAAATCATATAGTTTTTTTGCTTCTTGATCATATTTGTTTATTTCAAACTCATATGAAACACTATTATGTATAATCTCCGTTTTTTTATTTATAAAATCTTGACTTACCTTGAAATTTTTCTTAAATTCGTCCCTCAAAAATTTGCTTACAAATATTAGTTTTGCATCTCGATTATTAAAATACTTTTTCCAGATAGATATTTTTAGCTTATCGTATAATTTGGTAAAAAGATATATGACAATGTTTTCCCTTTTAAAAGAATATGCCGGTGGATATACTTTTGACTTTTCAACAATCTCATGTCCATGTAAAAAAAATACAACTCCCTTAAATACCTTTTCATATTTTTTTAAGAAAAAATAATGATTTCTTATATTTGGAGCGTGGCAGACCAGTATATAGTCCCTATATTCTTCTATCTTATTCTCAATATTTTCTAAAGTAATAACTCTTATTCCATCGATTGTGTAATCATTTTTTGCATTGAAATTTAAGACATCAAGAACTATATTATTTTTCTTATATTCAATATTTCTCACATGTACATATTCCATAGATACATTATTTTCATATGGATAATCTGCACAAGCTACCAAAACCTTTGTCATCTTCATGTTTAGCTTATCTTATAAGCTATCCTTATATCTTTTCATCTCTTGAATCATCTTTGAGTGCTCTATTGCAAAATTGCCGCTAACGCTTGCACCATCAGGTACATCGAGTGTTACAACTGCTCCGATATTAACTCTTGCATTATCTCCTATCTTAATTCCATTTCTTATTGCAGTGTTTGGACCAATCCAGACATTTTTACCAATTTTAACTCTGCCCTGTATTCCTGCATTTGATACAACTTCAGTGTCTATATCGATTTTAACGCCGTGTGCTATTTGAACCTGACTATTTATTCTTACCCCCTCTGATAAGATAGTGTTGTCCCAAGGATAAATCGCCTTATCTATGGTTGTAGATTGCTGGATTTCAACATTGTTTCCAATTATTACTCCACCGATGTGAGTGACAGTCCAAAGGCCTCCGCCGCTATTTTTTATTTCAAATCCTGTCCCACCTATAATGCTTCCTGCTCTGATAACGCTATTGTCTCCGATTATCGTATTTTCTTTAATCGAGACAAATTCTTCAATTACAACATTCTTTCCAATCTTTACATTTTTATCCGCAATATAAGCTAGCTTACTTATCTTTGCAGAATCGCTTATGATGCTTGGAAAATCTTTTCTTTTGTATTCATCATTTTGGCATAGTGCATTATGAAGTTTAAAATATGTGATTCTAGGATTTTCAACTATGCAAATTCCATATTTATCATCAATCTTTTTCTGGTCTAAAAGTTCATCATAAACACTTTCTGATGTGATTATCATCGAAATGCCTTCGCTTATTCCATCGGCATACTTGCTTGCTGCAAGAAAGGTGCAAACATCTTTCCCATCATTATATCCTGCAAGCCCAAGCGAGCTAAAGCTCTTTTCATTAAAGCATTTACATTCGATACTTATCTTTTTTAGTTCCTCACTTAAATACATCTATACCTCTCTATAATCTCCAAAATTTCATTCCCGATGCTTCAAGCTCATCAATTCTATAAAGGCTCTTTACATCTATTAGAACTTTTTCTGAATCATCCAGGTCATCTTTGAACAATTCCTTTATCTTCATCATCGGTAATGATCTATATTCATTATGACCTACTGCAACTATAACGCAGTCAGCCTTTGGCAAGCTATCGTAATCTACAAGGCTTACTCCATACTCTTTCTTCGCAATCTCTCTATCAGCCCAGTCATCGCTTACAACCGGTTCTATTTCAAATTCCTTAAGGCGATTTATTATATCTACGACCTTGCTATTCCTCGTATCAGGGCAGTTCTCCTTAAATGTGATTCCAAGAAGAACAACTGTCGCCTTCTTCGGTGCCATGCCCGCCTCAATCATCTGCTTGATAGCAGCGTCAGCAACGTAAGCTCCCATGCTGTCATTAACTTTTCTTCCATTGAGAATAATTTGGCTGTGGTAGCCTAGCTTTTCCGCTGCATTTGTCAGATAATATGGGTCAACCCCTATGCAGTGACCACCTACAAGCCCCGGCTTAAAGCCAAGAGCATTCCACTTGGTATTCATTCCTGCTAATACCTCATTTGTGTCAATGCCCATTCTGTCACATATCATAGCTACCTCGTTCATAAATGCTATGTTGATGTCCCTTTGGCTATTCTCAACAACCTTTACCGCTTCTGCCGTCCTAAGCGTTGATACGGGGAATGTTCCGGCCTTTATTACTATGTCATACACTTTTTTGATTTCTCTGGCAGACTCTTCGTCCATCCCGGATACAACCTTTTTGATATTGGTGAGAGTATGAACTCTATCTCCCGGATTTATTCTTTCAGGAGAATATCCTATCTTCCAATCCGTTCCGCATTTAAGACCGGATTCTTCCTCTATTATAGGAACGCATATGTCCTCTGTAACTCCGGGATATACAGTTGATTCAAATACTACGATTGAACCCTTTGTTAAATTCTGCCCGATTGTCTTTGACGCTTCCTTTACCGGTCTTAGATCTGGACTATTATCCTCCTTGACTGGTGTAGGAACAGCAACGATTATAAATTTAGCTTCAGAAAGTTTTTTTGCATCTGAGGTAAAATCTACATTTGTATCCTTTATCGCTTCTCCAACTTCATTTGTTGAATCAATGCCCGACTTATATTCTTCAATTCTTTTTTCATTGATGTCAAAACCTATTACACTTATGTGTTTTGCAAACTCTACGGCAATTGGCATTCCCACATAACCAAGTCCGACTAGAGCAAGTTTTTCACTGCCTTTAACAAGTCTTGAATAAATATTGTTAAATTCCATTTTCACCTCTCACTTATTTCTAAATAAAATAATTATATTATCCCTATATTTTTTATTTTATTGCTCCATTACAAGCAAAAATTTCTCTGCTAATATCCTATAATCATAGTGAGAAAGGACGTATTCTTTTCCCCTCTCTCCCATCTCATTTCTTTCTTTTTTACTCAAAGCCTTTAATTCCAATATGGCATTGAATATCTCATCAGGATTTTCTGGCTCAATGACAATTCCGCACTTTGCTTCTTCTACATCATTATTTGCAGCAGAAACAGCGTAAATGATAGGCCTCGCTGACATCATGTAATCATACACCTTGTTCATTGATACGCCGAACCTATAAAGGCTTGATTTTTCTGCTCCTACATATAAGGCATCTGACATGCTTAAAAGTGCAGGGACTTTAGTCTTCTGTATTGGCGGAAGAAAGAATATGTTGCCAAGCCCTTCTGCTCTTGCGATTTGTCTAAGCCTATCCTTCTCCATCCCATCACCAACAAGAACATAGCTAATATCTTCATTATGTCTTGAAATCTTTGCTGCTTTAATCAAATATATGAGAGCGTTGGAAATTGCATGACCTCCAAGATAACAGACGACGAATTTTCCATCTCTTTTGAGTCTTTTCAGTAAATTCCTATGCTCTTCATCTAATTTCTTATATTCTTCATCAATATTCTCTGCATCGGTCCATTCGCTTAAGGAAATTCCATTTGGAATACAGTTGAATTTATCCATGTTTTGCAATCCATGCTTAAGCATATGTTCATATGCCTTAGGAAATAGAGAAATCACTGCATCTGAATTCTTGTATGCAGACGTTTCAGCCTTTCCCATGGCAATTACAAATGGATGAAATTTGCTCATTCCTCCAACTTCAACAAGTGTGAGCGGCCATAGGTCATGTGCTTCGTGAATATATTTGCATTTTGAAATCTTAGCTATCCTATGCGACGGATAAGTGTCAAATGTATATGTTGACGACGAAATTACGACGCTCGGCTTATATTTTCTCGAAATATTCTTGGCATTTTTATATATTTTCTTACAAAAATCCACCATGCTCATTGCCCTTGCTGAGCCATTAGATGAATATGACCTTGTCTTTATCCACACATATCTTATGCCATCTATAATTTCTTCTGTAAAATCTTTATCTACTATTGGATTTTCTTTTCTAAGATGTGAATATGAGCCTGCGATTATAGTCACATCGTGACCCTTATTTATCCACTCTTTTGCTAAATAATAAGGCCTGAATTCCATTCCCATCTTTGGCGAACCGGCATAATGATTAATATAAATAATATTCATTTCTCCTGCCTTTCTACCTGCTCACCGCTTTTACTGTCTTTATTAGAAGAAGGATTTCATAAGCAATTGAAAAATTATTTAATTGGTTAAGATTATATTCCATCTTCTTCGGCAAAATCTCTTCAACATAGACTTTGTCTGCATCAATTTCCTTTGATATGAATTTATCCTCGTCCTTAAACATAATACTCGCTTCTGATGTTACCCCAGCAGGAAGTAGCAGGGTTGCCATCATCTCATCTGTATATTTTTCAACATATTTAGGCACCTCAGGTCTTGTTCCGACAAAGGTCATATCTCCTATCAAAATGTTGAAAAGCTGCGGTAATTCATCAAGGCGATATTTCCTCAGAGCTCTTCCTACCCTTGTTATCCTAACGTCTTCATCCCTTGTAACCAGTGAGCCTATCTTGTCGGCACCCTCTACCATTGTCCGAAATTTAAAAATCTTAAATTCTTTGCCATATTGTGTTATTCTGACCTGTCTATAAAATACGCTTCCGCCATCTTCTTTCTTGATTATTATGGATATAATTATCAAGACTGGCGATAGAATAAGTATTAATATTAGCGACATAATAACATCGAAGAGCCTCTTAAGTATTAGAGAAAATGATTTTTTTCTAAGCCTCTCATAATATATGTGAACTTCGTCTTTTCTTAGATTTTCTGGAAGTTTTTCCCAATTCTTAATTATCAAGAGATCAAACTCCTATTTTTAAGGCAGGAAATGAATGTGTCTATAACATATCTATTTTCCTCATCTGTCATCTTCGAAAAGATTGGTATTGAAATTAGATTCTTATATTGATTATATGAATTTGGATAATCTTTAATGTCAAACCCAAGATTCTTATATGCACTCATCATTGGCAGCGGTTTATAGTGAACATTGCAAGCAATGCCTCTTTCTGCCATATCGATTATTATCTGGTTTCTATCTTCTTCACTTGCTTTTGGTATTCTAACGAGATAAAGATGCCCTGTAGACTTCATAGGTTCTTCGTAGTGCCTCATTAATTTTAACCCATGCTTTGAAAATTCCGCATCATAACGCTCGTTAAGTTCTTTTCTTCTTTGAAGCATTCCCTCGTATCTTTCAAGCTGTGCTAGCCCTATCGCCGCCTGAATATTGGTCATATTGCACTTATATGCAGGATATAGTATGTCATATTCCCATGCACCGGCCTTGTTCTTAGCAAGTGCATCCTTTGACTGACCATGGAGAGAATATAATTGAAGTTCTCTATAAATGTCTTCATCATCTATTCCGTCAATGCTCTTCCAAGTCAAAGCTCCTCCCTCTGCAGTAGTTAGATTTTTTACCGCATGAAAAGAAAATGACGAAAAATCTGCTATATTACCTGCCTTTTTATTGCCTAAAGTTGCCCCGAATGAATGTGCCGAATCAGCTATTATAGCCATTCTACCTAAAGCTCTTTGGATAGGGTTGTCTGACGGATTGAAAGAATCCCTATTCTTTAATGCAATCTCATATAAACTATCATAATCAGCGATAATGCCTCCAAGATCAACGGCAATAATCGCCTTGGTTCTTTCATTAATCATAGTGCTTAGCTGATTTATATCCATCTCGAAGCTGTCTTCTGCCACATCACAGATTCTAAGTTTTGCCCCAACATGAACTACCGGACTTGCGGTAGCAGTATATGTATAAGCGGGGACTATTACTTCATCTCCCTCGCCTATACCAAGAATCCTTAGTGCTCCCTCAAGTGAAGCTGTTGCGGACGAAAGTGCTACTGCCTTACCCGTCCCAATATATTTAGATATTTTATCTTCAAATTCTTTTACTACCGGACCTGTCGTTATCCAGCCTGATTTAAGCACCTCGGTTACTTTTTTTATTTCAAGTTCCCCAATATCTGGTGGTGAAAAAGGTATCTTCATCTTCAAAACCTCTTTTAATTTATATGTATTTATAATTATATGTAAAATTTTTAAATGCTAATTTGCAACCCACCAATTTTAACATCAAAATATTAAATTTTTGTGTAGTTTTAATAAACTATGACTTGATGTGGTTGTTCTGAATTTTATATGTAGGACATATTAGTTTTATTTCTTTTCTAATATCCTTATCTTCATCTTTTGCGAGTTCAATTAAGCTATCAAGTTTTCTGAAGAATTCTTCTTCATTCAATTCAATTGGTTTACCTATATGAATTAATTTGTTTTCTGTTTCCTTAAGTCCCTCTTCATCCATAAGAATTTCTTCGTATAATTTCTCGCCCGGTCTTAGACCAATTATATCGATCTGTATATCTTTACCCGGTTCATATCCCTTCATCTTAATCAAATTGCATGCAAGATCGTATATCTTAACAGGCTCGCCCATGTCTAGTATAAATATTTCACCGCCCTTAGCCATCAAGCCTGCCTCAAGCACAAGGGAAACCGCCTCAGGAATCGTCATAAAAAACCTTGTTATCTCCCTATGAGTCAAGGTAACAGGTCCTCCCATTTCAATCTGCTTCAAGAAAAATGGAATAACCGATCCATTACTTCCAAGAACATTGCCAAATCTAACTGCGACATATTCTGTATTAGACTTTTTATTATATGACTGTACAATCATCTCGCATATTCTCTTTGATGCCCCCATAACATTGGTCGGTCTAACAGCCTTATCTGTAGAGATTAGAACCATTCTCTTTACGTCGTATTTGTCGGCTAGTTTTACTACGTTGAGAGTCCCATTACAGTTATTTTTGATTGCTTCATTAGGGGAGTATTCCATAAGAGGAACATGCTTGTGTGCTGCCGCATGATAGATTATGTCAGGCTTATATTCTGAAAAAATACTTTCAAGTCTTTTGTAATCCCTAACAGAAGCAATAAGTACCGTCTTATCAACTTCCGGATAATATTTGTCAAGCTCCCTTTCCAGTTCATATGTAGTATTTTCATAAATATCGAGAATCAGAAGTTTTTTAGGTTTATTTGCAGCAATTTGTCTTGATAATTCAGAGCCAATGCTCCCGCCTCCTCCTGTTACGAGAACCGTCTTATCTTTTACGAAATCTTTTAACTGATTATTAGCAATTATAACAGGCTCTCTACCAAGCAAATCCTCATAATTAATATCTCTTATAGTTGCAGACACCGAAGAAGTTAGAGTATTTGCAATTGCAGGCATAATCTTAACCTTTGCCTTTGTTTCCTGACATATCTGAATAATATCTCTAATTTCGGACGGTTTTGCAGACGGAATGGCAATAATAATTTCATCTATTGCATATTTAAGTACATTATCAGGTATTGTCTCCCTTGCTCCTACAATTGGTACATTATGAATGAACTTACCTTTTTTTGCACTGTTATCATCTATTATGCATACAGCCTTTGAGTTTCCATATCTTTCTCTCATCTCTTTAATAAGAATTGAAGCTGCTGCTCCTCCTCCTATTATCATAAGACGACGCCTGTTATCATCTTTTAGAAATCTGACTCTAAGCCTTCTTATAAATCTTACAGCAGATCTTGATGCACATAATAGGATTAAAAGGATCATCCAGTTAAATGGATAAAAAGATCTGAACATTCTAATTCCAAGGATGGTCTTGTAAATAATATATATTGCTTCGATGATTATGCTCGCTTTAAAGCAGTCTATCATCTCTTCGATGCTTGCAAATGCCCAAACCCGGTTATATAAACGGTTAAGTGCTATAACAGATATTGCAATAATGATATCTACAATTAACCATGATTTCGCCATTTCAACATATTGATAATCTATGTTGAATAAACCAAATCTCCAAATCATTGGCATAAAAATACTTATTATAACGGTTATGATATCGGCTATTGCAAAGCAGGCAATCCTAATATATTTTTTTCTTTTATTAATGCCCTGCATTTTTTCAGCATCGATATTTATATTGCTCATTCTGACCGCTCCTCTTATTTATTTCAGAATATCTTTTACAGCATCTACTATATCATCTGCTGTCATCTTGTACTTTTTTCTTAGCTCATCAGGTTTGCCCGATTCTCCAAAGGTATCATGCTGTCCAACGAATATCATCTTCGTCGGTAAGTCTTGAGAAAGAACTTCAGCTACAGCACTTCCCAGGCCTCCTATAATGCTGTGCTCCTCTGCTGTAACTACTTTTCCGGTCTTTTTCGCAGAATTAATTATTGCATCCCTATCTAGTGGCTTTATCGTGTGTATATCAATAATTTCTGCATCAATACCCATACCACTAAGAACTTTTTCTGCCTTTATTGCACTATCAACCATTATCCCGGTAGCAAAAATTGTTACATCGTTTCCCTCTTTTATTATATTTGCCTTGCCTATTTCAATGGATTCAGAATCATCGTATATTACAGGTATTCCAGATCTTCCAAGCCTTACATAGACAGGGCCTTTGTAATCGATTGCCTGCCTAAGAAGTTTTCTTGCACTGACAGCATCAGCCGGACATATTACGGTCATGCCGGGTAAATTTCTCATAAGCGAAATATCTTCAAATGTCTGGTGGCTTGCTCCATCTTCCCCTACGGTAATTCCCGCATGTGTTGCACAGATTTTTACATCAAGTTCGTTGTAGGCAATTGAGTTCCTTATTATTTCGTAAGCTCTACCTGTTGCAAACATTGCAAAAGAACTGGCACACACAGTATGTCCTGTTGTGGCAACTCCGGCAGCCTCTGCCATCAAATCCTGTTCGGAAATACCTGACTGAATGAAACGCTTTGGAAATTTGTCTGCAAAAACTTTTGTCTTCGTTGAACCAGATAGATCAGCATCCATTACTATGAGGTCTTCTCTTTTTAATCCCTCTTCAGCCAAGAAATCGCTGTACGCAACTCTCGTTGCTATCTTCTCACCCTTATTATATTTTTTCATTGAGCATCACCTCCGAGCTCCTTTAATGCCTTTTCAAATTGCTCATCATCAGGTGCTTTACCGTGCCAAACAACTTGATTTTCCATGAAGCTTACACCCTTGCCCTTAACAGTCTTCGCAATAATTACGACAGGACGGTCCACTATCCTTTTCGCCGTTACAAGAGAATTGACTATATCTCTCATGTCATGTCCATCAGTCATAATTGTGTACCAACCGAAGCTTGCAAACTTTTCATCAATAGGTGTAACCCTTTTTACATCGTCGACCCTTCCGTCAATCTGTAAACCATTCCAATCAACAATAGCAACAAGATTTCCGAGTTTTCTGTGAGCTGCCGACATAGCAGCTTCCCAAACAATACCCTCTTGAAGCTCTCCATCTCCGAGAAGTGCAAAGACGTGAGCCGGGTTTTCATCTATCATCAATGCCGTTGCCATACCGCAAGCTGCTGAAAATCCCTGTCCAAGAGAACCGGTTGACATATCCACCCCGGGAACAGTAAGCATGTTCGGATGCCCCTGAAAATTGCTGTTAATCTTACGAAGAGTCATCATCTCTTCAACAGGGAAATAACCTTTTTCCGCAAGAGCAGCATAGAGTGCAGGTGCAGCATGACCTTTTGATAAAACAAATCTGTCTCTTTCATTCATGCATGGATCTTTTGGATCAACGTTCATAACCGCCATATATAGAGCGGAAAGTATGTCGGCAGCACTGAGTGAACCACCTGGATGTCCTGATCCCGCAGCATGTATGGCCTTTAGTGAATTGATCCTTATATTTAAGGCGTGTTTTTCCAGTTCTTCGATATTTATCTTCGCCATCTTTACCTCCTTTACCTACTGTTTATCTACTTAAATATTCTAACTATATCCCGAGGAATAGCATTGCCATCAGGAAATAGGTCAAAAGCGAAATCATGTCTGTTATGGATGACATCATAGGACCTGCCATCAATGCGGGATCTATACCGATTTTTTTTGCAAGCATAGGTAAAGATGCACCTATAAGCTTGGCAAATATAACAACTAGGGTCATAGAACAAGATACAGTAAGTGCAACCCCAAGGCTGTTGTGATCTAGGAATATTATCCTAATAACATTGATGATGCTTACGCAAATACCTATTATCAGCCCAATTCTAATCTCTTTCCACGCAACTTTGAGCCAGTCACCCGTATCAATATCTCCGGTTGCCATGCCTCGGACTATAAGCGTAGATGACTGAGAGCCCGAGTTTCCTCCGGTACCCATAAGCATCGGCATATAGATTACTAAAGAAATCACCTTGGAAAGAGTCTGTTCAAATGAAGCAATAATGCCTCCAGTGATAAAATATGAGCACATCAGGAGTAAGAGCCACGGAAGCCTCGCCTTAACATGTCCCCATATCGAAATATCAAGATATTCTCTGTTATGTGCATCTATGACACCACCCATTCTTTCGATATCCTCGGTTGTTTCTTCTTCCATTACATCGAGGATGTCGTCAATGGTGATTATTCCGACAAGTCTCCGCTCGTTATCAACTACAGGTATCGCAAGGAATCCATATCTTCTGAATATATCTGCTACTTCTTCTTGGTCATCATTAACATGCACATATATAATATCCTCTCTCATAATATCAGATATTCTTGCATTGTAATCAGATATTACAAGTGTCCTAAGCGAGACGATACCTTCAAGTTTTCTTCCTTTTTCAAGTACATAACATGTATATATTGTTTCAGATTCGAGCCCAACATCCTTTATATGATCAAGGGCTTCTCTAACCGTCATGTTCTTACGTAGATTGATATAATCCGGAGTCATCAACGAGCCGGCACTGTCTTCTTTGTACATGAGGAATGTATTGATGAGCTTTCTCTCAGAAGCCGGTGTTTTTTCAAGAATTTTATCTACAAGATTTGAAGGCATCTCTTCAAGGACATCGATCTTATCATCAAAATCGAGCTCTTCAACAATATTCTTTATCTCAGCATCGGTAATAATATCTATTATTGCAAGCTGATTATCTTTGCTAAATCTTGAGAAAACTTCAACCGCTGAATCCTTTGGTAATGTTCTGAATAAGATGATCGCCATATTCATGCCGAAATCTCTTATGACATCCTCAAGGATTTCCGTCATCTCAACTTCGTCTCTTTCAAGAAGCTCATCCCTGCACTCGAAATACTTGTGTTCTTCAAGCATCTCGAAAATTCTATCCTCGGAATCTTCAAACTCCTTATCCTGCTCTGCTATTGTGTTCGTATTATTTTCTTCCATGCGGGATGCCTCCTTTCCAAAAATATCATTAATCTTATATTCTCTTTTTTAAGCCACCTTTCATTATACTATAATGTCTTAACATTGTGAACTAGAGTGCTGAAAGCATCTCAATTATTTTCTCCTCATCTATGATTTCAACACCGTACTTCCCAGCAGCCAGATTCTTCGATGAGCCTGACTTAGGGTTATTTGTTATCAGATAATCAGTATTGCCGCTTACAGACGAAGATACCTTTCCTCCTGCACTTTCAATCTGACTCTTCAATTCTTTTCTGTTGTTAAAGTGTTCCAGGTCTCCAGTTATTACGAATGTCTTACCCTTTAGCTGTTCTCCAGTTTCTTCAAAGCTCTCGTCAATATTAAGGCAGGAAACAAGTTCACGCAGGTCCTCACTGTTCTTTTTACTACCAAAAAACTTTATATAGTCTCTTGCTGTTACACTTCCTATCCCTTCTATTTGAAGAATTTCCTCTTCATCGAGCGAAATTATGCTGTTCCAGCTGTTTTTGCAGTGCCTTGCGATAAGGTTAGCTGTTGTTACTCCTATTCCTGTGATTCCTAGAGCATAAAGAAGCCTTGCGGGATTGGTTAGATCGGAAGAGCACACGTCTGAA
>CABTXQ010000010.1 GCA_902488835.1 uncultured Ileibacterium sp.
ATATTACCTTGACGAAAACGGCGAAAAAGTAAAGGGAGTATATGCTATAGACGGTACAATATATTATTTTGATCCAGAAACAGGGGCACAGATAGTAAGGACCGGATGGATAGACTGGAGCATGCACAGATATTTTTCTAATGCAACAGGTGAGCTTTATCACGACATGATAATAACTTTCGGAAGAGATTGGTATTACATGGGTAGTGATGGCTCTGCCCAGACTGGAATAGTAAAAGCGAGCAATGGTAATATATATTATGCAGACGAGACCGGACTCATAAGGAAGGAAACCGGCTGGATAGAAGAGAATGGCAAGCGCTATTTCTCAAATGCAAATGGTGAGCTTTACCATGACATGATAATAACCTTCGGAAGCGATTGGTATTACATGGGAGCCGACGGAGCAGCCATGACAGGCACATTCACAACAAAAGATGGCAGAATATTTGAAGCAGATGAGACGGGGTTAATAGAAAGGAATATAGGCTGGAAGATAAGAAACGGCAAACGTTATTTTTACAGTAATACGGGAGAGCTTTACCGTAACATGATAATAACCTTCGGAAGCGACTGGTATTACATGGGTAGTGACGGATCTGCCGAGACCGGAATAGTAAAAGCGAGCAATGGCAAAATATATTATGCAGATTGGACGGGACTCATAAGGAAGGAAACCGGCTGGATAGAAGAGAATGGCAAGCGTTATTTTTCAAATGCAAATGGTGAATTATATCGCAATATGTTCATAACCTTCGGAAGCGACCGCTATTACATGGGAGATGATGGTTCTGTTCAGAGAGGCATATATAGAACAATTTATGACAAGATATATATATCAGATTCGGAAGGACTTGTAAGGCAGAAAACAGGCTGGATAGAACAAAATGGTAAGCGATATTTCTCAAGTGCCACTGGTGAGATATATCATAATATGTTCATAAGCTTTGGAAGTAAACGCTACTATATGGGAGAAGATGGGTCTGTAAAGACCGGTATGTATAAGACAAAAGATGGTAAAATATATTATTCAGATTGGACTGGACTCGTAAGACAGAAAGCAGGATGGATAGAACAAAATGGTAAGCGATATTTCTCAATTGCCACCGGTGAGATATACCACAATATGATGATAAGCTTTGGAAGTGATCGTTATTACATGGGAGATGACGGGTCTGTCAAAACAGGCATCATAAAAATTGGCAACAGATATTACTATGCTGATTGGAATGGCTTGATCAGGAATGAAGCAGGTTGGATAGAAGAGAATGGAAAGCGATATTTCTCAAATGCAAATGGTGAACTATATCACAGTATGTTCATAAGCTTTGGAAGAGATCTTTATTATATGGGAGATGATTGTGCAGTAATAATAGGAAAGTTTGTAATTAATGGAATCCAATATATATCAGACAAAAACGGATTGATCATAGATAAAAGCTACATTGATGAAAAGACTATGAAAGGCATTGATGTATCTCAGTTCAATGGTCATATTGACTGGAAGAGAGTGGCAGATTCAGGCATAAAATTTGCATTTATTAGACTTGGCGGAAGATATAGCGTTAGCGGAAGTATTTATGATGATTCACGTTTCCTTTATAATATTTCTCAAGCAAAGGCGTATGGAATAAAGGTCGGAGTATATTTCTTTACTCAGGCAATAACCGAAAATGAAGCTATTGAAGAAGCGAGATATACGATTAATAAAATTAGGTCATACAACTTAGACCTACCTATTGTAATCGATACAGAGAGCGTTGACGGTGGAGGCAGGCATTCAGCAATAGGCGTTGAAAGTCGGACCGGGGTAATCAAAGCATTCTGTAATGAAGTTATAAAAAATGGATTTACTCCGATGATTTACGCAAGCACATCCTGGCTAAATAGCATGCTTAACATGAGTAAGCTTTCAAACTTCATGGTATGGGTTGCTCAGTGGGCACCAAGTGTAGATTATAAGAGACCTTATAAGTGTTGGCAATATACAAACACCGGTAGAGTTAATGGCATAAATGGCTATGTAGATATGGATATATGGTATAATTAACATGAATTATTAAATAATCTACATACCTGAAGGGAGGACACAATGTCAATAAAAGAAAAGAGAAGAAGAAAGGCAGAGGAAAAAGCAAGAAAGGCAGCAGTTGCAAAGACGACAATGCGTGTTCTCGGGATAGGAATAATAAGCACAGCAATTCTCGTCCTGGCAACAAAGAGAGTTTTTGATGAGATATTCGTTGAAGATGACTGGTCAGATATGGACTGGGGAGACGAAGATATAGATTTCGGTATGGATATCGACTAATCATTTCGTATAATTAATGAAAAATAGTTAGAGAGGAAATAGCGTAGTAAGATGACAACAGAGAAGAAAACTTTCTATATTACAACACCAATATACTATCCGAGCGCTAAGCTTCACATCGGACATACTTACTGTACGGTTATGGCAGATGCAATGGCGAGGTTCAAACGCCTTAGCGGTTATGATGTAAGATTTATGACAGGAACAGATGAGCATGGTCAGAAGATAGCAACAATATCTGAAGAGGCAGGCTTGACCCCTAAGGAATATGTTGATGATGTTGTCAATGGAATTAAGAAACTCTGGGCAAAGATGGAAATAAGCTATGATGATTTCATAAGAACAACGGAGCCTAGGCATTACACCAGAGTTCAGAAGATTTTTAATATAATGCAATCAAAGGGGGATATCTACAAGGGACAATATGAAGGATGGTACTGTACACCTTGTGAGTCCTACTGGACAGAGAGTCAACTGGAATCAGGTAATTGTCCTGACTGTGGAAGACCGGTCAAAAAGATGAAAGAAGACGCATATTTCTTCAAGTTGTCAAATTATGCAGACAGATTGCTTAGATTATATGATGAAAATCCGGAATTCCTTCAACCGGATTCCAGGAGAAAGGAAATGCAATCATTCATTGAGCAAGGACTTGATGATTTGTGCATATCCAGGAAAGGTCTTTCCTGGGGGATTCCTGTTCCAGGAGATGAGGAGCATAGCATCTATGTATGGCTTGACGCACTAGCAAATTATATAACGGCACTTGGATATCCTTCTGATAATGAAGAAGATGAGACACTTTATAAGAGATATTGGCCGGCAGATTTTCATCTTGTCGGTAAAGAAATAGTCAGATTCCATTCAATCATATGGCCTGCTATGCTGATGTCTCTTGATTTACCATTACCTAAGCATGTACTCGGTCACGGTTGGTTATTAATTGATGGTGGAAAGATGTCAAAGTCTAAGGGTAATGTTGTAGACCCAGAAATTTTAATTGAAAGATATGGAATAGATGCTCTAAAGTATTTTCTCCTAAGGGAATACACTTTCGGTCAGGACGGTATATATACGAACGAGGTCATGCTTAAGAGAATCAATTTCGATTTGGCAAACGATCTTGGTAATCTTCTCTCAAGGACAGTTTCAATGATAGAGAAGTACTGCGATGGCAACGTACCTGATGCGACAACTCGTGACGAAATAGATGAGGATCTTATTAAGGTGGCTATAGGTGCTTCAGAAAAGACAGCACTCAAGATGGAGAATTTTGAATTCAACAATGCACTTGATTCAATATGGGAAGTTGTGCGAAGGGCAAATAAATATATAGATGAGAAGATGCCATGGGCTCTAGCTAAAGATGCATCACGAAAAGCAGAGCTTGATACTGTATTGAGAAATCTAGTAGAGACACTTCGCATAATATCAATACTGATAATACCATATATGCATACCACGGCAGATAGAATGAGGGAGCAGCTTGGAATTTCAAATGTTACCGCATTATGGGAGGATACATTTGAATTCTATAAGCTAAGTGATGTAAAGGTTCGAAAAGGAGACGCACTTTTCCCTAGATTAGATATCGATAAAGAACTAAAAGAACTTGAGAAAGTTAAGCAAGATAAGATGGCAACAAAAGATAAACACAGATAATTATTATTTGAAAATATTAAGCTTATTTAGCCTCGGGGAAGATAAATCCTTGGGGCTATTTTGAAAAAATGTAAGACTTAAGTTAACGGTAAATATAATGAACAAAAGAAAGAAAATTCTATTTGATGCTCATACACATTTGAACTTTGAAGAGTATAGTGATAAAGAGAGAGAAATACTTGCAAAAGAGATTGAAGAATCAAATGTTAAATATGTAATTGATGCGGGAGATAATTTATCATCATCCAAGATGGGGCTTATGAATGCACATAGATATCGGTGGTGTTATGCTGCTGTCGGAATCCACCCGGAAAATGCAAAAAATGCGACAACCAATATGCTAAGAGAAATATCTGAAATTGCAACTGACGAAAAATGCGTTGCAATCGGAGAGATAGGTCTCGATTTTCACTACGGAAAAGAATATAAAAAAGAACAGATTGAACTATTTCGCAAGCAAATAAATTTGGCATTGTCCATGGACCTTCCGATAATGATCCACTCAAGAGATGCAGATAAATTGACAATGGATATCTTGAAAGAAGAAGGGGCCTTTGATAAGGAAAGGACAGACAAGTATGAAAGTGTTATTGGGTATCCGGATGCAAGGGTTCAGTTACACTGTTATTCCGGATCTAGTGAGTTAGCGATGGAATATGTAAGATTAGGAGCAAGTATTTCTATTGGAGGACCTGTAACTTTCAAGAATGGTAAAAAAGCGGCCTCTGTTGTTAGAACTGTTCCAATAGAGAGACTTTTATCTGAAACCGATGCACCATTCCTGGCTCCGGAACCGCTTCGAGGTAAAAAAAACAAATCTCAGTATATTGAGCATATTGTAAGAAGAATGGCAGTTTTGAAAGGAATTGAATATGAGGTTGCAGCTGAAATTCTTCTTATGAATGGGATGAGATTTTTCGGAATAAAAGATGACGAGGAGATATAAAATGCAGGAAGCTATAGAAAATGTAATTGCTAAGATTAAAGGCTCATTCCTGATTGACAGAGGACAGACAATAATAATTGGGTTTTCCGGTGGTCCTGATTCACTTTGTTTACTTGATGCACTGACAAGGATATCAAAGGATATGGAACTTGAGATAGTTCCAGTTCATATCAATCACAAGTTAAGAAAAGCCGCGGATGAAGAACAGGCTCATGCAGAAGAAATATGCGAAGGATATGATCTTCCTCTAATATCCATGGAAATGGATTGCCTGGAGTTTGCAAAAAACGAAAAAATTTCCGTTGAGGAAGCGGGCAGAATGATAAGATACGGTTTTTTTCACAAGGTTGCAGATGACATTGCAGAAAGAAAAAAGGATATAGAAAACATTTCAATAGCTTTGGCACATAATGCCGATGACCAAAGTGAAACTGTGCTTTTTAGAATAATAAGAGGGACCGGGATTCATGGATTGTCAGGAATAAGACCCGTAAGGATGGATCCTGTGTATCCGGTAATAAGACCTCTACTTGATGTAACTAGAAAGGAAATAGTAGAATATATAGAGGAAGCTGAACTTAAGCCGAACATAGATGAGAGCAACAGTAATACCGATTACACTAGAAATAAATTAAGGCTAGAACTGATTCCGGAAATTGAGAAAAATTATAATCCGAAGTTCAGAGAGAACCTTAGAAGTCTTGCGGAAATGGCATTACTTGATGACGACTGCATGAGAAATGTTGCCATTGATGTAATGAAGTCTAACAGCGAAACAGTTGAAGAAGAAAATTTTTTTCAGATAATACTCAAGATAGATGAGATTTTAAAAATGCATCCTTCAATAATAAGGAGGGTGATTCAACTTGTATTCGAAGAGCTCGGGATTGATGAATGGATGAGTTATACACTTATTTCAGAGACATTTGATGTCATGGCATCTAGCAATCCTTCTGCCAAGATGATGCTACCGGGTGGAGTTAGGGCATATAGGAGATATGGTGATATGATCTTTGAACTAATAAACTCTGAATATGAAGAAAATAGTATAGATGAGCTTAAACCTCACAAATTGATGAAATCTTTAATGAATTTGGATGAATATGAGAAAAACAAGAGAAAATGTCATGCAGCATTTGACTATTCTCTATTTGAAAAAGAACACCATGGAGAAATTGGAAAAATCGTAATAAGAAATAGAAAAAGCGGAGATTTCATACCAATAAAGGATGGGAAAAATAAAAAAATCCAAGATCTTTTCGTCGATGAGAAGATAAACAAATCGGACAGAGAAAAGATTGAACTCGTTGTTATAGGAAACGAAGTGCTTTGGATAGTACCAAGTGAATATCTAAAAGGAGAAAGGGCAAAATCAAACGGAATATTTTCACAAAAATATCAGGTAAACGATACAACTGAAGAGGTAATCTTCCTTGAAATCGTATAATATGCATGTTAGAATAACATGCTACTTTGTGAAAAATAACAAATAAACAGTGATAGCATATGGATATAAGAAAGGATAATTAGTATTGAAGAAGATTTCTAAAGTTTTTATAACATATATTCTAATATTTTTACTTGTTATTAGTGCGGCATATGCTTTTAAAGATTTGGGAAATGCAGGAAGGGTTAAGAAAGTTAAATTTTCTACCCTTTCAAAGCATTTAGCTGCAGGCAAGTATACAGAACTTAATATTACGGATAGAAAAATTACGGCAAAGCTAGACAACAAGAAAAACGGTGGCAAGGTTGAATTTGCATATGCTCCGTCTGCCCTTGAAATAAACTGGCTTGCCGATAATTACATTTATCCTCAGATAAAAAAAGGCAATCTGAAACTTGAGAGTGATCCACCTGAGAGCAAGTTTAGCTTTTTTAACATGCTTCCAACGATACTCATGGTCGGTATGGTAATATTCCTTATCTATTTCATGATGACACAAGGCGGCAGCGGTAAGGCTTTTCAGTTTGGAAAAAACAAAGCTAGGATGTATAAGGATAATGGTAGGAGCATTACATTCAAAGACGTTGCAGGGCTTAAGGAGGAAAAAGAGGAGCTTAAGGAGATTGTGGATTTCCTTAAGAATCCTGTTAAATACACAAAACTTGGTGCAAGAATTCCAAAAGGAGTTCTGATGGTCGGAAGCCCGGGTACCGGTAAAACATATATATCAAAAGCAACAGCTGGAGAAGCAGGAGTACCATTTTTTACAATTTCCGGTTCTGATTTTGTTGAGATGTTCGTCGGAGTAGGAGCTTCAAGGGTGAGAGATCTATTTGAACAGGCAAAAAAGAATTCTCCATGCATAATATTTATTGATGAGATAGATGCTGTAGGGCGCAAAAGAGGTGCAGGACTTGGTGGTGGAAATGATGAAAGAGAGCAGACTCTAAATCAACTTCTTGTTGAAATGGATGGGTTTGATGAGAACTCCGGAATTATTATCCTTGCTGCTACAAACAGACCCGATGTCCTTGATCCGGCGCTGCTAAGACCTGGCAGATTTGACAGACAGATTGTAATAGGAATGCCTGACATTAAGGCAAGGGAAGAGATATTTAAAGTTCACACAAAGAATAAACCGCTTGCAGAAGATGTTTCACCGGAGATTCTTGCAAAGAGAACACCGGGATTTTCACCTGCTGATATTGAAAACCTTGTAAATGAAGCTGCCCTTCTTACAGCAAGGCGAAATGGTAAGATGATCAGAATGGATGAAATTGAAGAAGCTACAACTAAGGTTATGGCGGGACCACAGAAAAAGTCAAGGGTAATATCTGAAGAGGAGAAAAGACTAACCGCTTATCATGAGGCTGGACATGCTATTGTAATGCGTTCAATTCCAGGGTCAGATCCAGTTCATCAGATAACCATAATTCCAAGAGGAATGGCTGGTGGATTTACGATGTCTCTTCCACTTGAAGACAGATTTTTTGAAACAAAGGGCAATATGTTAAATGATATTAAGCACCTACTAGGTGGACGAGTTGCGGAAGAACTGAAACTTGATGATATTAGCACAGGAGCAAGCAACGACTTGGAACGCTCTACAGCTATTGCAAGAGCAATGATTACAAAATATGGTTTCAGCAAGAAACTTGGACCTGTAAGTTTCAGCTCAAACGATGAAGTTTTCCTTGGAAGAGATTTCTCAACAAAGCAGAATTATTCAGAAGAAATTTCATCGGAAATTGATAAGGAGATCAAAGAAATCCTTGAAGAATCATATGCTGAAACGAAAAAAATATTAACTCAAAACGATGAAAGACTTGAGAATGTAGCAAGAGCACTTCTTCTTGTAGAGACTTTAGATGGGGAACAGTTCGAGAGACTTTACAATATGGAAGTTACTCCTGAGGAATTAGCCAACGAGGTAAAAATTGAAGAAGATGAGATAAAACGTCTTAATGAAAAAGAGGCTGAACAGAGCAGAAAAGAAGAAGAGGAGCGAATTCTGGCTGCTGAAGAAAAGCTTAAAGAAATGCAGGAAGCTATTGAACGTATCAATGAAACGGAGTGAATATAGATGAGAATTACAGTTGAAGATTGCTTAAAGCTTGATGCTTTTAAGGACTGCTACGTTGCAACATGTAGGAGAAAACTGGATAGAAGAGTGAGAACGATTTCCGTTTTTGACGAGAATGATATTGAAGACGGGATTCTTAGGAATGGTGTGCGTGAGCAGATGGTACTCACGCATTTCTGGAATATCAAGGATGATATCGAGGCTCAATGTCGGGTAGTAACGGGATTCGGACGTAAAGATATAGCGGCACTGGTTGTTTTTTACAATAATAAGGGACTTAAAGCATTAGATCATAAGGTGCTTAAAACTGCAGAGGAGAGTGGACTGCTAATCATCACGATAAGTGATGATGTCAAGACTACATATTCAATTCTTACGGAGCAGGTTCTCGATAAAATCTTATACGGACATAATTACAGTGATAATATAATCAACAATTCAATATACAATCTTCTTAATTTTGAAAAACATCCGAATTTTCAAAGTGCTTTGCAGGAAGCAGCAATAAATAACGACTACCAGGTAGTTCTTATGACTGCGGAATTTAATCCGATACTGACTGTTGAAACAAGACACAAGGCAACCGTAGAAAGTGCAATTAAGCTGGCAAAAAGACAGGATGTATCACATATCAGCACATTTAAACAAATAATAGTTAATGATGTAATAACATACTGGGGAAGCATTGAAATCAATGGAGTTAAGCACATGCTTCTACTTGTTGATAACGATGATAATTATTCAGCCACAGAAATGAAAAAGCTTGCAGAAGTAATTGAGCTTGCTATGGGTATGTGGAAGTACACACCTAAGAGAGATTCAAGGGCTGAGTTTATAAAAGCTGCAATCAGAGGTGACGTGGCTTTCTGCTATACACTTATTGATGAAGCAGGATTCAGAGACAAAAAATTTATCAGTATATTCTATGCGAATGGTATCAATAACGAAGAGTGTGAAGCTATAATCGAAAATTTCAAGCAGAATACTGACTGTGACATTTTGCCACTTATTGAGGAAAATGAGTATTACGGTATGGTTTATACAGAAGCATCTAAGGATACCTGGAATGAACAAAAAATGGCAATATTAAAGATGTACGAAGATCTTAAGGACGGAAGAAAGGATGTCAGAATATTTCATTCCACTGGGGCGGAAGAACTAGACAATGCCGTCGAGGGATTTAGGATTATAAATGATACATGGAGCTATGTAGAGAATGTTTTCCCATATAAGAGAGTTTTTACAAAATATGAGATGTCCATGGTATATAGCTGTATAGAGATTCAAATCCAAAATGGCTTACTCAAAAAAATGTATTTTGATCTGCTTGAACCTTTTTCAAGAGAGCTTTCTCCAGGTAAAGGCAAGCTGCTACTCGATACGCTTGAAACATTCGTCCTTGATGCAGGAATGAATAGCAATAAGACTGCAGAATTCATGGGAGTTCACAACAATACTGTTCAATACAGACTGAAGAGAATAAATGAGGTTCTAGGAACTGAAATGATTGGAAACAGAATTATTCCCGGACTTACGATGGCACTTGCCCTCAAGAGATTGGAGGATCGCTGAGATGCTTTTGGCAATAGATGTAGGTAATACAAATGTAGTTCTCGGAGTTTTTGACGATGGGGAACTTCTAGAACGCTGGAGACTCACTACTGATGCCGTCAGGACTGCTGACGAATATGGGACTTTGATATTGCAGCTATTTGAATACGATAATATCGACAGGTCAAAGATTGATGATATTATAATTGCAACAGTTGTTCCATCTGTACTATTTGCACTTCAGCACATGAGCCTTAAGTATTTTAATATCAATCCTTTCGTTGTAGAAACGGGAATTAAGACGGGACTCAGTGTACAGTGCGATGATCCGAGACAAATCGGGTCCGATAGAATAGTCAATACCGTGGCTGCACATGCTAAGTATGACGGTACGCTTATAGTGGTTGACTTCGGTACTGCAACAACTATTTCAGTTGTAACTGATGAAGGTGAGTTTATAGGCGGTACTATTGCTCCTGGAATTAAGATTTCCGCAAAGGCACTTTTTGAAGAGACTGCAAAACTACCGCACGTTGATCTTGAGGTCCCATTAAAAGTAATTGGAAAAAACACCATAGAAAGCATGCAGTCAGGACTTGTTTATGGTCACATGGGAATGGCTGAAAGAATAATATCAGGTATTAAACAAGAGCTTGTTTCAGTATATGGTAAGAATTTGGAAGACATCAAGGTCATAGCTACCGGTGGTATGGCAAATATGATGGAAGAGGGAATGGATTGTATAGATTTCATTGATAAGATGCTCACACTTGAGGGACTTGCAATAATATACCAAAAAAACATCAAATCGAGGATAAACAAACGTGTTCATAATTGACAACCCTTTCTTTCTTGCTCCGCTTGCAGGTATAACCGATGCGGTTATGAGAGAACTTTGTTCATCTATGGGAGCATCTTTAACATATACTGAGATGGTCAGTGCGAAGGGAATTTACTATCAAGACAATAAGACAGAAAAACTTCTATATATTCCTAAAGGTGCGAGAAAGACAGCAATTCAGATATTTGGTAGCGACCCAAGAATTATGGGAGAAGCAACCTATAAGCTTAACAGCAGAGATAATTTTTCGCTCGACATAAATATAGGATGTCCGGCACCAAAGATTGTTAAAAATGGAGATGGTGCCGCACTCATGAGGGACCCGGATCTAATATATAAGATCGTCCTTCAGGTTGTGAAAAATACCGATAAGCCAGTAACGGTAAAAATTAGAAAAGGCTGGGATGACGAAAGTGTAAATGCTTTAGTTGTTTCAAAGGCGGCAGAGGATGCGGGAGCCTCTGCGATAGCTATTCACGGAAGGACGAGAGAACAATTCTATAGCGGTGTGGCAGATTGGGAAATAATAAGGGAAGTAAAAGAAGCGAGTGGCATACCTATAATAGGTAATGGCGATGTTAAATCACCTGAAGATGCAAAGAAGATGATGGAAAAAACAGGCTGTGATTATGTGATGATAGGAAGGGCTGCACTTGGAAACCCATGGATATTTAGGGAGATTAACGCATCATATAATGGATTAGAATCACCTAAGCCGTCAGAAGATGAAAAATTCGAAATGATGGATAGGCACCTCCTGGGCCTTATTGATCTTAAAGGTGAATACATAGCGGTTAGAGAAATGAGAAAGCATGTATCATGGTATGTGAAGGGAATGAAAAATGCCGCAAAGATCAGAAATATCGTCAATGGTATTGACGATGCGAAAGAGATGAGGAAACTGATAAATGCCAGATTTGATATATTCTAAGAGAAATAAAAATATAAAGAAACTTATAATATTTATTTTCAGCATAACTATTTTGATTGCATTCACAGGATGTTCAACGATAGACAGTTTTCGTGCGACATTTATTTCAAAAAAAACTAATATTGATGACGATGTAATTTATATAGGCGTGTATGAGCCCGAGACGGGTAAGCAAAAGGAAGCGGGATTAGAAGAAATTCGTGGAATTGAGCTTGCAAATAAAATGTATCATTACATCAAAGGGAAAGAGGTTAGGCTTGTCATAGTCGACTCTAAGTCGAGCATGAGTGGAGCTAGAAGTGCGATAGAGTCACTCGTTAAAATAAAGCCTGTAGCTATAATCGGTAACACAGGAGAGGGAGCATCAATTTTGGCGTCCGATTATATCAATGATGCAAAAATTCCTACTATAACACCGAGTGCAAAGAACCTTTTAATCACAGAGGGAAGTGAATATTATTTCAGAACTTGTGTAACGGATTCACAAATTGGAGAGGGACTTGCTGATTTTGCTTGGAATAAAGCGGAAATACGTAAATTTGCTTCAATATACTTTGAGGGTGACAGCACAGCAGAATCTCTAAATAATGGAATAAATAAGAAACTAAATGAACTTAACAACAATATAAGTCCGATTGAAGAGGAATTCGAAGTAAAAATTGGAAAGATAAAATATGATCAAATAGTTAAAGATATTAAGAAAAAAGGTGTAAAAGGTGTTTTCCTTCCTGTAGGAAAGGACTCTGCAGATCGCTTTTTCAAAGAGATTGAGAAGAATGACATGACTGATCTGACCTTTCTTGGAACAAAAGAATGGAATAACCCGGAATTTATTGAGATGATGAAATCACATCCTAAGATAAAGGTCGCATTCCCTTCTGACAATGCTATTAGCAAATATAAGCGAAAAACCGGTTACGTAACCCCAGAAACGCAGAAGTTTTTTATAGAATATAAGGGACTATATGGATATGATCAAATCCCTGGTGATAATGCAGCACTCGGATATGATTCATATTTGTTGATAATGAATGCTTTAAATAGTTCTACGACGCTAAAGAGCGAGGATATAAGGAATGCACTTTCAAAGACAAACGGATACAGATGTGCTACAGGAGTGTTTTCATTTGATAAAGACGGTAATCCAATCAGAGCTATTAATGTAGCGACAATAAAAGATGGAAAGATCGTTCCTGCTTATACGACAACAACACCTACGAATGCGGAGGGCATGATAAAAATTAAAACAGTTAATTAGCATAGGAGATATAAATGGAATATATCAAATGGATTGATGATAATAAGGACTTAATTGTTAATTCAGTAAGAGAAGTTGTAAGAATAAGAAGTGTTGAAGATAAAGAAATAAAAATGCCTGATGGGAAGCTTCTTCCATTTGGAAGAGGCGTTGAGGAAGCCTATCAGGCAGTGCTTTCACTTGGAAAAGAAATGGGATTTGATATAGCAGATTTTGATCATTACGGAGGGCATATTGAATTCAAATCCATAGATAAATCAGCAGAAACATTTGGAATTGCAGCACATCTTGATGTTGTTCCAGAAGGAGAGGGATGGACAGATCATGAACCGTACAGTGCAGATATTGAGGATGGATTTATTTATGGTAGAGGAACTACAGATGATAAAGGTCCATTAATATCATGTCTATATGCGATGAAGGCTATAAAGGAGTCCGGAATAACACCTAAGAAGAATATTAGACTTATCTTGGGGCTTGATGAAGAGACAAATTGGATTGGCATGGAACATTATTTGGATAAAGCAGGACATCCTGATTTTGGAATTACTCCGGATGGAGACTTCCCACTTATTAACGGAGAGATGGGAATTTTGAATTTTTCGTTGGCATCGAGACTAAAGAAAACAAATGATAAAAGAGGTATAATTTTAAGAAAACTAGAAGCAGGAGAAGCATCAAATATCGTACCGAGTTACGCAAAGGCGGTAATTGCATCAGATGAAAAAAAACATTATGAAATCATCAAGAGCAAGGCTCAAAAATATTTTGAGAAAAGTGGACACGAACTCAAAATAAGTAGGGCTGGAACATCTCTTGTTATAGAGGCAAAAGGAAAGGCATCGCATGGAGCGAAACCTTGGGAAGGCCTTAATGCACTTAGTATAATGCTTGAATTCCTTGAGAAGATTCAGTTCCAGCAAGACGAAATCAATGATTTTATATCTTTTTACAACGAAAAAATAGGATATAATCTTCATGGAGAAAAAATAGGATGCGGATTTAGCGATGAGCCTTCAGGAAAACTTGTTTTCAATGTTGGAATAGCTAAGTTTGATCAGGAAATAGCAGAAATAATAGTAAACTTGAGATATCCGGTAACTGTAAATGCTGATGATGTAATTAACGGTATAAAAGAAAGTCTTTACGGGACTTCAATCGGATTTATAAAGCACTCTTTGTTCAAACCGATTTATATAGAAGAAGATAATCCGTTTGTTATAAGCCTTATGAATGCATACATTGAGGAGACAGGAGATAGGGTGAGCAGGCCTTTAGTAATCGGTGCCGGTACATATGCAAAGAGTATAGATAGAATGCTTGCATTCGGAGCTTTGTTTCCGGGAGATGAGGACAGAATGCATCAGGCAAATGAAAGACTTAAAATAGATAATCTTATAAAATATACAAAAATCTATGCCAGAGCAATATATGAACTTGCCTGCAAATAGGAAATAAATAGATGAATAGGAAGTTTTTGGAAAAATATAAACGCTCATATGTTTCACATAGTGACCAAGATACAGTTAATCTTGCAAAAGATCTGGCATCCGGATTAAAAGCAGGTGATATAATTGCTCTTATAGGTGATATAGGAACAGGCAAGACTACATTTGTAAAGGCAATTGCAAAAGCTTTAGGAATAAGTGAAACTGTAAGTAGTCCAACTTTTACGATTGTGAGAGAATATAGGAGCGGGAAATTTCCGCTCTTTCATTTTGATGTATACAGATTATCAAATGAGGATGAATTCTATGATATAGGTGCTGAAGAATATTTGTACGGAGACGGAATTACAATAATTGAGTGGGCGGATATTGTAGAAGATGCACTACCATTAAATACAATGATTATTGAAATTAAATACGGAAATAATGAGGGAGAAAGAATATTTAATTTTTCGGTAAAATAAAATGAAAAACATACTATCAATTGAGACAACTGGGAAATATGCTTCCACGGCAATAATTACAAAAGAAGGGAATTCTTCAAGGATATTCCTAAGAAAATCTGATAAGGAAATGAACCATCTGGTTGATCTGATGGAAATTATAGATGCTGTTATAAAAGAAGCTGGACTAAAAATAAGCGATATAGATCTGGTATCGCCCTGCATAGGTCCGGGTTCATTTACAGGAATAAGAATTGGTGTGTCAACAGCAAGAGCCATGTCACAGGCTTGTAAAAAAGGTGGAGTCCCGGTAGGTACCTTAAGGTCAATGCTGGAGAACGACATTCAAAGAGAACTGAAATATGATCATTATGTCTGCACTACGATATATGCAAGAAGGAATCAAACCTATGCGGCACTTTGGAAGTTAGACAGAAATGGGAAGTTTCAAGAAATTTTAAGCCAGAGACAATATATGATTGATGAGTTGCTTAAATTAATATCCGGTATAGATGATATAAAATCACATCCTTTGATATTCTACGGTGACGGATCTGATGAATACTATGATCAGATAGAACGTGAGATGACTTTGAGGAAAATTCAATTTGAACAGGCACCATTAGATATAAGATATCAGAATGCTTTTGGCCTAGCCCATGCGGCACTGTCACTTATTGAGAACGGATTTGAACCGGTAGGCTATGATGAGATTTTACCGAATTATATGAGGAAGACTGAAGCAGAGATGAAACTGGAACAGGAAGAAGAAAAATGTTAAATGGAAAACATATTACAATGGGAATAGAGTCAAGCTGTGACGAAACCTCTGTTGGGATAGTTTCTTCTGGAAGAGAGTTGCTTTCAAATGTCATATTTTCTCAAATTTCAATACACACAAAGTTTGGTGGAGTGGTACCTGAAATCGCTTCAAGGCATCATCTTGAGAGCATCAATGATGTAATAGATAGGGCACTTAATGAAGCAGGACTTGAAATTTCAGATGTTGATCTAATAGGGGTCACGTATGGCCCTGGTCTTGTAGGGGCACTACTTGTTGGAGTTGCAACAGCGAAGATGATAGCATACGCAAAGGACATTCCTCTCGTCGGAGTTAATCACATGCACGGTCATATTGCTGCAAATTACATAGAGCACAAGGAACTCGAACCTCCTTTCATGGGTCTTATTGTATCCGGAGGACATACCAATATTGTTCATGTTAAAGATTACAATACCTGTGAAATAATTGGAAGGACGAGGGATGATGCTGCAGGAGAAGCATTTGATAAAGTCGCAAGGGTAATAGGACTCGGATACCCAGGTGGTCCTAAGATGGATATGGCAGCGAAGTCGGGAGACAGAAATGCGATTAATTTCAAGAGGGTTTGGCTTGAAAAAGGCAGCTATGATTTCAGCTTCAGCGGGCTAAAGACAGCAGCTCTTAATTATATAAATAGCGAAAAACAAGCAAAAAGAGAACTTAATATAAATGACATTGCGGCTTCTTTTCAAGAGTCTATAGTCGATGTTATAACGAGGAAAGCGATAGATGCTGCAATAGAATTTAAAAGAGATAAACTGGTTTTGTCTGGCGGTGTTGCAGCTAATACGAGGTTATCTGAGGTGCTTGAAGAAAGGGCAAAACATGCCGGAATAAAGGTCTACAAACCTACACCGATTCTATGTACGGACAACGGGGCAATGATAGCAACATCGGCATATTACGAAGCAATGTACGGTAATTATGCAGATATGAATCTTGATGCAATACCGGGACTGGAGCTTTAGATGACGATATTAAGTGCTGATTCTATAAATAAGGCATATGGTGTTGATTTAATACTTGAAGATGTGAGTTTCAATATATCTAAAGGAGAGAGGATAGGAATTGTAGGACCTAATGGTGCAGGAAAGACTACACTTCTCGATATAATAACAGGAGAAACTGAAGCTGACACAGGAAAAATTTACATAAGAAAAGATGTTGAAATAGGATATGTCAGGCAGAAGGGACATTTTGACCCAGGCAAAACAATAATAGAGGAAGCTGAGAAAACATACGAATCAGTAAGAAAGCTTGAAGTGAGACTTAAAGAACTTGCAGATGAAATGGCAGATGATCATCTGAAGGCTGATGAATATACTGAATTACTCGATAAATACAAAGATATGGGAGGATATTCACATGAGGGAAGGATTGAAGGAATCCTAATCTCAATGGGATTTCCTAAAGATATTTGGAATAGGAAAATTGAATCCTTATCAGGAGGAGAGCGTACGAGGCTTGCCCTTGCATGCACTCTTATGAAGCAACCTGACCTTTTAATCCTTGATGAACCTACCAACCATCTCGATTTTGGGATGCTTTTTTCACTTGAGAAAACACTTTCCACGTATAATGGCACTATAATAGTTGTATCACATGACAGGTTTTTTCTTGACAAGGTTGCAACAAGGATATTCGATATAAGGAATTCGAGACTCAAGGCATATAAGGGTAATTATTCTGAATATAGAAAAAAGAGAGAACTTATTGAAGAAGCGGAAAGAAAAGAATATCAGAAAACTGTAGTCGAGATAAAAAAACAGCAGGATATTATAAGACGTTTCAAAGAAAGAGGAACGGAAAAGCTCGCTAAAAGAGCGCGTTCGAGAGAAAAAATCCTTGAAAAAATAAAACCGATTGAAGAGCCTTTGAGTGATCAGAATGAAATGAAGATGAAATTTGTTCAGGATTACAGGAGTGGAAGAGATGTCATAGAAGTAGAGAGATTAAAAAAGAGCTTTGATGGGAAAGAACTTTTTAGAGATGTTAAATTCAAGATAAGATCAGGAGATCACGTCTGCTTTATAGGTGAAAACGGTGTAGGAAAGAGTACTCTTATGAAAATTCTGTCTTCCAATGATCCTTATTATACCGGATATCTTAAGACGGGTCACAATGTTAATATTTCATATTTTGATCAGGAACAGATGATACTTGATAATAAGCAGACAGTTTTATCAGAAATGCAGAATAATTTTCATGAATATAATGACAGCGAGATGAGATCGATACTCGGAAGATTCCTGTTCAGGGGAGATGATGTATTTAAACAGATTTCCAAGCTTTCCGGTGGAGAGAAAGCTAAACTAGCACTATTAAAACTCATGCTTTCCGGTGCAAATACGCTTATTTTGGATGAACCGACAAATCATCTGGATATTGATTCAAAAGAAGCCGTTGAAGATGCACTCATCGACTTTAAGGGTACTGCAATTATCGTATCACACGACAGATATCTTCTAAGTAAAGTTCCTGATAGAATATATGAGCTTCATAATTATGGAGTTATTGAATACCTCGGTAAGTATGATTATTATTTGGAGAAAAAAGCTGAAAATGACATTAATAATTCTTCTTTTAGAGCAATAAAAGAAGAAACCTTTGAAAGCGGATCAGCTGAAGAAAGAAAAGCACAAAAACAACTTGAAGCAAAAAAAAGAAAGCGTGAAAGAAGAATTGCTGAGCTGGAGGAGCTAATAGACAGGACAGAAGGAAAAATTAGAGATATTGAGGAAACTATGTGTGAACCTAAGAACACAAGTAATCCTATTTTCCTTAAAGAATGTGATGATATGAGGGATTCACTTATGAAAGAACTTGATGAATATTATAATGAGTGGTCAGAACTTGTATAGAAATCGTAGATTTTTCCCAAAGCTATTGAATAAACGCTCGATTTCGTTGTATAATTATCAAACGCTATTAATTAGGAGGATTTCGTAATGATTTTTGAAAAAATAAAAGAAATTATAGTTGATCAACTTGGTGTTGAAGAAGAAATGATAACAATGGATACAAATATGATGAAAGATCTTGAAGCAGACTCACTCGATGCTGTAGAGATTATTCTAGGAGTTGAGGATGAATTTGAGATTGAAATTCCTGATGATGTTGCAGAGAAATTTGAGACTGTAGGCGATCTAGTCAGCTATGTAGATGATAACATGGATAAATAAGTTATTGCTTGGAGAAGGGATAGTCAATAATTATGAAAAGCAAGGTTTCTGAAGCGGTTATGAGACGACTACCGAGGTACAGAAGATATCTCGGAGAACTCAAAGAGAATGGAATTGAAAAAATTTCATCCAGTGAACTCGGAGAAATGATCGGATATACCGCTTCTCAGATTAGACAAGATTTTAATACATTTGGTGGATTTGGGCAACAGGGATTTGGATATAGTGTAGAACGCCTTTATAAAGAGATAAGCAAAATACTTGGTCTCGATAAAGAATACAGCGTAGTTGTTGTCGGAATCGGTAATATGGGTAAGGCTATAACCAACTTCCTTTTTAACTACAACCTTGGCTTTGATATAATAGGGCTGTTTGATTCAAGTAGTAAGGTGATAGGGACAAAAATTAACGGTGTTGAGGTTCAATCGTTTGATTTGTTTGATAAATTTGCAGAAGACAACAAAGTGGATATCGGAGTGATATGCGTAAACAAAGAGTCAGCTAATGATGTCTATAAAAGACTTAGCAACAAAGGCACAAGAGGGATATGGAATTTTGCTCCAATCGATCTCAAGACTGACAATGGAATAAGTGTTGAGAATGTTCATATTACCGATAGTCTTCAAGTGCTATCATTTATGATGAGTAAGGACAAGTAGGATTACATAATTATATTTTATGCATTTAATTGAAAACCCGTAGCAAGGCTACGGGTTTTCAAAACATATTATGCATAAATGTAATATTCAAAATAAAACTAAACTAAGCTTCTGCAGGTGCGCCAACAGGACAAACACTTGCGCAGTTGCCACAATCTATGCATGAATTCTCATCGATTACATATGGAGCTCCTTCTGCAATAGCATCTACAGGACATCCGTCAACACAAGCTCCACAGCTGATGCAATTCTCACCAATTTTGTAAGCCATAAAATTACCTCCTTATTAAATATATCTCATACCTCGCGGGAATTATAACATGCGTATATTCGGTTAGACAAGTACAACATCAAAGGAGATTAAGAGAGACCTATGTTTATTATTTCTTTTACAGGAAAGAGCGGTACGGGTAAAAGCTATCAAGCCATGAAAATTTGCCGAGATCATAATATCGATGCGATAATTGATGACGGACTTCTCATATACCATAACAGAGTTGTTGCCGGAAGATCCGCAAAAAGATGTGAATCAAAGGCAGAAGCTATGAGGACGGCACTGTTTAATTATGATGACCACAAGAGAGATGTCAAATTGAAACTTAGCCTTCTTAATCCTAATAAACTTATGATAATAGGTACATCTGACAGAATGGTTGATTGGATAACCAGGGAACTGGATCTTCCAAGTGCAAATAAAAGACTTTATATTAATGATTTTACAACCGAGAAAGAACGAGAAATCGCAAGCATTAGTAGAAACAAATTTGGTGAACACGTTATACCGGTTCCGATGGTACAAATCAAGAAGTATTTTCCAGGGTACTTCATGCATCCTATAAGGATATTAAGAAATTTTGCACTTCATGGAAAAGGGGAAGAACTTGAAGAACCAACGGTAGTCAGACCACAATTCAGCTATTTCGGAAAGTATGAGATAAGTGAGAAAGTTATCGAAGATATTATAAAGATAACAGCAAACAGGTTTAATAATCGTATACAAATATCCGATTATTATCATAGTCCGGTAGGATCAGGACTTCTGCTTGTCGTAAAAGTAAAAATCAAACTTGTAGAAGGCATTATAGATAGATGCTCAGAGCTTCAATGGAGAATAAAGCGTGTTATCGAAGAAATGACAGCTTTTGAACTCATAAATATAAACATCGAAATTTCGGAAATAATAATTGGTGATTGAAAATGGATATGATTGAACTTGAAATAAATGGCGATTTTGACCTACATCAAACATTGGAATGTGGGCAATGCTTCAGATGGGAAAGAATTACTGAATCCAAATACATGGTGTTTGCAAATAGTAATGTATGTATAGCTGAGCGGACAGAGAAAAAATTGATATTGCTGAACTATTATGGATCTGAAGAATTCTGGAAAAATTACTTTGATCTAGACACGGATTATGGAAAACTTAAAGAAGAATTAATGAGTGCAAATCCGGAACTTAAAGATGTGATCTCATATGGTGGCGGAATAAGAATACTAAATCAGGATTTTTTTGAGGTCCTGATATCGTTCATAATATCTCAGAATAATAATATACCTAGAATAAAAAAATGCATTGAATCTCTTTGCAAGACTTATGGTGAACCATTGGGAGAGATAAATGGTAGACCAATATTTGCTTTTCCAAAAGCTGATATTCTTTCAAGAGCTGATTCAAAAGAAATAAACGACCTAAAGCTTGGATATAGGGCTCCATACATAGTTGATGCTGCGAAAAAATTTATAGACGAAGGAATTCCCAAAGGAAATACTAAAGAGAAATATGAAAAGCTCCTCTCATATAAAGGGGTAGGCCCAAAGGTTGCAAACTGCATATCATTATTCGGGTTCAGGGACCTAAAAGCATTTCCTATAGATACTTGGATAAGAAAAATAATGGTCGATATGTATGGATTTGAAGAGAAAGATATTTTTGGAATGCAGAATTTTGCAGATGAGAACTTTGGAGATTTTGGAGGACTTGCACAGCAATACCTTTTCTATTATTACAGAGATAAGAAGATTAAATGATTAATTTGAAGATATCTTCACATTAATTTTTCCTAAAAACATTGACAAAATATGACAATGTGATTAGAATAATGACAATGGTTAGCACTCAAATATATAGAGTGCTAACAAGCTAAAAACAAGTTACGGGAGGTAATAAAATGAGTTTTGGTATAACACCACTTGGAACAAGAGTAGTTCTCAAAAAGATGGATAAAGTAGATAAGACTGAAGGCGGTATTATTCTTTCGGCAGGAGCTAAAGAAAAGCCTCAATATGCAGAGATCGTTGCTGTAGGAAAGGGTAGCAAAGATGAACCTATGGAATTAAAGGTAGGAGATACTGTTATATTCCAGAAATATGGTGGACACGATTTAACATACAAGGGTGAGGATTATATGATTATGAAGCAGGAAGATATTCTTGCAATAATCAATGAATAATGGAGGTAAAATAAATGGCTAAGGAATTACATTATGGAGAGGATTCAAGAAGAGCAATTCTCGCAGGTGTAGATAAGTTATCTGATACAGTAAAGATTACATTAGGTCCAAAGGGAAGGAATGTACTTATTGAGAAGAGCTACGGTTCTCCGCTTATTACAAATGATGGAGTATCAATTGCAAGAGAAATAGAGCTTGAGGATCAGGTAGAGAATATGGGAGCACAGCTCCTCAAAGAAGTTGCAACAAGAACTAATGATGTTGCAGGTGATGGAACAACAACTGCAACACTTCTTGCACAGGCGATGATTCATGAAGGATTCAAGAATGTTACAGCAGGTGCAAATCCAATGGCTCTTAAGGCGGGAATATCAAAGGCCTGTGAAATTGCCGTTGACAACCTTAAGTCTAGAGCAAAGGCTGTAGATGATAAAGAGAGTATTGCACAGGTTGCAAGTATCTCAGCAGGGGATGAGGAGATTGGAAGACTAATAGCTGAGGCAATGGATAAGGTAGGTAAAGATGGAGTAATTACTGTTGAAGAATCAAGGTCACTTGAAACAAGCCTTGAAGTTGTAGAGGGAATGGAATTCGATAGAGGATATTTAAGCCCTTACATGGTAGGTAATACAGACAAGATGGAAGCTGTTATGGAGAATCCATACGTACTTCTTACAGACAAGAAGTTATCAAACATTCAGGAAATCATACCTCTCCTTGAGTCAATTATGAAGTCAGGACATTCTCTCCTTATTGTAGCTGAGGATGTGGAAGGTGAAGCACTTGCTACACTTGTAGTAAATAAGCTCAGAGGAACAATAGATGTTGTTGCAGTTAAGGCACCTGGATTCGGTGACAGGAGAAAGGCTATGATGGAAGATATAGCGATTCTAACAGGTGGTACATATATAAGCAGTGAACTTGGCTATGAGCTCAAAGATACTACAGTAGATATGCTTGGAAGTGCCGGTACAATTAAGGTAAATAAAGATAGAACGGTAATTGTAAGCGGTGCAGGAGATAAAGCTGAGATTGACAAGAGAATTGAGAAGATCAGAGGAGAAATTTCAGAAACCGATTCAGAATTTGATAAAGAGAAATTACAGGAAAGACTTGCTAAACTGATGGGAGGAGTAGCCGTTATTAAGGCCGGATCTGCAACTGAGACTGAGCTCAAGGAAAAGAAATTGAGACTTGAGGATGCGCTTAATGCTACAAGAGCTGCAGTCGAGGAAGGAATTGTTGCAGGAGGAGGCACTGCTTTAATTGGGACTATAAGTGCTGTAAAAGCCTTTGCAGACAAGCAGGAAGGCGATTTCAGAACAGGTGCAAAGATTGTTGAAAGGGCAATAGAAGAACCTGTAAGACAGATTGCAGAGAATGCAGGATTTGAAGGAAGCGTAGTTGTATCCAAGGTTATTGAATCAGAAGATGGAATAGGATTTGATGCAATTACAAATTCATACATCAATATGATAGAGGCAGGAATTGTTGATCCTGTAAAGGTTACAAGGTCTGCACTTCAGAATGCCGCATCTGTCGCAGGTATGCTTCTAACAACTGAAGCTGGAATTACAGAGATCAAGGAAGATGTACCTATGCCGGCTGCACCTCCAGCTGGAATGGGTGGTATGATGTAAACAACAGAATTTTCAGCATTATTAACTTCGGGATATCAAATGGTATTCCGAAGTTTTTATATATTAAAATAATAATACAAAATTAAATTATCGGTATTTTATTATGTTATAATTAATAAAACTTATAAGACAATCAGATAAGAATAGGGGTTAAAAATGAAGATTTATGAAGCAAGAAAATATGTAGTTAACAACCTTCATAAGGCTTTTACACCAAGGACAATTGCAGTTATCGGAGCAAGTCATAACAGTGACAAAGTCGGGTACAAAGTAGTTAAGGCACTTAGAGATAGCGACTTCCCCGGAGAAATCTATCCTGTTAATCCAAAGCAAGGTGAGATAGTTGGGCTTAAAGTCTATAGATCAGTAAAGGATATACCGCATGAAATTGATCTTGCATTTATAACTCTTCCTGCAAAGCTTGTATTTGATGTGGTTAAAGAGTGTTCAGAAAAAAATGTCGGAATAGCGGTAGTATCATCTTCTGGTTTCAGCGAATCAGGCAATTGGGATGAGCAGAATAGAATAACCGAATTCGTTAGAGAAAAAGAACTTCCATTGATAGGTCCAAATTTAATCGGTATAGGGACACCTTATTATAATTTTAACTGTGGATTCATACCATATCTTCCAAATAAAGGAAGGGTTGCAATCATATCACAGTCCGGGTCCAACTTGCTTGCAGCACTAGGCTCATCACAGCTTAATCATTACGGCATAAGTTTTTTCGTAGGGCTTGGCAATAAAGCGGATGTTGATTTTAGCGAGATGATAGAATATGCGGACCGTGATATTAATACAGGCTGTATAGCTCTTTACATCGAAGGGCTCGATAGTCCGGAGGCATTTAAGAAAGCATGTCTTAATGCTAGCAAACCTATTGTTGCAATTAAGGTTGGAATTTCTGGCATAGGAGTCAAGGCTGCATATGCACATACAGCATCGGTTAATAATGATGGCGGAGATGTTTTTTATGACGCAATTTTTCATGAATCTGGTGTTATTAGAGTCAATACTTGGCAGGAATTTCTTGATACTTCGTTAGCTCTTGGATCAACTTCTCCGATGGTAGGAGACAATGCTGTTATTATTACTAATGGAGGAGGTGCTGGTATTTTGGCATGTGATCACTTTGAAAGAAAGGGCATGCCAATGAAGGAATTAAAGGATATTTCGCCCGAACTCCCTGATAAAATGCGTAAGCATATGCCTAATTTCGGTTCTCCACTTAATCCGATAGATATTAGTGGAACGGCTACACCGGAAATGTATGCCGGAGCAATAGAAGAAGCATTTAATGATGAACATATACACGCAATAATGGTCTCAATTTGTCCAACGGCAGTAACGGATGTGGATGGAATAACAGATAAAACAATTGACCTTGTTAACCAATACGCATATAGAAAAATTCCGCTTATTATGGAATGCCAGGGTGGAGATGAGTGTTTCAATGCGATATTAAAGCTTAGGAGCCATGGTATTCCAGCTTATATAACGCCAGAGCAAGCGGTAAACGCAATAGTTGCACTTAGAGATTATGGAAAGAGTTCAAAGGAGGAATCATGAAAAAGGCTGTTTTAATTATAAACCCAAGTTCAGGAGATGAGAAAGCTCTAGAATACAAGGATAAGCTTTTCAAAAAGGTCTCTGAATACTTTGATGAAGTCAAGGTCAGGATGACAGAGAAAGAAGATGATGCAACGAAATTTGCTAGAAAAGCAGCAGAAGATAGATGTGATGCAATTTTTGCTTTCGGTGGAGATGGCACAGTTAATGAGGTTATTGCAGGTATAGCTGAGATGGAATATATTCCGAAACTTGGAATAATACCGGGTGGAACGGTGAATCTTATGTCAAGGCTTGTTGGAATAGATCAGGACCCGGATAAGGCAATAGAAGAACTCGACTTTAATAAAACTGAAAGAGTTGATGTAGGTAAGTGCAATGATAAATTCTTTGGATACATATTTAGCATAGGTTCAATACCGGAAGCTATACATAATGTTGAAACTGAAGAAAAGACAAAATTCGGTCCACTTGCATATTTTGTTAATAGCATGAAATCCATGATGAAGGATAGTGAGTTTGAAATAGATATAAAGACAGAAAACGGAGATTACAATGGTAAGGCTAGCCACGTTATAGTACTATTAACAAATTGGCTTGGAGATAAGAAGCTTTTTAGCAAAAACAAGGATGGGTATGCAAACATACTAATATTGAAAGATGCTTCGATGATTTCAAAGTTTTCAATAATACCGGATTTTCTCAAAGGAGAGGTTACCCAAAATGACAAGATTAGTTATATAAGGGCTAAGGAGATACATATAAGCTCCCCTATTGAGATGGATACGGACATAGACGGAGATGAGGGAGAAAAGCTGCCAGTCGATATAAAAATATTAAGTCAGAAAATAGAATTATTTTCCCAAAACTAATAAGCTTATTTGAAAAGCATTAGATTATGGTATATAATGCACTTGGAAACGTATTGCTAAGATAATGATGATAAGGAGTAAGGGATTATGACAGATAAAGGATTTACAGATAAGGTTAAAGGTAAGGCTAAGGAAACTGCAGGTAAGGTTACTGGTGACGACTCAAAGAAGGCTGAAGGAATAGTTGATCAGGTAGTAGGTAAGACTAAGGAAGTTGCTTCAGATGCTAAAGACGTGGTAGAGGAAGTTGCAGGTAAGGCTAAAGATGCGGCAAGCAAGGCTGCAGAAAAGGCTAAGGATGCAATTGACTAATTGATGATTGTAATTGTTTAATATCTAATGTAAGTAACACCGTCCAATGTAAGGACGGTGTTTTTTTAAATGTAATATCAAATTTTAAGAGCTTTATATTGCGAAAGGAACAGCTTTATCATCGAAAGAACTTCTGATATTCCACCATCTGTATCGGATTCGATGTTTAATGGCATTACCGGATCGTGAAGCGATTTACGAAGTAAGAACCATCCTTTCGATTTGATGCCTGAATCTTCGTTAAGAATATTATAGTTTACACGTACGCCTTCATAATTTGGAGTTACAACAGATAACCCATCAGTTTCTATAGCCCATTTACGCATATTATCAATTGCGATATCGGCATAATCAGAGAATTCTGTCACATTTGAAGAAGCAGCTAATGAATCTTTAGAAATAAGATCTTCAAAAATTTTGAATCGAAATTCTTTTGATTCAGCAGGACTTTTCATATCGGAAATTAGTGAAAGAATGTCTCTTCCTTCAATTTTTAGATGTGCAGCTTCAATTACTATAAGACATGCAAGATATGCTCCGTCATCAAGATAATGATTATCAGAATAAGCAGCATGCCCCGATGTTTCAATCGCGAGGAAGGCATCTTCTTTATGCAGCTCCTTTGCCTTATTTATAACGTTCTTATAACCCCTTTTATATCTCAAGTGTTTAAGCCCAAGAGCATTCTCAAGATAGTCAGTTAATTCATTAGAAGTTATGCTATCAGTTACTACGGTTCCGCCGGGATGTTTTACAGAACCTATGGCAGCGGCAAGTGCGATGATTTCATTCCTCTGTATGGGTTTTCCAAATTTTCCGACGGCAGCACTTCTATCAACATCCGTATCAAATATTATACCTAGATCTGCATTAACCATTTTAACTGCATCAGATATTGATTTCATAGCGATTGTATCTTCAGGATTAGGTACATGGTTCGGAAACTCACCGTCCGGCTCAAGAAACTGACTTCCACTTATATCTGCTCCTAGTGGAAGAAGGACATCGTTAGCAAAGAAACCGCCTGATCCATTTCCGGCGTCAACCACTATCTTCATACCTGAAAGGTCCTTCAATCCATATTCGTTTATTCCTTCGAGAATTATATCTCTTAGGTGAGATGAATAAGCTTTCATAAGTGGAACGTGTTCATAGTTTTGTTTTTTATCAGGAATAGTTGATTCCTCTTTCACATCGATCAATATATCCTTGATATCATTGCTGTCAAGACCGCCAAATGGTGTAAAAAACTTGAATCCATTCCTATTACTTGGAAGATGACTTGCAGTGACCATAACTGCACCGTCAAAATTAAATCTCTCGTCAACACATGACATAAACATCGCAGGAGTTGAAGCAAGCCCCGCATCAAAGGCTTCAATATTGCAAGATTTAATACCTAATATTAAGGCTTCTGAAAGTATTTTACCTGATATTCTCGGATCACGACCGATACATATTTTTAGATTATTGATATTTTTACCTGACTTTTTTGCGAGCCATCTGCCAAAAGATGCACCTATCTGAGATGCAATCCGAGGAGTAAGGTTTATTTTTTCACCAGGGACCGAATCAAGTGCGGTTCCCCTTATATCACTTCCGTTTTGAAGTTTTAATATACTGTTTGACATTATGAATACCTCTTAGTTTGATATATGATTTATTATAAAAGAATTTTAGCACAAAAAAGAACCTTTTTCGATTGTGAAGATAAATTGATATAATCAAATAAAATACCAAATGATAAATTTTGATGATATAATTACACGAAAATCAAAAGACATATTAATTTTGGAGATTTTATAATGAAAATTAAAAAAATTAGAAGTTTTGCATTCAAGGTAATAATTGTTTGCCTAATTGTGATTATAATGGTAAGCGGATGGCAGCTTTATAAAGCGTTTGAAAAATATTATAAGGCAAGAATCCAATACAATGATGTTATTAAGACTTCAGGATCAGTGAATGTAAAGGGAACTTTCACCGGAGAGATAGATTGGCAATCTCTATTGTCACAGAATGAGGATATCAGAGCTTGGGTATATCTTAAAGATACAATAATCAATTATCCGGTAGTAAGAGGAAGCGACAACAGTTTTTATTTAACACATATGTTTAACAAGGCTTATAACGGTGCAGGTGCCCTGTTCATGGATGCAAATGCTCCGGATAATTTTGAGGGATTTAACACTGTTATTTATGGGCATCATATGAAAGACGGGAGCATGCTTGCTAGAATCGACAAATATAGGAATCAGGACTATTATGAGAAAAACAAGCAGCTTGAACTGATTACACCTCAAGCTAAATACCATCTTAGAGTTGTTGGGTTTGAACTCGTTGATGCATCAAGTGAAGCATATAAGTGGTCATTTGGAAGTGATCAGGAAAAACAATCCATTCTTGATTTTACTGCAAGAAATTCAGTAATCAATACGGAGGATAAAGCTGATGTTAACGATAAGCTCGTAACATTCAGCACATGTGTATATGCAACAGGGGAAGAGAGATATGTCCTTGTGACAAAGATGGTTCCATGGACGGAATCTGAGCTAAAGGATGCTATTGATGAGCAAAAAGCTATAGATTCTTCTTCAATAAAAGAAAAGGAAGACAAGGGTACTGACAACAAGAAGAGCAATAATAAAGGAACCCTTATAGATAATATAAAGCTTGGATTTAAGATTCTTAAAGATTCATTGTCGAACTAAACATATATTGGATAAAAAAATTGCATTAAGCAATAAAATATATTGACATATAGTCAATTATGATGTTATCTTATTAACCATGATAACGAAATGAAGTCCGCAGGAAAGAGTCATTAGACCGCCGAAGGAGTAAAACTCTCAGGTATCTCTATTGGGAAGAAGACTGCGGCCGGATCGTTACTCCGGAGAAATCTGATAATCAGATGCCGAAGGGGCAAGGCGCAATTGACGCATAATCTCTCAGGCAAAAGGACGGAGACATAGAATTTTGATTATTAAAACGGTTATTCCGTTTCGATTCATGTTTTTGTATTTTTGTTTTCTGACAGATCGTATGCATTGCGGTCTGTTTTTTATTTGCACCTATGCTCAATTTATAAATTCATTAAGTGTTATAAAGAGAAAGGGTATTAACTATGTTTTCTACAATTAATCGTATACTTGTGAGCATTGATGATCTCGTCTGGGGAGTACCATTAATGGTGCTTATTCTGGCAGGTGGATTCCTACTTACGGCAAGACTCGGATTACTTCAAATAAGAAGGTTACCACTTGCACTAAAGTGGATGTACAAAAATGAAGATGGTGGACATGGAGAAGTTACGAGTTTTGCTGCTCTATGTACGGCACTATCTGCAACAATCGGAACGGGAAATATTGTCGGTGTTGCTACAGCAATAACTACAGGAGGTCCTGGGGCACTATTTTGGATGGAGCTTGCAGCTTTCTTTGGAATGGCTACCAAATATTCAGAGGGTCTTCTTGCAGTTAAATTTCGTACTGTTGCAGAAGATGGACATAGCCTTGGTGGACCTTTCTATTACATAGAAAAAGGTATGGGAGTCAAATACAGGTGGCTTGCAAAGGCATTTGCTTTCTTTGGAGTAGGTGTTGGGCTCTTTGGAATCGGAACCTTTACTCAGGTTAATGGAATAGCAAGTGCCGTTAAAGGGTTCTTTGATCCTAACGATAAGCACATGGTTACAATTGCAGGACTTGGAGATTATTCTTGGGCTGTTATTATATCCTCACTTATCCTTGCATTTTGCGTTGCTGCTGTAGTAATAGGAGGTCTAAAGAGGATTGCAACTGTTGCACAGATAATAGTTCCATTCATGGCAGTTATATATGTAGTATTTACAGTATTACTTCTAATAATTAATATAAAAGCGGTTCCACAGGCATTTGTTACTATTGTAAAAGCAGCATTTAATCCACGAGCTGTTACGGGCGGAATTGTAGGCTCTATGATAGTTGCTATGCAAAAGGGTATCGCAAGGGGAATATTCTCAAATGAAGCAGGACTTGGAAGTGCTCCAATAGCTGCAGCAGCGGCAAAGACAAAGGAACCTGTTAGACAGGGACTCGTTTCGATGACAGGAACCTTCATAGACACAATTGTAATATGTACAATGACAGGACTTTCAATTGTTTTGACCGGAGCATGGGAACAGGAAGGACTTGAAGGAGTTCAGGTTACAACTTATGCATTCCAAAACGGTCTGCCATTCCCAGCAAAATTTTCTTCATTCATATTGGTAATATGCCTCGTGTTCTTCGCATTTACAACAATTCTCGGATGGGATTATTATAGCGAACGTTGCCTTGAATATTTAACTAATTCAAATTTCAAGGTAATTAAGGGATACAGATATCTCTATATCCTCGCTGTATTTATTGGACCTTATATGACTGTAAGTGCGGTATGGACAATAGCAGATATTTTTAACGGTCTTATGGCAATTCCGAATATGATAGCACTATTTGCTTTAAGCGGTGTGATTGTTAAGGAAACTAGAGACTTTTTTGGAAAAAATAAGCATCTTGAGGACAATATTGGGTTATGATACAATAGTGCTAACTTAATTTGGCAATAGATAAATGATAAGAAAGGAGAGTATAACAAGCTTGTAAGCTGTTATATGACCAGTATTATGAAAAAGAATCTAAGGAAGTCAAGCGTTCTAATTCTTACAATGATAATTGCTTTTTCGATGCTGCTCGGAACTTCCTCAGTTTTTGCTGAAGGGGGCAGTGGAGAAAACATAGGGAAGATTACCTTAAAATGGCATCATTATGATACAGGCAAAGGATATTATAACCCAGCAGATGAGGGTAAAGATGTTTCTTTCTGGTATATCTTTGGCTTCAAGGGCAAAGATAAGAACGGAAATATGCAGAGTGGTCTCTTTGCTCAGAGAAAGTACAATGGTAAAATCGGTGAAACGAAGGTAGATGAGATTGACTTATCGAGTGTTAAAGATCAGAAAGGCGACACATATACTGATTGCGAGTTTGAAGGGTTTTATCTACCTTTGTATGAAGGTGGTAACACTAAATATGGTTGGTCAGGAGGTGACAAACCAAAGGAAATTAGAGTACAATTTGCTCAGAATATGGAAACTCGCACGAAGATGTCTATTGAAGAAGGTGCAATAATTTTTGAGGAAGATTTGAATAATATGCCAATACTTTTTAATGTTGAAAAAGTAGGTGGAGAATATCCTCATAAGAACAGAAATAATGGCAATGAAATTAAGAGAACTGTCAAATTTAAAGAGGGAGATATAGATTTATCGCTTGATGATGGCCGCGATGGTTACTCATTCTATAGGGCGATAACACAAAATAATCTTGAAATGTTTAATCCATATAATCAGCCTAAGTATGAATATAAAATTCATGCAAACTTTACAGGCAATAGAGAGGCTGAGCTTGGAGAACGATATTCTCTGGCTATCAGTGGCAATGACCTTGATGGTTGGAATCTTGTCCTCAAATCCAACATAAAGAAAGGTGTTAAGAAGGAAGTAACCAATCAGGATTTTGAAACCATCTATGAAGATGACCCAACTCTTCCGGTTGGAAAGACAAAGGTTAAACAGAAAGGCGTTAAGGGCAAGACCGTAACAAAGACTACTTATTACTATATTGCCAAAGAAGATGGAAAAGAAAAAATAATTAAGACTGAAGATCCTATAGTAGAAAAGACTGAGCCGGTTAACAAAATTGTCTTAAGAGGCACAAAGAAAGTAGCTGCTGAAAATCAGAACCCTATGACCGGAGATACAGGCAGCATGATAATCTATACGTCGAGTTTATTCATGGCTATTTTAGGTTCTTATGTGTTGGTAAAAACTAGAAAAAAAGCTGATAAATAAATTTAATTAGCAAGAAATTAATAAAAAGGCGGGAGATACTATCTTCCGCCTTTTATAATGAAATTACATCTCTATTTGATGCTGCCGTCCGGATTAAATAAAGGAAGGTTCTCAAGATATATCAAATCTTTACGGTTTATGGAATCTCCTTCTGCAAGGACGGCCATCTTTGCTGCAACTATTCCGCCTACAGCCTTAACAAGATTTTCAATCGCTTCCATTGAACCTCCTGTACTTACAACATCATCAACGAGTAGCACCTGTCTTCCTGAAAGCAGCTCACAATCGGACTTACCGAGGCAGAGTTCCTGGTCATGTGCCGTTGTTATTGACTTATTATTCACCTTGACAATATCTCGCATATAAAGCTTGGATTCTTTTCTTGCGACGATATAAGGCTTATTCGATATTCTGGACATCTCATAAGCAAGAGGTATTCCTTTGGACTCTGCTGTAATAATAACATCGAATTCAGGAGCTTTTTTTAGAAGTTCTGATGCAGCCTTCATAGTAATTTCCACATCTCCAAACATTATAAATGCTCCTATATAAAGATCTTCATTTATCGGGCAAAGTGGAAGGAACCTTTCAAGACCGGCTATATTAATTTTGTAATCCATACCTTAACAACCCTTTCATAAAAGTTTTAATAATGAATATTATACCCACTTAGAGAGTGTTCTTCAAGTTCTTATAGATTGACTGAAACTAACCAAGATGGTATCATTAAACATGTATGCAAAGCTAGAAATCGACATGGATTGGAGTTTTATGAACAGCAAGAAATACGATGGAGCTCTTTATTCTTTTGAATATGTTGAGACATTGAAAGATATAATTTTGGATAGCTCTTCAAGATATCCAAATAGATCGGCATATATGTATAAGAATCCGGGCGATGATAATTTTAGACATATAACTTATTTCGAATTTAAGAAAAATATCGATAATCTCGGTACAGCTCTTATTGATATGGGACTAGAAGGATCTAAGATTGCGATAATAGGAGAGAACTCTCACAAATGGGTCATGTCATATTTTGCAGTTGTAACTGGAGTAGGAGTAGTAGTTCCTCTCGATAAGAATCTTGAAATTGGTGAGATTATCAACCTTATGAAGAGAGCTGATATAGAGCTCATCTTTACATCAAAAAAAATGTATGAAAAGGTTTCCGGTGCATTTAGTGAAGTAGAAACATTAAAGAGCCTAGTTGTAATGGATGGTGATTTGGATGCTTCGTATTCTGACAGCAGAATTTTGAATTTTGATTCTATTATCGAAACAGGAGAAAGACTGTTATATGCAGGAGATAGAAGGTTCATAGATAAGGATATCAAACAAGAAGATCTTTCGACTATACTTTTTACATCAGGTACTACAGGACTTGCAAAAGGAGTCATGCTAAGTCATATGAATTTGACACAGAATGTATTTAACATGTCGAAATACTTCAGAATTCCGATAGACAAAGATAGTGTTGGAAGGGTTCTTTCGATTCTTCCAATGCACCATGCCTATGAGATGACATGCTCAATTATGACTACATTTTATCAGGGCGGTACAATTGTAATTTGTGAGGGCCTTAAGCACATTCAGAAAAATTTCAAAGAGACAGAATGTAGCGTTATGCTTGGAGTGCCGCTGATATTCGAAACAATCTATAAGAAAGTATGGAAGCAGGCCAAGAAAACGGGCAAAAATGATACATTGAGACGTGCAATTGCAATATCAAAGAAGCTGAACTTGAGAAACAACCAAATGGCTACGAGAAGGATGTTCGATGCTGTACACAGTATCTTCGGACCTAGGCTTTATGCACTTATTGCAGGAGGAGCAGCCATAGATCCCAAGGTAATAATTGAATTTGAAGCAATGGGAATACCGATGCTTCAAGGCTATGGAATGACGGAGTGCGCTCCCATTATTGCTGTAAATCAGGATAGATACGGCAAGGCTTCATCTGTTGGAAGAGCGATGCCGGGTACGGAAATAAGAATAGTCGATAAAGATGAGTTTGGGATTGGCGAGATTATTTGCAAGGGCCCATCTGTAATGATTGGGTATTATAAGGATCCGGAAAATACCAAAAAAGCAATAAAGGATGGTTGGCTCTATACAGGAGACTATGGTTATATCGATGAAGAAGGATTCTTATATATAACCGGAAGAAAAAAGAACGTAATTGTAACAAAGGGTGGTAAGAATATATTTCCTGAGGAGGTTGAATACTACCTTTTACTTGATGAACACATTGTAGAAACAATGGTATACGGAAAGGAAGATTCCATAAAGGGAGACCTTATTTGCACGGCTATTATTTATCCGGACTTCAAATTTTTGGAATCTGAGGGAGCAAAGAAACCTTCAGATATTTATAAAGTTTTGAGAGCAGCGGTAGAAAATGCTAACGCAAAGATGCCTCCATATAAGCGGGTCAAGAAAATCGAAATTCGAGATAAAGAGTTTATAAAGACAACAACTTTAAAGATTAAAAGATTTGAGAAAGAGAATTATGATTACATATATTCCGATGGAGATTTTGTAAAAAAACGTTTCTAATAATAGAGCATAACATAAGGAGTTTATATTATGACAGATAATGAATATGCAAATAGAAAAGCGGTTGAATTTAATGAACTGGATGAGATCATGGATATAGCCCGTAACAGTAAGGACCATCGTATTAGGTACAGATGGAGAAGGACTGTTACTGATATAAAAGATGTCCTTTTAACCAGTGCAGAACTTTATGGAACAAGACCTTTTCTTTTGCATAAGCCATCTTCCAATACGCCTTTTACCCCTATAACATATAAGGAATTGCTTAGAGATGTTAATTCTCTTGGAACCGCACTTATAGCTCTCGGGCTTAAGGGTAAACACATAGGCATAATTGGACAGAATGCATGGGAGTGGTATGAATCTTACCTTGCAATAACTGCAGGAACTGGTGTTGCAATACCACTTGATAAAGAGCTTGGTGAAGAAGAGCTTAAGCAGCTTGCAATCAAAGGTGATATAGATGCTGTAATTACGATGCCTAAGTATTATGATAAATTCAAAAGTATTAAAGACAGCGGAGATACAAAGATTGAATACTTGATTGATGTTGGGCACGAAGAAGATGAACCTGGAGAGGGAGTTCTTTCATGGAATAAACTTGTTGAAAAAGGAAGCCAAATGGTGCTTGAAGGAGATCGATCATTCATAGATGCTAAGATTATTAATACAGATATAGCCGAGATCCTATTTACATCAGGGACAACAGGTACTGCAAAGGGAGTAATGCTCACACATAAGAACCTTGTGAGCAATATAATGCTTGCACAGACTGTTCTGAGGGTAGACATCGGAGATGTCTTTTTCTCGATACTTCCGATACATCATGCTTATGAAAATACCTGCACATATCTCGAAGCTCTATATTGCGGAGCTACAGTTGCAATATGTCGTGGACTAAAATATATAACAAAGGATATGCAGGAAGTAAAACCTACGATGCTTCTTTCCGTTCCTCTCGTATATGAGAAGTTCTACAATCAGATTATGAAGACTGTGAGAAAAGAGGGAAAAGAAAAAGCTCTCCTAAATATGATGAAAGTAAATAATGTCACAAAGAAAATAGGACTGGATCTTTCAAAAAAATTTGCCAAGAAGATAACGGACACATTTGGAGGAAGAATAAGGACCTTTATAGGAGGAGGTGCAGCAATTCCTGAAGATGTATTTAATTTCTTTGCAGATCTTGGCATAATTTCTGTACAGGGCTATGGATTGACGGAAAGTGCACCGATGGTTGCACTCAATCCTGATGTAAGAAAAGATACGAAAATTAAATCTGCAGGTTTCGTTATACCTGGAATTGATTGCAGGATAGATAATCCGGATGAGAATGGGATTGGAGAGATATGCTTCAGAGGTCCGAATATAATGCCGGGATATTATAATGATAAAGAAAGTACAGATAAGGCAATAATAGATGGATGGTTACATACAGGAGATTTGGGATATCTTGATGATGATAACTATGTATATATTACAGGAAGAAGCAAGAATGTTATAATAACAGCTAACGGCAAGAACATTTTCCCTGAAGAGCTTGAAAGCTATATCAAGGCTAATAATTGTGTTGAAGAAGCGATGGTATGGGCGAATACAAGGGATGGAATTAATAATGGTGAAATAGTTGCAACGATCAAGCCGTCTGAAGAAGACGTAATTGAAAGACTTGGTGAAAATTATACCGAAGCAGAGCTTACTGACTTGATTCAGGGAATTGTTGACGACGTGAATAGAGATAAGCCGTTATTCAAGAAAATTCATAGAGTTGTAATTAGAAAAAGAGATTTTGACGTGAGTTCATCAATGAAGGTCAAACGCTTTATTGAAGATAACAAAGAGGCATAAGATGGATGAAAGATATCCACGATTAATTATCGAAAAATTTGCGATCCAAAATAATACAAAACAAATCGTATCCTGGTGCGATAAAGCAGGAATATTTGTTGTGGGAGTTATCAAGGGAGCAACGGGTATTCCTGAGGTAGCTTCCGAAATGGTAAATGGCGGAGTTAAGATGCTTGCGTCATCAAGACTTGAGCAACTTGACAGATGTAAGAAAAGAGGAATAAAAATTCCGATGATGATGTTAAGGGTGCCAATGTTAAGTGAGATACCAAAAATGATAGAAATTTGTGATTACAGCCTTAACAGCGAAATGACAACAATAAATGAGATAAATCGTGAAGTTCTTTCAAAAAGCAAAGAAAAACACGGAATAGTTCTGATGGCTGATCTAGGGGATCTAAGAGAAGGATTTATTAACAAAGAAGAAATTATAGATGCGGCGATAAAGATAGAGAAGGAACTAGATGGAGTTGAGCTCAAAGGAATAGGAACCAACCTAGGATGTTATGGTTCGGTAATCCCAACAGAAGACAAGATGAAAGAGCTTAAGCTATTAAGTGAAAAAATTGAAGAATCCATAGGAAGAAAGCTTGAAATAGTTTCTGGAGGCGCTACGTCGAGTCTGATGGGTGTTTTTGACGGATATATGGATGGAATAAATATGTTAAGAATAGGAGCAGCTATAATAACTGGACCACATGAGGATCTTAATATAATATATGGAAGAAAAGAACTAGATGCACTTCAAAGCCCTTTTACCCTCGAAGCAGAAATTATTGAAATTAAGAAGAAACCATCATACCCTATTGGAAAGCTTGGAGTCGATGCCTTTGGGAAAAAGGGAGAATATATTGACCAAGGCATTAGACTTAGAGCCTTAATTGCAGTTGGAAGAGCTGATTACGGTGATATTTCTTCACTCATACCAATAGATGAGAATATAAAGATTATAGGGGCATCAGGTGACCATACAATACTTGATATAGAAGATACGAAAAACAACTATAATATTGGGGATATTATCAAATTTGAACTAAAATATTCTGCAATACTTAATTTGAGTTCCAGTGAAAATGTAGCAAGAATTTACAAATAATATGAAGTAATGAAAGGAGAACAATATATGGCTGAGCAAATGACACAGGCGGGGTATGACGAACTCCAACGAGAGCTTAATGAACTTATTACAGTAAGAAGAAAAGAAGTAGCAGAAAGACTTAAGGAGGCTATCTCATATGGAGATATTTCTGAAAACTCAGAATATGATGCTGCAAAGGAAGATCAGGCGAATCTCGAAGAGAGGATAAGCGAAATACAGATTCAGCTTAGAGATGCCGATGTAATAAAAGATGAAGATATATCAAGCGACGTAGTTGGAGTTGGTACAACAGTAAAACTCAAAGATATGGTCGAAAATGAAGAAGTAATATATGAAATTGTTGGAGATACGGAGTCAGATCCATTCGAAGGCAAGTTATCAAGCGAGTGCATAGTAGGAAGAAATCTAATCGGAAGAAAAAAAGGAGATAAGGTTCATTTTACAGTTCCATCAGGAGAAGCAAAATATAAAATCCTAGATATTAAAAAATCCAATTAAATGCTTTCTCAAAATCAATGTTTTACAAAAATAGGAGTGATCAATCAGTATGAATAATAATGAAAAAAACATGAGTAAAGAAGGAAATACTCTGGATTTAAGCGAACAGCGTATCATAAGGAGAAAAAAACTTGAAGACCTTAGGGCTGCCGGTAGAGATCCTTACATTCATGAGACATATAATGTCGATTCATATAGTAGCGAAATAAAGGATAAATTTTCTGAATATGAAGATAAAGAGGTAAGCATTTCAGGAAGAATAATGACCAAAAGAGTCATGGGAAAGGCATCTTTTTGTGATGTTCAGGATAAGGACGGAAGGATTCAGGTATATATAAGACGAGATGACATTGGACAGGAAGATTATAAATGGTTCAAGACATATGATATAGGTGACATAATCGGAATCAAGGGAAAAGTCTTCAAGACCAAGACCGGTGAAATCTCAATTCATGCAGAGAGTATATTGTTATTATGCAAATCCCTTCAGGTTCTCCCTGACAAGTGGAGTGGCCTTCAGGATACTGACCTTAGATACAGGCAGAGATATGTTGACCTTATAGTAAATGAAGAGGTTAGAGATACATTTATAGCTCGTGCTAAGATAATCAAGACGATTAGGAAGGTTCTTGAGGATGATTATAATTTCCTCGAAGTTGAAACGCCAGTCCTTCAGACGATAGCGGGCGGTGCAAATGCAAGACCTTTCA
>CABTXQ010000011.1 GCA_902488835.1 uncultured Ileibacterium sp.
TATCCAGAAGATTTTTCCTCTGATTTACTCCGAAGCGATGCTGTTCATCTGTTATGACAAGCTTGAGATTTTTAAATAAAACATCCGATTGAATTAGAGCGTGGGTCCCTATTACAAGATCTATAGATCCGTCTTTAATTCCGTTTAAGACGGCATTTTTTTCTTTATTTCTCATTGATCCACTGAGGAATCCGACGCTTATTCCAAATTTATTAAATGCTTCCTTTAATTTTTTATAATGTTGGATTGCAAGAACTTCTGTGGGGGCCATGAAAGCCGCCTGACCTCCGCCCTTTATAGCCTTATATATTGCAATTTCTGCAACAATTGTCTTACCACTTCCTACATCTCCCTGGATAAGCCTGTTCATCGTTATATCAGAGCTTAAATCATTTTCTATTTCTTTAACAACCTTTTCCTGGTCCTTTGTTAGCTTAAATCCAATATTTTCAATAAATGGTGAGGTATCAATATCAGGAACCCTGTTTTTTTCATCCGGTTCACTTATACGCTTTTTGTTCTTTATTATATCGATCTGATATATGAGGAGTTCATTGTATATCAGCCTGTATTTTGCAGCTTGATAAGATTTGATGTTGTTTGGAAAATGTATATTTTTATATGCAAATTCATTATTGCAAAGCTTTCTTTTATTTATTATTTCTCCTCTTAGAAAATCATTAGATAAATCAACGTTAGAAAGAGCATATCTCATCCATTTTCTAAAGTCTTTGTTGGTAACCCCTCTTGTGCATCTATAAACGGGTAAAATTCCACGTATATCGTTTGCTTCTTCCTTTTTATTTATCTCCGGATTTACAAATATTTTTTCACCGTTTTTAATATTCACCGATCCGTAAACTATGTATTCATCTGAAATATTTAAAGATTTCGCCAGATATGGCATGTTAAAAAAACTTAGCTTGAAAATCCCTTCTTTATCTGCCATTCTACAGTCAAGTATGGTCCTTCCGCCTGATATTCGTTTTACCCTCTTACTGAGAAGTTTACCTATAGCCAGTATCTTTTTCCCAGGTGCAAACTTATCAGAATATGTTATATATCTTCTATCCTCATATTTTACGGGTTTATAATTCACTAAATCCCAAACTTTTTTAATTCCGATGTTTTCAAGCTTTTGTTTTTTCTTAGCTCCTATTCCTTTGATGACATCTATAGGATTATCAAGATTCAAACTTATAATACCTCTACTCTATTATTGTTCCATGTGATTCTAATTTCTCTTGCTGCAACTTTATCTGACATTATTCCCTTTACATTTGCATAAATTATTACATGCGTTTCAATTCCAATCATTGAAAATATATCAATGATATTTTTGAATAATTCTTTGGCTGATTTTTTTATACTCTTACCAAAGAGAGCTATGTAATTAATTTCAACTGTAATAACGTCATCATCAAACGATACATCTACCGATCCAAAAGAATCTTTTGATTTATTAATATCACTTTTTGTCAATGGTCTTCCATTCTTATTGCACGGAATTAATTTATCTTTACATTTCAGCATTTCTGAAAACACTATTTTTTCTATTACATCTTCTGATATATTTATAGAACCAAGCTCGTTTACTACTATAGGTTTCATTTTCATTACCTGTAAATAAAAAATCCTGAGCGCAAAATGCGTCCAGGACTCATAAAACAATATCTCCTAAATGGCACGGTCCACCTTGCCAGACTTTAGGCAGCTAGTGCATACATTTGTCCTTCTTACTGTTCCATTGTCATTGATCCTAACAGACTGTATGTTAGCATTCCACTTTCTCCTGGAATGTCTGTTAGAATGTGAAACCGCATTTCCTGATGCCTGCTGTTTTCCACAAATCTCGCACTTCTTTGACATTTGCCGCACCTCCTTACTTCAAATTCTCTGTATAACAAATACTTTGGTAGTATAACATAGCACAAGCATTAAATGCAAGAAATTTACTTTCTTTTTGTAATGATATATTATTTGTTATCTATTATTAGCCTTTATAATCTTTATAAATAATAGTATAATTCTTTCGAAAAGAACTGTTAAATACCAAGAGGACAATATTAAATGCATAAAAAACATCACATCAAACACAAATCCAGGATTATTGTTTCACTAATTATACTGATTACAATAGTTACCGGCGTGTCATTTAAACTTATTAAGCGATTCGATATGGTCAATAAGCAAGTATATCGCATATATGAAGATGACTTAAGGACTCACATAGATCAATTTCATTCAACCGATGATATTCTTAATTACATTAAAGACTGGGGTTATAAGCAGGGTCTTATCAGCATAATGGATGACAGCAATAATATAATATTTCAAAGACCTGCCACTACAGGAAATGAAGGAAACAACCCTACAGTAGTATGTGTTGACGTTGATTATTTGACCATAGATAAAAACATTTCTGATATTTCAACTGCTCTTTATATTGCAGCTGCACAAAATGATCAAAAACTAAAAGGTGGTGCTATAACCGTAATTTTTCTAAATGATGATAAGAACCTTAACATAGGTGCAAGGGATCTTGATCCTGAATACATTCCATCCGGAGCAAGTGTATTTTATTTGAGCTCCAATAAGGATTCCTATTCCTCTCGTAGCTCCTTTGCAAGATCTGTTTCAAATATTCATATCGATAATGATTTTGAAGAACGCACCTGTGATACTATGCTAAAAATAAAAATTGAAGGTGTTAACATGTCTTCATCCGGCGATGCTCAAGATTCACAACCGCCCGTTATCCAGCAGCTCCAGTCTATTTTAACAAGGCTAAGAACTAAGTCTACGCAATTTGAGATAAGTGATATATCCTTGAGTGACAATGGTAACCTTAAGCCTACATCCCTTGAGCTAAATTTACTAATAAATAACTATGACTTGGAAGCTTACAAAAAATGGCTTGATGATAAGTCTAATAAATTTGAGAAAAAACACAAAAAAAATAATCCTAATATTTCATACACATATGAGGTAATAACAGAACAAGGGTCCTTGCCAACTTATGTCTATGGTTCTGAATGTATCAAATCTTTATCAAATATTTTATATACAATAAAAAATGGTGACTATAAATTTGAAGATGAAAAAGACAATGATTTAGGAAATAAGAATATTAAACGTTACGGTAAAAATATAATTACAAATATAAGTACAGATAGCGATTCAATCGAATTGAAGATAGTCACGGACGCTATTGATGAAGCTTATGTTGCTCAAATACAAGATGAGAATAGTACAGCTGCAGTTATTTTTAATTCAACATATACATCTGATGAAGTCATTCCGGTATTTAATAATAAGGATCATTCACTTAATAAAATGCTTGCAAAAGCTTATACAAAGGTTAATTTATTTACAGACCGTAACATCACACTTCCGGAAGAGTGGGATGAAAGCTTTACAACATGCTCATATCTTAATTTAAAGAATGATAAGCTCAACACTTTGCATATTTCGATTTCAGAAAATGACGGCCCAAATATTTCAAATGTTTTGTTAAATTATCATAACTGGCCTGAAGGTAAATGGATATAGTTTTGTGTTATAATCAACCGATGAATTAAATAAATTTTAACAATAATGCATATTTTATGGAGGCAATATTTATATGCAAAAAGACATTGACAAAAGGACTGAAAATGATAGAGAAATAGATGAATTCCTATCCTCAGATAATTCCAATTCAAAAGATCAATCCGATATAAAAAAATCAACTGGACTTGACGGATTTGTTGATATAGATTCAAAAAGCAAGGGCTTGAATCGTGAACCTGTTACAGATACGCCTGACACAGGTATTGAAACTGGAATTCCCGACGAAGTCGCTGATGAAATCATAAATAATTATGAAAACATGAAGAAAAATAAAACTTCAAGTGATATCCCCGATAAGCAACGGGGGAAATTTAGATTACACGATAAGATTTCTACCGATGACATGAAGGAAAAGTTTTCAAAAGTTGCTCTTAAGATAAAAACCGCATTTAATAATACAAAAAATTCGTTTTTCTCGTGGACCAAGAATATAAAAATAAATAAACCTGATATCAAATTGCCTTCTCTTAATATTGGTTCAAACAAAAAAGTATTAAAAATTCTAAAGTATATATTGATCGCCCTTTTATCTATTTTTATGCTGTTTGCATTATATTCATTCATAATTGTAACCACTGCTCCAAAGATTCATCCGGAAACGATATATAAATCAGTAGCAGAAACTAGCAGAATATACGATGACTCCGGTAACGAAATTGATAAAGTGTATTACAACCAAGATCGTACTCTTGTAAGCAGGAAAGATATGCCTGACAATCTTATAAATGCCTATATCGCACTTGAAGATAAGACATTCTATAAACACCACGGTTTTAACTGGACAAGGATGTTTGGTGCTGTCTGGGATGCCATTAAAGGCTCAAATAATATAAGTGGTACAAGCACTATAACACAGCAACTCGCGAGGAATGTGTATCTCCCCGAAATAAAGAGTCAAAGAAGTATCAAGAGAAAAATTCTTGAGATGTATTATGCTGACCAAATAGAAAAGGCATTGACAAAAGACCAGATAATCGAAGCTTATCTTAATACAATATATCTCGGTTTTGGAAATTATGGTATTGAAACAGCTGCAAAGTCCTATTTTTCAAAAGATGTAAAAGATCTTACTCTTTTGGAGTGTGCTTCACTCGCAGCCCTTCCACAGGCCCCTGATTCATATGCCCTGATTAAACATGCAGATGAAGCCAACATATCTGACAATTCAGCAAATATTATCATGAGAGAGCCGGAAACATATATTGCAAATGACTTATCAAAAGGAAGACGTAACACCTGCTTAAAATTGATGAAGAAACAAGGATTTATCGATAAAAAGCAATTTGACGAAGTATATGATAAGAATTTAATAGATTTCATTAATCCAAATATTGCTACATACTCTAATATATACACATATTTTACCGATTATATGATTGAGCAAGTAGTTAATGACCTAAATAAGAAATATAAAATTTCTGAAGAAGATGCAAAAAGAATGATATATACCGGTGGCCTTAAGATATATTCAACACTTGATTCAACTGCACAACAAGCAGCTGCTTCAGAATTTTCCAACGATAATAACTTTCCTGATCTTCAATGGCTAAGAACCGATGGTAACGATAATATAATATCGGATGAAGGTGAGATAATTCTTTACAAACACAGCAATATAATAAATTCAGATCATAATATAATCCTTAACTCTGATGAGTTCACTAATAATAAGGATGGTTCTATTACAATAAAAAGAGGACGAAGACTTAACATATATACCACAAAATCTGGAGGTGTAGTCGATTATAGTCTTGAACTAAAACACACTTATTTCCGTGAAAATGGAACCTTATATACCATTGCCGGTGGATACATTAATATACCTGCGAAATATAAAACTCTTGATGATAATGACGACCTTGTGATTTCAAGTGATTTTATTAAGAATAATAAAAATATCTATGTTTCGGACTCCTCTCTTGTAATTACAGAGAATGCATATACTCTCCCTGCGAAGACAATTCAGCCACAAGCTGCTATTGCAATCGTAGAAGTTGCTACAGGTCAGGTAAAAGCCATGATGGGTGGTAGAGAAACTATTGGTAAACAGCTATTCAATAGAGCAACTGCCCTTAGACAACCCGGTTCATCTTTAAAGCCGCTGGGAGTATATGGCGCAGCCCTGCAGAAGAGCAAGGATTATGCAGACAAGGGAGAAGTGTGGCCTTTTGTAAATTATCATAATGATAGCCAAGGAGCAAACTATGGAAATTATATGACAGCAGGAACTCATATTATTGATCAAGCACAGAATATTAATGGTAAGAATTGGCCAAAAAATGCTGATAGAAGATATCATGGTGCAGTAACATTGAGAAGAGCTCTTCAACAATCATTAAATGTTCCTGCTGTAAAAATACAACTTCAAGTTGGTAATGAATACTCCGCAAATCTTATTAAAAAGTTTGGAATTACATCTCTTGTTACTGAAGGCAATACAAGTGATATGAATCCTGCTGCTCTTGCACTAGGCGGTCTTACTAAGGGTGTTTCACCACTTGAAATGGCAGAAGCATATGCTGTATTTCCTAACGGCGGAGAAAGAAATACACCAACTTCATATACTAAAGTTGTCAATAGAGATGGCAAGACAATTCTTACAGGAAAGGCTAAATCATATAAGGTTATTGACGAAGGTGTTGCATGGATAATGACTGATCTTCTCAAATCTGTAGTATCTAACGGAATTGGATATTCTGCAAGACTATCCGGTGTTAGTGCTGGAGGAAAGACTGGTACAACGAGTGATTCATATGATGTATGGTTTGACGGATTTACTCCTAAATATGCAGGAGCTATATGGATAGGAAGTGATGTCAACATAGCTCTTTCGGGAGGATCATATATGACAGCAAGACTTTGGGGAAAGATCATGCAACAAATACCGAAGGCTCTTGAAGGAGACTATAAAGCACAACCAGATGATGTCATATATTATGGTGGTGAATACTACACAACTGGCACAGAAAAAGGAATATACCGTTATGTTCCTCCAAAGCCAAAAGAAGAGCCGAAAGAAAATAAAGAAGAAGAAAAGAAGCCAGCAGAGCCGGAGAGTTCTAATCAAAACTAGTATTATGAAATTAGTATAAAATAAATAATAACTATAATTCCAAGAGCTATTCTATACCATCCGAATATCTTGAAATCGTGCTTTCTGATGTACTCCATAAGCAATTTAATTACAAGGATGGATACAACAAATGCAGTAATCATTCCAATAAGCAAGATGATCCATTCTATTCCGGTAAATTTGAGCCCTTTAGATAAATACTTAGCTATTTTAAGAATGCTTGCACCAGCCATAACAGGAATTGCTAAGATAAAAGTAAATTCTGCTGCAACTTTTCTAGATACCCCAAGGAGCAGTCCTCCGAGTATAGTTGAACCTGACCTCGATGTGCCCGGCAGGACTGCTGATATAACTTGAAATATCCCTATTTCTAATGCAGTCTTATACGATAAATCATCAAGCTCTACGACCTTTTCTTTGTTTAAGCCATCATCTCTATTTTTCTTATTGATATTCTCGACAATTATAAATGCTATTCCTACTATAATGAGCATCAACGCTACAACAAACCAGTTGTACAAGTGTTCATTTATCCAGTCATCAAGTAATATTCCTATGATCGCTGCAGGGATGCACGCAATAATCGTCTTCCCCCAGAGAGAAAGGACTTTCCTTCTTACAACAAATATAGTATTTCCGCTCTTAGATTTTCTAATTGGCCAAATTGTGTCCCAGTACAAAATCACTACAGCAAATATTGCACCAAACTGTATTACAACGAGAAATAGATTCCAGAAATCTTTAGATACATTTAGCTTAATAAATTTATCTAGCAAAATCATGTGTCCGGTGCTACTAACAGGTAACCACTCAGTTATCCCTTCAACTATTCCGAAAATAACTGCTTTAATTATATTTAACATTTATATTCTCCATTCCTTCTATTATTTTTTATTATGCTTATTCTTCTAATTCCCGACAAATTATTCCGCCGCCTATAACGATTCCGTCATCTCTATAAAATACTGCAGACTGTCCAGGTGTAACTGATTTTTGCATTTGATCAAATCTAACAAGTACAAGATTATCACCTTTCAATTCCAACTTGCATTTCTGAGGATTCTGATGATACCTTGTCCTAACAAGACAATCTATCTCCCTATCCGGTTTTCCATTTATCCAATTTATTTCTTTAACAATAATTTTGTCCCTAAATATCTGATCCTTTGTACCGAGATATATCTTATTGTCAAATGCTGAGATCTTTTTAACGTAAAGTGGCTCTTTATATGATACTCCAAGACCCTTTCTTTGACCTACTGTGTAGTGAATAATACCCTTATGCTTTCCCAAAAATTCTCCATTAGGACCAACAAAATCTCCGGTTGGTATCTCAATATCCGTTTTTTCTATAATTACAGATGCGTAATCACCGGATGGCACAAAACATATGTCCTGACTTTCATCTTTATCAGCAGTTGGAAGGTGATACTTCCTAGCAATACTTCGCACATCTTCCTTGTCCATATTCCCCAGCGGGAAAATCGTTCTTCTTAGCATTTCTTCACTAATGTTATAAAGGAAATAACTCTGATCTTTTTTCTTATTATCAGCTTCTGCAAGATAATACCTATCATCATTTTCGATGATCTTTGCATAGTGACCAGTTGCAACATAGTCAAATCCAAGCTCAAATGCTTTATCATATAGTAGGCCGAATTTGAGGAATTTATTACATTCAACACATGGATTTGGAGTAATCCCATCAATATAAGCGTTTACAAATTTATTTACTACATGCTCATTAAATTCTTTTCGAAAATCAAATGTAATAAAAGGTATGCCTAGCGTATTTGCAACTTCTCTTGCATCATTTATTTCGATATTTGCTTTTTGATCGCATGTTTCGTGTAAAATCATGGTCATTCCCACGCAAGTATATCCCCTATTTATTAAAATTTCAGCTGCAACACTGCTGTCTACTCCACCGGAGAGTGCAATAAGTGCCCTACCTTTTCCCATATCATATTCCTATATCAATAAACAGTCTTAATTTATTCACCTGCCCATTATACAACATATGTTATAATTCGTGTTAGAAAAAAATAACGGAAGTGATTAAATATGAATAGAACATCTTTAAGAGATAGGATACTTCCTTCTTATACAAGGGGTGAAGAAGTTTTTAATATGGTAACTCATATTGTAGGAGCAGCAATCGGTGTTGCCGTTCTCGTGCTTTGCATAATTAAGGGTGCATTAAACCATAACGGATATGACATTGCATCAGGAATAGTATATGGAATATCAATGATCCTTTTGTTCACAATGAGCTCGATATATCATGGCATAACTGAAAACCACAAGACTGCAAAAAAAGTGTTTCAAATAATGGATCACTGCACTATATTCATACTTATTGCAGGTACTTATACCCCAATACTCCTTAGCGGTATTATGAAATATGATCCAAAGTGGGCCTGGATATTATTTGGAGTGATCTGGGGTACTACGATAATTGGCATCGTATTAAATGCCATCGATATTAAGAAGTTCTCCAAGCTATCTATGTTTCTTTATCTAATTATGGGTTGGTGCATAGTTTTTAAGATTAATCTACTTCCTCCTGCAATCGGGAGAGGTGGAATTATTCTTCTCGTTTCCGGCGGCATATGTTACACCATAGGAACTATATTTTACGGACTGCAGAAGAAGATGAAATACATGCATTCAATCTGGCATATATGGATAATATTTGGTGCTGTACTTCATGCACTATGTGTGCTCATATTCGTTCTATGACAATACTATCTTATGGTCTCAAGCATTATCATATTTGTCGTTCCCCTGCCTCTTTCGAGGTTGCCTCCTGTGATAATTATTGTGTCATTAGGCTTAAGTCCAAGTTTCTCAATCACTAGTCCATCTACGGATTCTTTAGATCCCTTGAAAAACGCATCATAGAACTCACCGTCGCTTGACTTCATTATCGGAATCACTCCCCAGCACATCGCAAGCTTCCTGTACACTTTTTCATCCTTTGCAATACCTGCCACCCTGACAGGGGATCTGAACTTAGTTATATTTTTTGCAGTTTTACCGCTTATTGAATTAATAATAATTGCTGATGACCTTGTATCTATTGCCATTTCGCAAACTGATTTTGTAATTGCATCGAGATTGCTTTTTACAATGTAATTTGCATTGTTAAATCTTTCAGCATAATCTATTCTATTTTCCGTCTTTGTAATTATTTCGGACATAGCACGGACAGAGAGATCAGGATATTTTCCTGAGGCTGTTTCTCCTGAAAGCATTACGGCAGTTGCTTCGTCAAAGACAGCGTTTGCCACATCTGAGGCCTCGGCTCTTGTGGGCCTTGGGTTCAATATCATTGATTCAAGCATTTCAGTTGCAACGATTACCCTTTTGCCGATTTTTCTGCAAATCTTAATGAGGTTTTTTTGTACTGAGGGGACTTCCGCATAATCAATTTCAACACCGAGGTCACCGCGTGCAATCATAATACCGTCAACTGTTTTGCAGATTTTATGGATATTTTTTACGCCCTCGCTGTTTTCAATCTTTGCAATTATATCAATCGATCCACCGCCGTTATCATTCAAGAATTTTCTTAGACTAATGGCATCTGATTCATTTGACACGAAGGATGCCGCAATAAAATCAACGTCCTTTTCGATTCCAAATATAATATCCCTCTTATCAGCTTCACTTAGATATTCTCCAGAGAAAACCCTCCCAGGGAAGCTCATACTTTTGTGATTCTTGAGTTCCCCGCCTGTAAGAACAACGCATCTTACAGATTTTTTCATGACCTCCTTGATTTCAAAAACTACAAGCCCATTATTTACAAGGATTATATCTCCCTTTCTTAGATTGTCAGTAAATCCCCTGTATGTAACAGATACCGATTTTTCATCTCCAATAATTTCATCTTCTGTAAAGATGAAATCCTGGCCATCTTCTACATTTATACTGTCATTTTTGAATTTGCCTATTCTGCATTCAGGCCCCTTTGTATCGAGCATTATAGGTAATGGCATACCCTTTGCTTGTCTCACCTTTTTAATCTTTGCTATCGTTTTTTCGTGCTCATCCAAGGTGCCGTGGGAAAAATTAATTCTTGCCACATTCATTCCTTCATCTAAAAGCTTTGAAATCATCTGTTCCGAATCACATGCGGGACCAATTGTACATATTATCTTTGTTTTTCTCATATCTATCTCCTATATTTCAGGTGCTATCTGACCTGGTCTTTGCCCCCACACTTGCCTTTATCCGGTTTCCGGAGGACTTACTTCTAAGCTGCGCCATGATCACTATTATTCTAATAATAGCTTACGTGGGTCCTTTTGCCCGCAACTGGCATGGACTTTCAACCACAGACATAGCACCTGATACTTTATGAAAATATCACAAAAGAACAAAAATTTCAATTTTGTATTTAATATACTTATGTTAATATGAATTCAAATATTATGTTTCAATTATTTAATTAGGAGCCTCCTTTAATGAATTTGATAAAAAAAAGAATCAACGAGCTTAGGGCCTTAATGGTCAAGAATAATATTGATTATTATATCGTTCCAACATCCGACTACCACAATAGCGAATTTGTGAGTGAATACTTTATGTCTCGTAAATATATAACTGGATTTACAGGTTCAGCCGGCACTGCAATAATTGGCCTACATGATTCATATCTATGGACTGATGGAAGATATTTTATTCAAGGAGAAAAGGAGCTTATAGGAACTGATATTAAGCTCATGAAATCAGGCATGAAGGGTGTTCCAACGATTACAGAATTTCTGTCATATAACCTACTACCTGGCATGACTCTTGGCTTTGACGGAAAGCTCATATCTTCAAACGCAGGGATTATATATAAGAAGATTGCCGATGAGAATAAATGCAAGATTAAATACCAAGGTGACCTTATTGATATTATTTGGAATGACCGTCCACCTTTTCCTGCCGGAAAGGTTTATACAAACTCACTATTAAAAGTCTCTTATCCATCAAATGATAAGCTCCGATTGATACGGGAAAGAATGATTATTAATAACGCTGACCTTCACCTTGTATCCTCAATTGATGATATTTGCTGGACTCTTAATATAAGAGGTAGCGATATCTCTTACTCACCTCTAGTCCTTTGCTACGCTCTTATAGGTCCTAAATCATATACACTTTACATTGATGATTGTAAGTTAAATCCTGAAATATTGGATTACCTTCACGGTTTTGGTGTTGAAATAAGGAATTATGACCAGGTATATGAGGACATATCTACCATTGAATCAAACCTTAGACTTATGCTTGATAAAAACAAAATCAATTACACTATGTACATGAATATACCTTTTGATGTTGAAATAATTGACGCTATGAATCCTGAAACATATTTGAAATCCATAAAGAGCGATAAAGAAATTGAAAGCATGAAGATTGCTCAAATGAAGGATAGCATAGCTCACGTGAGATTCATGAAATGGCTTAAGGAAAACGTAAAGAATTATCTTATCAGCGAAATATCAGCAGTCAATAAGCTTGAATCGTTAAGAAAATCGATGGGAGGATATATTATGCCAAGCTTCTCACCGATAAGTGCTACTGGTAAAAACGCTGCTATAATTCATTACTCTCCATATGAAGAAAGTGATACCGAACTTATCACTGATTCACTCTTTTTGATGGATACTGGAGCTAACTACTATGAAGGAACTACAGATATAACTCGCACATATGCAATTGGTGATATTCCTTATGAAATGAAGAGGGATTTTACACTGGTAGTCCTAAGCAACCTCTATTTAGCCAATGCCATATTCCCCTACGGCGTAAATGGTGTAAACCTTGATACTTTTGCAAGAAAACCTCTTTGGGATAGGCATATTGACTTTAGACACGGAACAGGTCACGGAATTGGAAATCTTCTAAACGTTCATGAATCTCCTATAGGTATAAGGACTCATTATGTATCTGGGGAGACGGAAACCTTCCGTCCCGGTATGATTGTAACTGACGAGCCTGGAATATATATTGAAAACTCTCACGGAGTAAGGCTTGAAAATGAACTGCTCGTATTGAATGATCAAGAGAATGAATTTGGTGATTTCCTTAAATTTGAGATAATGACTTTGATACCCTTTGATTTAGACGCATTACTTCCTGATATCATGACCATTGAAGAAAAAAAGATGCTCAACGATTATCACAGATTAGTATTTGATAATCTAAAACCTCATCTTAATTCAGATGAGGTTGAATGGCTTAGATATTATACGAGAAATATTTAATCTGTATTATTGCTGCACGCCAGGCAGTCTTCTCTAGCTTTTGGAAGGTCAACGATCCTAAATGTCATTGAAAGAGCATCAAAGCTTAAAAGACGTCCGGTGAGCAGGTTTCCAATTCCAAGCAGGTATTTCACCGCTTCTGTTCCCTCTATACTTCCGATTACACCAGTTACAGTACCAAGGATTCCGAACACCTCAGGTCTGTTCAAAAGTTCATCATTTGGTATATCACCGAATATACACCTGTAGCAAGGACCTTTTCCCGGCACGTATGTCATGACCTGACCCTTGAATCCCATAACTCCTGCGTGGACAAATGCCTTATTCATACTGACACATACGTCGTTTATCAAAAACTTCGATTCGAAATTATCCGTCGCATCTATTACGAAATCATATTCAATAAATATTTCTTCGGCGTTATCTTCCGTCAATCTTTCTTGATACTTGTCTATTATAATGTCTGAATTTATTCTTTTAATTGAATTTTCAGCTGATTCAGTCTTAGGAAACCCGAGGTCCGTTTCACCATGTAGAATCTGCCTTTGTAAATTAGATATTGAAACAATGTCGTCATCCACCAAGCCTATTCTTCCTATGCCGGCTGATGCAAGGTAAAGAGCAGCAGGAGAACCGAGTCCTCCACATCCTATTATGAGAATGCTTGATCTCTTAAGCTTCTCCTGACCCTTAGTTCCTATCTCTTCTATTACAGTTTGTCTTGAATATCTCTCATTATTATTGTAATTCATATAAGATCTTCTACTTCTTTAAATTCCTTTATAAGCTTCTTTGGGTCATGAGACATCATCGCACTGCTCATGATAGCACATCCCTTAGCGCCGGCTTTAAGAACATCCTTATAATTATCAGGTGTCATTCCACCAATCGCATAGACTTGAAGTGCCGTATTATGGCATATATCCCTAAGTGCTTCAAGCCCCCTAGGTTCTAGATTCTTTTTGCAATCTGTAGAGAAAACATGGCCAAATGTTATATATGAGGCATTAAATTTTTCTGCTATTTCTACATCTTTAAGCGAATGGCATGAAACACCTATCATATTGAATTGATCAAGCGTTCTTAGACTAGGTATTGGTAGGTGTATCATTGGATGATTGAGTTCAATTGCAATATCAATGTAATTGTGAAGTATTAAATCGGTATCGTAATTATCAGATATCCTAATTACACGCTTTGCTAAGTCTCTATATTCAGCAGGATCCATGTCTTTTTCTCTAAGAATAATCTTGTCAACACCGGCATCTAGAAGCCTTTCAATCCTATTGAGAAAATTCTCACGGCAAAGTTTTCTGTTGGTTACAACCACTATATCGCTCATACATACATCCTACAAATAAAGGTAATCGTTTAGAACCGGTTGAAGACCCTCATCTACCATGTCGTTATACATATTGTCCAGGCTTCTTTCATCAGCGATTTCGAATTGCTCTCCACCCTCTTTTTCCTCGTTATCCTTACCTGTATATTTACTCTTATGATCACCTATTCCTGTCGATACTCCTGCGGAAACTTTGGTAGCTGCTATCTTAGTAATTCCATTTCTAAATTCACTGCTTTCCCTTGATGAAACAACAATCCCTGCAAAAGGCAAGAATATCCTGTATGCACATAGAATTTGACATAGTTCTTTCTCGTGAACATCTTTCGGATTAATTTTACTGTTATTTATTATCGGTCTAAGCCTAGGACACGAAAGCGAGATTTCAGCCCAAGGGTACTTTTTTTGAAGTAGGTAAGCATGATATGCAGTGGCAAGAGCATCTTTTCTGAAGTCTGATAATCCAAGAAGTGCAGAGAATCCAACACCTCTCATTTTTCCCATAAGTGCCCTCTCCTGAGCTTCAAATCTGTATGGCCATATTCTTTTTCTTCCCATCAGGTGAAGGTTTTCATATTTATCCGTATCGTATGTTTCCTGAAATACAGTGACGTAATCGGCGCCGCACTCATGAAGGTATTCATAATCCTTTACATTAACAGGATATATTTCAAGTGACACATTTCTGAAGTATTTCTTCGCTAACTTACATGCTTCTCCTATATATTCAACACTGCTGAGCTTCCTGCTTTCCCCCGTTAGAATTAGTATTTCCTCTATACCGGAATCTGCAATGACTTTTATTTCTTCTTCTATCTGTTCTTTGTTAAGCTTAAGTCTTTCAATGTGATTGTAGCAGTTAAAACCGCAGTAAATGCAATAGTTCTCACAGTAATTAGCAATATATAGCGGTGTGAAAATGTTTACAGAATTTCCAAAATGTCTGGATGTTATCTTGTTTGCTTTAACGGCCATACGCTCAAGGAATGGTGCTGCTGTAGGAGAAAGTAGTGCCTTGAAATCTTCAAGGGAGCAAAAATCATGCTCAAGTGCAGATCTCACATCTCTTGCAGTATATTTCGTTTCATCGTAATTATTAATTTCATAAAGGACTTTATCTATGACATCACTTTCAATTCTATCCATGTCATCAAGATATTTCATGTGGTCCGTTCTTGATTCAGGGTTATTCTCAAGCTCATGTTTATGCTTTAACGCTTCTTTAGAAAGAAACTCAGAGTCTACAAAATATTGTTCATATGAGTTATCCATTTTTTTATCTCCGTTTAATACCTTTGAATTATATTATCAGTCTCTCAGAAATCCGGTTAGCGGATCTGAAGGAGAAGCTCCTCTTGTAAGCACTCTTCCTAGTCCTGATAAATAAGCTTCCCTACCGGCTTCTACGGCTTTTCTAAACGCAGAAGCCATAGTAGGAAGATCTCCTGAAGTTGCAAGAGCTGTATTCACCATTACTGCTGCCGCTCCCATTTCCATAGCTTCACATGCTTCGGAAGGTCTGCCAATTCCTGCATCAACTATAATAGGTACATTTATTTCATCGATAAGGATTTGAATAAAGTCCTTTGTTGAAAGCCCCCTGTTAGAACCTATAGGCGATGCAAGAGGCATTACAGTCGCTGCACCTGCATTAACTAAGTCTCTAGCAACATTTAAGTCTGGATACATATAAGGCATTACTATAAATCCCTCATTTGCAAGTATCTCTGTAGCTTTTATGGTTTCGTAATTATCAGGCAAGAGATATTTAGTATCCCTCATTATCTCAATTTTTATAAATTCTCCGCAACCAAGAGCCTTTGCAAGCCTTGCAATCCTAACTGCTTCATCAGCATTTCTAGCACCTGAAGTGTTAGGAAGTAGTGTGATATTATCCGGAATATAATCCATAATATTCTCTTTATCTTTAGTGTTAGCCCTTCTAACTGCAACGGTTATCATCTCAGCTTTAGCGTATTTGATTGCAGCATCTATAAGATCCAGCGAGTATTTGCCAGAACCTAGTATAAATCTTGAGTCAAATTCTTTATTACCAATAATTAATTTATCGTTTTCCATAATAGTTCCTCTTTTCATCAATATTAAAACATTTTAAATATAATAATGTGATTCGATGATCTAACCTCCACCCATGAAATGCACTATTTCCATTCTACTTTCGTCTTTAAGTTGAGTATTTCCATATTCTTCTTTTGGAAGAATCTTCATGTCAAGCTCCACTACTACGGTTTCAATCCTGTATCCGTTTTGTTCAAGATATTCCTTGACGGTAATAGGCTTATCAAGTCTTATTTCTACACCGTTTACTATCATTTCACACCCTTTATTTCCATTCAAAAAGGCACGTATCCATATGATACATGCCACTTATAACATACTCCATCTTCGATCTTCCTACGGTGGCATTATCCACATCAGGTATAGGGTAAAAGCATTGCTTACTCTCAGCCTAACGGCTCCCCTGTCGATATTCATTTGATGAATGTATTCTATTACAAACAATATTAAATATCAAGATTAATGATTATTTTTATCGTATATGCTTATAAATTCTTTAGCAATCTCAACATCAGAATCATAGTCTATATATCGACTTCCAATTTTGATTGATTTTTCTGCTCCTTTCCCAAGTATAAGATATACCGATTCTTCCTTATTATCGGAAAGTGCTTGCCATATCGCTTCTCGTCTATCTTCAATTATTTCAATCGGTTTACCAAATTTTGATGCATATTTATATATGTCATTTATTATATCAATAGCGGGCTCTTCTCCCGGATCTTCCGTTGTAAGGTAGATTTTATCGGCCATCTCACCTGCAATTTTACCGAGGTCTTTCCTCCTATCTATGGCTTTTCCTCCGGTTGAGCCGAATAAGACTACTATTCTTCTGTCAGGATATTCAGATTTAACGGATTTGAAAATATTCTCAAATGACAATTTATTATGTGCATAATCAACTATAGATATAATCTTCCCATCTTTTGATGTGAAAACTTCCATTCTGCCGGAACACCTGGCAGCCAGTACTCCCTCTCTTATATGTGTTATTGGTATGTCTAATTCACGTGCCAAGGCTATCGCAGCTAAAGCATTTTCAACATTGAATATTCCAGGCATTCCAATTTCAAATTTTTCATTAAAATCTTCAGATTTTACTTTGAATTCAATGCCATTATCATCGGATTTTTTTATATCGTAAGCGTAAATATCCGCATCTTTCGAAAGTCCGAAGGTTATTATCTTATTGCAATTTTCAGCTCTCTTGATGATCCTGTCAAAATGATCTGAATTAATATTTATAATTCCTGTATTACATATATCAAATATCTTAAGCTTTGATTCAAAGTAATCATTAAAATCTGGGTGTTCAACCGGGCTTATGTGGTCTTCAGAAATATTCATGAATATTCCGTAGTTAAAGTTCATGCCACCGACCCTCTCATACTTAAGTGCTTGTGACGAAACTTCCATTTCGAAATACTTAATTCCATTATCAAGAGCTGTTCTAAGTATTTTCTGAAGCTCTATCGCTTCCGGTGTTGTATTGTGTGCCGGCAAAGTCTTTATCCCATCATAAAAATCAACAGACGAAGTGTATCCGCTAAGAGGTTTTCCAAGGCTAGCTAAATATGTGTCAAGTATTGATTTTACAAAATATAGAGTGGTTGACTTACCCTTTGTTCCGGTTATTCCTATCGTCGTGAGATTATTAGAAGGATTCTCATAGTATTTTACTGCAACAAGGTACATGGCCTTTCTTATATCATTTACTCTTATAAAAGGAATACCGACCTCATAATCAGTTTCGCTTATATAGAATTTTGCACCACGTATTATTGCCTCTTCAAGGTATTCCTTCTTGAAATGTTGTCCTTTACATATGAAAAGCGTTCCATCTGACACTTCTTTAGAATTATATGTCAAGTTCGCTACAAGTTCCGTATAATCTTTAATATTTGAATCTTCGAACACTTTGGCTTGTTTAAGAATATCTATAAAATTTTTAACTGTATGTTTATTCATTATACTGTGAAACCTCCATCATCGCTTATCACCTGACCGGTAATAAATGATGCATTATCAGATGATAGAAAAGAAACGAGTTCAGCAATATCTTCAGGCTTTCCAAGCCTTCTCAAAGGTGTTTCTTCTGCAAGGCTTTCAAGTGAATCGGAAGAAAGCTCATCGAGCATTTCTGTATCTATTACACCTGGTGCTACGCAGTTAACCCTTATGCCGCTCGGAGCAAGCTCAGAAGCAAGAGACCTTGAAAATCCAATAATCGCAGCCTTTGAAGCTGAGTATGCGCTCTCGCAAGATGCACCCCTTATTCCCCACATAGAGGATATCATGACAATGCATCCCCTGTGTTCACTTAGCATATATGGTATCGCACACTTAACAGCATTAAAAGTACCGTCCACATTGACTGCGAATATCTTCCTCCACTTATCCTCTGTAATGTCCTGTATTTGACCTGTTCCCGAAATACCTGCATTGGTAACAAGAAGATCAACTTCACCAAGGGATTCTCTAACAGTAGTAAACATATCTTCTACCTGTGAAGTGTCAGAAACATCAGCTTTTACTATAATCCCTTTCTGACCTTCCAACTGAATTTTGCTAAGGACTTCTCTGGCACGGTCCTCGTTATTATTATAATTAACTGCAACGTCGTATCCATCCATTGCAAGTCTTATGGCAATCGCAGCTCCTATCCCCCTTGAAGAGCCGGTTACAAGTGCTACTTTATTAGACATAGAAATTCTCCCTAACATTAATATAAAACCTATATAAGTCATTATATAGGTTTTATCGTGATTTATAAAGTTATTATAAGTTTATATGAGAATTTATGAAAGTTTTGAAGCAGCATCCTTATCAAGAACCACCGTAACATCTGGATGATCTTGTAGGATTGATGCAGGACAATCAATTGTCTTCTTTCCTGCAATCATGTTCTTGATTGCATCTGCTTTATTTAGACCTGTTGCAATCAATATAATCTTCTTCGCTCTCATAATAGATGCGAGTCCCTGTGTTATTGCAAGCTTCGGAACTTCGTCGATATTATCATCAAAGAATCTTGCATTATCCTTTCTTGTCTGCTCTGTTAATTCCATAATATGAGTTTCGCTGTCAAAAGGACATCCCGGCTCATTAAATGCAATGTGGCCGTCTGAACCGATTCCCAGCACCTGAATATCAACATCGTATTTCTTTAGCTCATTCTCATAATCCTTTGCTGATTTTTCCGGATCTTCGCAGTCACCGAGAGGTACGTGTGCATTCTCTTCCTTTATATCTATATGATTGAATAAATTCTCATGCATAAACGTGTAGTATGACTCTCTATGCGATTTAGGAAGCCCGATGTACTCATCAAGGTTAAATGATATTGTATCAGCATATGAAGTACCGTTCTCTTTGTGATCTTTTATCATCTCCTTGTATAGTCCGACAGGAGAGCTTCCTGTAGCAAGTCCAAGTACCGGGCGATCTTTTCTTACTATATCCTTCATAACATCGAAAGCGGCCTTAGATACTTCATCATAATTGTCTTTAATTATAATATTGAACATATAATATATCTCCTATTCTTAACATATTTTCTATACCAAAATAATACTGAGAGATTTTACCACATCTCGATATTCATTACACTTGTTTTTTTTGTGAAAATTCCATGGCTATATTGAGTCAGATTCAAATATAAAAAAACTATAAATCACTTGTACCAACTAGCTTACTTAGTTTTGTCTCTTCTACCGCCATAATCGTCCGCGTTTTTTACATTGTTCAGACCACCCTCACGATAAGCTTCGAGTTCATTGTACCTATCCGCTATCCATGAAGACTCGTTTACGTCATTGCATATATCCATAGACGGTTTCTCAAGCTTTTTCTCTTTCTCTCTTAAAAATACCGGCTTAAGCAGTATAGGCGTTATAATTGTAGTAACTATTACAACGATAATAACCGGTCCTATAAATTGCGTTCCAATAAGGCCCATTTCAGCCCCCTTGTCGGCTACGATAAGTGCCACTTCACCTCTCGATATCATTCCTACCCCTATCTGTAGGGACTCATGATTATCAAATTTGCATAGCCTTGCACCCGCTCCACAGCCAAGCACCTTGGTAAGCATCGCAACTAACGCAAGTACTACTGCAAACAACAAGATATTGACACTCATATCTGGTAGCACAACCTTAAGACCTATGCTTGCGAAAAATATCGGTGACAGGTAGAGGAAACTTATAACCTCAAACCTTGAGGCAAGATATGCTTCATTCTGAGTACGTGAAATTATCATTCCTGCTATAAACGCCCCAGTTATATCCGCCACTCCGAAGAATCTCTCTGCACAGTAAGCCATAACAAGTCCAAACACTAAGGCTATAACAGCATGTCTCTGTCTGGCACGCTCATACCTTGCGCTGAAAGCTACGAAAAACCTGTAAAAAATGTATCCGAACACGGCGCAGAACACAAAAAATCCGGCTATCCTAAGAAGTACGATCCATATATTTACTGATTTGTTCGCTAGGCTTGTTATAACGGTCAGTGCTATTATTCCAAGAATGTCATCTATTACAGCAGCACCGAGAATTGCATTTCCTGCCGGGGTTTTTAGCTTGCCTATCTCTTTCAAAGTTTCTACCGTTATGCTGACAGACGTAGCTGTAAGTATTATGCCAATAAAAATATTCTGAAGAAATACGGAGCCTACAGCGTCAGAACTTATCAACCCTTCTCTATTAAATACAAGCGCTGTCAGATATCCTCCTATGAGCGGTATAATAACGCCCGCTACCGCTATAACAAATGAAGCTTTACCCGTCTTCTTCATCTCACTAACATCGGTTTCAAGTCCGGCACAGAACATAAGTATAACAACTCCTACTTCAGCTGTTTGCTCTATGTATTCAGTCTGCGTTATCAAACCTATTCCTCCGGTACCGAGTAGAAGTCCTGCGAGCAATGCTCCTACAACCTGGGGCATCTTGAATTTCTGCGATACGAGACCAAGTACCTTAGTACTGAGCAGAATAAGCGCTAAATCAAAAAGAAACTTGTAAGATTCCATAATTGCTGATACCGAAAGCCAAATCGCTTATGGCATACCTCCGTTCTCTTTTATATTTCGGTATATTCTACTACTTTCAAGGCTGAAATCAAGGGCTAGGTGTACAATCATAATTTGAAAAAGTTGGTGGCTTTATTCCTGTCAACATTTTCATTAATTGCAAAAATTAAAAAGCTGTAACCGTAAAAATTAAACGGTTACAGCCTTAAAAAGTTGGCGGAGGACACGGGACTCGAACCCGCGAAGCTGTTACGCCTTACCTGATTTCCAATCAGGCTCCTTAGCCGCTCGGTCAATCCTCCACGCCCAGAAGATGTTAACACAACCACATATATTAAGCAATACTTTAATTACATATTGTTGTAACTGTTGTAATTATTGGATTTATATAATATCATATAATGATTGCGAAAATTGTACATTATCATGGAGAAAAATAATGAAAAAACGTTTAAGTTCAAAGGAATCAATATTTATAGCTATAATGCTTTTCGGTATGTTCTTCGGTGCAGGCAATATGATTTTTCCTGTTCACCTAGGTCAGATGGCTGGATATAACGTCTGGCCCGCTGTTATAGGATTTATCATCGTTGGTGTCGGGATACCAATTCTTGGTGTAGCATCTATAGGAATAACCAAGAGTTCAGGTTTGCTTGAATTAAGCAGCAAGGTAAGCAAGCCTTATGGAATATTTTTTACTTGTCTACTGTATCTCACAATAGGTCCTTTTTTTGCAATACCACGTTGTGCAACGGTTCCATTTTCCATTGGTGTTGAACCTTTGATTTCATCAAAGCTTTCAACCGTTTCATTGATAATTTTTACTCTGATCTTTTTTGCACTTGTACTTTATTTTTCGCTTCGTCCAGGAGAAATACTCACCTGGGTAGGAAAGGTTTTAACTCCACTATTTCTTCTATTACTGAGCATCATGCTGGTGGTTGCATTTGTAAAACCAATGTCCTCTGACATTTCTTCAATAACTCCTGATCCTTCATATATGCACGGTGCATTCGGTCTAGGTTTTCTTGAAGGATATAACACTATGGATGCAATAGCGGGACTTGCATTCGGCATTATCGTTGTAAATGAAATCAAGCGACTCGGTGTAAATGAGCCTACTGATATTGCAAAGAATACACTTAAATCCGGAATTATCAGTGCCTTAATCATGGCATTTATATATATCCTTATCACCTTAATGGGAACTCTAAGCCGCGGTAAATTTGAAATTAGCGAGAACGGCAGCATTGCACTTGCTGAGATATCAGGTCATTATTTTGGAACAGCCGGTACTATTCTTCTTGCTGCAATAACAACGGTTGCTTGCCTCAAGACATCTATTGGTCTTGTAACAAGTTTTTCCCAAACATTTTCTGAGATGTTTCCTAAGGGACCTTCATACAAATTATGGACGATAATAACAACAATGGTTTCATTCTTGATAGCTAATGTTGGGTTATCATCAATAATCAACTATTCAATTCCGGTATTAATGCTCCTATATCCACTTGCTATTTCATTGATAATGCTTGGACTATTTAGCAAGCTGTTTAAAGACAGTAGGACTGTGTACTTAAGCGTAACAATATTCGTGTTTATTGCTGCGATATTCGACTTTATTAAAGCCATTTCAAAAATATTCAATCTTGAATTTCTTGCTCCTATTATCTCTTTTGCAAGCAAGGTCTTCCCATTCTTCGACTCCGGATTTGGATGGCTTATACCATCAATAATAGGATTCATTATCGGACTTATATTTATGAATAAAAAGAAAGGCACCATTTAAGCATTGCTTAGATGATGCCTTTTTATAAATTTCTTACTACTTATATGTTTCCCATTTTCCGCTGTGAAGTGCTCTCAATGCACCTTCTGCAAGGGATCTCATCTCCTCTTCACCAGGTATTCTGATAATAGGAGCAATCTTATTAATATAAGAACTTATCTCTTCGCAGAATCTCTCACTATGTGCCATTCCACCAGTGTAAACTATAGCATCTACATTATATCTTAATACTGCACTCATTGCACCGATGTCCTTTGCTAACTGGTATGCGATAGCCTTGAATGCTCCCATGCAAACCTCATCGTTATCATCGAATGCCTTATTCTCAACTGTTCTGAAATCCTTGGTGCCTGTATATGAGAATACACCGCCCTGATCTCCAAACTTCTTTCTAGCTTCCTTGTGTGTGACTCCTGAGAAACAGTAATCGATAAGCTGGCATACAGGTACTCCGCCTGCTCTATCCATTCCCATAGCTCCTTCGTCCTTTACGTTGTTTACATCTATTACTCTACCCTTATGGTGGGCTGCAACAGAAACTCCACCTCCAAGGTGAACAACGATCAAATTGAGTTCTTCATATGCTTTTCCTATCTGCATAGAAGCTCTTCTTGCAACTGCTTTCTGATTGAGTGCATGGAAGAAGCTCTGTCTCTCGAAACCCTTCATGCCTGAATATCTTGCAATATCTTCAAGCTCGTCTGTGCATACAGGGTCAACAAAGAATGAAGGAATTGATACCTTGTCTGCAAGTTCCTTTGCAATGTACGGTCCAAGATTCGCAACATGCTCTCCATATGGATGGTTGATTACATCCTGAATAACTGCATCATTGACTGCATATGTCCCTGATGGAATATGCTTGAACATTCCACCTCTTCCACAAACTGCATCGAAATCTTCAAGCTTATATCCCTTCTCGGTAAGTGTCTTCATTATAACCTCTTTACGGAAAGGCATTTGATCAGAAATCGACTTATAAGGAGCAAGCTCTTCAGCTGTATGATCCAGATTTATCTTAAGTTCTTCCTTATCCTCGTCAAATACAGCAATCTTAGTAGATGTGCCACCTGGATTGATTACCAGAATTTTCATTTCGTATTTCTCCTTTCAATACGTTAATACTTAATTGTTTTACTCAAATAACTCATATGATTATACATCTATTCTTCAAGCAAGGCAATAAGTTGCCCGGACTTTACAATATCGCCTTCCTTTACAAATATTTTTTCAATAACTCCTTTTTTAGGAGAAATGACATTTGTTTCCATCTTCATTGCTTCTATTATTGCAATAGGCTGACCTTCTTTAACATTATCTCCTTTATCAACAAGTATCTTTATTATATTACCCGGAATATTTGCACCTATTTCATTTGGATCTTCATTATTTGCATACTGAATGCTGCTTCCTGATATCACCGATTTTGTAAGTGCTTGATTGTCCTTTATAGTAACAACTCTTCTATTGCCGTTAACTGTGTATGTAAGATCTCTATTTCCCGCTTCATCAGGTTCACTAACAGCTTCAAAGGAGACAATTAGGGGTTGTCCAGCCTTAAGCTTAATCTCGGCGGTCTCACCCAATGAAAGTCCATGGAAAAATATGTCGGAACCCATGTTCCTGAAATCTCCTTTTTCGCTAAGTTCAGTTATAAACTTATCAAAAACTTTATCATACATAGCATAGGCAACCTGCTCTTGATCATTGCCTTCAAGTCCAAGGTCATCTTGAATATGCTTTTTTATTGCATCATAATCATCCGGCTGAAGAATCTGACCAGGTCTACAGGTTATAGGTTTCTTATCCTTCAAGACAATTTTCTGTAAGTCTTTAGGAAATCCGCCCTCAGGCTGTCCTATCATTCCGCTAAAGTATGATACTGATGAATCTGGGAAGTCAATGTTCTTCCCTTTTTCAATGATGTTTTCCGGCGTTAGATCATTTTGAACCATGAATATTGCAAGGTCTCCAACAACCTTTGATGACGGAGTTACCTTAACTATATCACCTAGCATCTTATTCACCTTGACGTACATATCTTTAACTTCATTGAATTTATGACCTATTCCGAAACTTTCTACCTGTGGTTTTAGGTTAGAATATTGCCCTCCAGGAATTTCAAGTCTGTATATTTCTGCTGAAGAAGTCTTGAGATCCGACTCAAAGTTTCGATATACAGGTCTTACATCTACCCAGTAGTCTGATATCTTCTGAAGACCTTCTATGTCAAGCCCCGTATCCCTATCACTATTTTGCAGTGCTGCAACAATAGAATTCAATGCAGGCTGTGAAGTAAGTCCTGACATACTGTTCATTGCAGCATCAACTACGTCTACTCCTGCCATTGTTGCAGTGAGAACTGAAGCTACTCCATTACCAGATGTATCATGAGTATGAAGATGTATAGGAACTGCAACTTCATTTTTTAGGGCCTTTACAAGCTTATAAGCTGCCATAGGTTTTAGAAGTCCTGACATGTCCTTTATGCCTATGAAATGTGTTCCCATCTTCTCAAGCTTCTTTGCCATCTTTATATAATAATTGAGATCATATTTTTCTCTTGTTTTATCCAGAATATCACCCGTGTAACACATTGTTGCTTCAGCAATCATACCTTGATTCAATGTCTCATCTAGGGCAATTTCCATGCCTTCCACCCAGTTGAGGGAGTCAAATATTCTGAAAACGTCAATCCCGGCCTTAGCACTTTCCTTAACAAATTTTCTAATAGTGTTATCCGGATAATTTTTATATCCCACCGCATTCGCTCCTCTTATAAGCATTTGGAAAAGAACGTTTGGAACAATTTGTCTCAGAGTTTCAAGCCTCTCCCAAGGATCTTCTCTAAGGAATCTCATTGATACATCAAATGTGGCACCTCCCCACATCTCCATGCTAAAGAGATCATTGCCGTAATATGCCATTGCAGGCGCAATTTTTTCAAGATCCTTAGTTCTCATTCTCGTGGCTATGAGGCTCTGCTGTGCATCTCTAAATGTCGTATCCGTAATTAAAAGCTTTTTCTGTGAAAGAACCCAATCAGCTAATCCTTTTGCTCCTTTTTCATTAAAAATCTGTTTTGTCCCCTGTAAATCTTTGATTTTTTCCCTATCAACATGGGGTACTACAGGAACGTTAAATACGCTTACTCCATCGCCGCCTTCATTGACATATTTATTTCCAAGAAAGTCAAGCAATTGTTGCTCTCTATTTGTTATTTTCCTTATATTAAGGAGTTCCGGATTCTCTTCAATAAAACCTGTAGTACATTCTCCTGACTTAAATTTCGGATGATTTAGTACATTAATTAGGAACCCTACATTTGTTTGGACTCCCTCTATCTTCATCTCTCTAAGAACTCTAATGGATTTATTGATTGCATCTTCGAATGTTCTTCCGTGTGAGCATACCTTAACAAGCAGGCTATCGTAATAAGGGGAAATCACTGCTCCCGTAAAACCTGTTCCTCCATCGAGCCTTATTCCATTACCGGATGCCGACCTGTACAAAGTTATCGTGCCGGTGTCCGGAGCAAAATTATTAGCAGGGTCTTCAGTAGTTACACGACACTGTATTGAATATCCTGTCTGACGAATATCACTTTGACCCCTTATGGCAATCTCATCAGAGTCAAGAGAATAACCTTCCGCAATAAGAATCTGTGCCTGAACAAGGTCCACACCTGTTACAAGCTCTGTTACAGTATGTTCAACTTGAATCCTCGTATTCATCTCTATGAAATAATAATTGCCCATGGAGTCAAGAAGGAATTCAATAGTTCCAGCACCTCTGTAATTTACAGCTCTTGCAATCTTAAGTGCATCTTCACATATTGATTCTCTTTTTTCATCAGTTAGACAGAATGCAGGAGTAAACTCAACTACTTTTTGATGTCTTCTTTGAACAGAACAATCTCTTTCAAATAAATGAACAATATTTCCATATTTATCTCCTAGGACCTGTACTTCTATATGCTTCGGATCCTCTATATACTTCTCTACAAATATATCCCCGTTACCGAAAGCTTTAACTGCTTCGTTCTTGGCACTTCTAAATTGATGAAGCATCTCTTCATCATTCCTCACTATCCTCATTCCACGGCCACCACCACCTGCTGCCGCTTTAAGCATTACAGGATATCCGATATCATATGCCAAATTTAAAGCCTGATTTTCATCACTGATTGACTTTTTCTCACCAGGAATCGTCGGAACTCCAACCTTGTTGGCAACGATCTTAGACTGGATCTTATCGCCAAGGCTGTTCATCATATGGTGAGTAGGCCCAATAAATTCTATACCTGCATCCAGACAAGCTTCAGGGAAGGCTGGATTTTCTGAAAGAAAACCGTATCCAGGGTGGATTGCGTTCGCACCCTTGCTCTTTGCAAGACTTATTATTTCATCTATATCAAGATAAGCTTCTATCGGGCTTCTTCCCTTACCTATTTCATAAGCTTCATCAGCCTTTGTTCTGAATAGTGAGTTCTTATCTTCTTCTGAGTAAATGGCTATAGTCCTAATTCCAAGCTCTTTACAGGCCCTTATTATTCTTATTGCAATTTCACCCCTGTTTGCAATGAGAACCTTCCTAAATTGCTTAATTTCCATGCGTCCTTCCTTTCTTTTGATTTTTATTGATTTCTTAGATTTACATCCAGTTTTCGATATGGAATTTCAATATTTTCGTCATCAAATACTTTTTTGATGTTTTCTTCAATATAGTATTTTACATCAAGATAATCTTTAGTCTTACACCATGCTTTTACATCAATTATAACAGCATCTTCTCCAAGCATGCTAACTCCGATTATTATTTCTTCGGATTTTAAGACCATAGGGCATGAATTTACCACTTCTTTTAGCAAACTCTTAGCTTTAGATATATCAGCTTCATAGCTTACCGAAGCCTCGCAGTCAACTCTCCTCTTATCTTCTCTTGAATAATTCACAACAACTGAATTTACTATCAACGAATTTGGCGCTGTAATCTTTTTATTATCAAATGAATGAAGATATGTTGTCATTAAATCAATCTTGTCAACTATTCCTACAATGTTTTTTTCAGTTATTTCTATAACCTCTCCTTTTAGAATTGTTTTTGAAAACAGGATAATGAGACCTGAAGCAACATTAGATAAACTTTCCTTCAGAGCAAAAGCTATAGCAGCACCGGTTGCACCAAGAAGCGTAACTAGAGGTACGGTAGGGACATTTAATGCTGTTAAAATAGTTATAATTAATACGATCCATAGAATTATCTTTAATGTCATAAGTATAAATGCATGAAGCGCATAATCAAGCTTTGATCTCATAAGAAGTTTTCTTGAAATAGCAAGAAGGATCTTCATTATTATTAGGCCAACTATCAATATGCTTATTGCCATAATAAGCATTCCCCCGTATGAAGTCTGAAGTATTTTTTCTAATCTTTCAACTGAGTTCACTAGTTTCTCGCCTTTCTTCTCTCAATCTCTCTAAGAAGTTTTTTCCTAAGTCTTATAGCATCAGGTGTAATCTCAACAAGTTCATCATCATCTATGAATTCTAAAGCTTCCTCAAGAGAAAATACCCTTGGCGGTGTCAGCTTAATTGTATCATCGCTACCTGCAGCTCTCATATTACTTACTCTTTTTGCTTTACATGGATTTACAACCATGTCATCAGATCTATGATTCATACCCACTATCATACCTTCGTAAACATGATCACCCGGTTTTACAAACATCGTTACTCTTTCTTGTATGTTAAAAATTGCATATGGTGTACAATTTCCCTCTTCCTGTGCAATTGCCACACCATTTGTCCTTGTTGGAATTTCCCCCTTCCAAGGTTCAAACCCGATGAATCTACGCTCCATGCTCCCCTCACCATGAGTACTATTAATAAATTCACTTCTGTATCCCATAAGGCCTCTTGTAGGAGCATGATATTGAATCCTTGAATATCCGTTACCTTCGCTCTCCATCTGGATCATTATTCCCTTTCTCATGTTGAGCTGAGATATAACGGTTCCCGAATAATTATCTGGCACACTTACCTGAACTTCCTCAACTGGTTCAAGTTTCGCACCATTATCGTCTTTTTTTATAACGACCTCAGGCTTTGATACAGCAAGTTCATATCCCTCTCTTCTCATATTCTCAATCAATATTGAAAGGTGAAGCTCCCCTCTACCAGACACTTTGAATGAATCCGTCGAATCGGTAGGTTCTACCCTAAGCCCTACATTTACCTCAAGCTCTTTTTCAAGTCGTTCTTTAATATGTCTGCTTGTAACATATTTACCGGATTTTCCGGCAAAAGGTGAAGCATTTACCATAAAGTTCATAGAAAGTGTTGGCTCCTCGATCTTAATGCTTTCCATTGCAAATGGATGATCAGGATCACAAATCGTCTCACCTATAGAAATGTCATCTATGCCTGATACAACAACAATATCTCCCGATTTAGCCGATTTGACAGGTATCCTGCTCAGTCCTCTATATATAAAAACCTGATTGATCTTTGCATTATAGAAGTCATCAGGATTTTTCATAACTATAACCTGAGATGCTTCTTTAATTACACCGGATGTAACCCTTCCAATGCCAAGTCTACCGATGTAATCATCGTATGCGAGAGATGAGATTTGAATTTTTAAATCATCATCGTCATAGTCGGGATATGGATTACAATGCTTTGTAATCGTCTCAAGAAGTGGTGATATATTCAAATCTTTATACCCATCCGGACTTTTTTTGATCTTCTGATCCCCTTCACCGATGAGTATATCCCCTATATCTTTAGGGTCACGCACAGCAATTCCTTGTCTTGCAATTCCATAAAGTATTGGAAAATCAAGCTGTTCATCATTTGCCTCAAGATCCATAAATAGCTCATAGACCTCATCGACAACCTCATCAATTCTTGCATCCTTTTTATCGATTTTATTTATAAATAGTATTGGATTTATTCCTTGTTCAAGAGATTTGTTCAGTACAAATCTCGTCTGCGGCATCGGGCCTTCACTCGAATCCACCAAAAGTATAACCGTATCGACCGTTTTCATAATTCTTTCAACTTCGGAGCTGAAATCAGCATGCCCTGGAGTGTCCACAATATTTATCTTATAGTCGTTATACATGATTGAACAATTTTTTGAGTATATTGTAATTCCTCTTTCCCTTTCAATCGCATCACTATCCATTACGCAATCTGCAATTTTTTCATTATCATGGAATACATGTGACTGTGCCAGAAGTGCATCAACAAGTGTTGATTTTCCTGCATCTACATGTGCTATTACAGCTATATTAATTATCTTTTCTTTGTTTTTCATAATCTACCTATTAACTATCCTTATTATCTGTTTTTACGCCTATATGTATGTAATAAATATTCACTTTGAACTGTTCTTCCAAATTTTTCAATGCCGTTAGAAAAGTCAACTGCACTGTTATTAGGTGTCTTTATATCGATATTTTGTGGATTTTCGTATGTTCTGAGCCATTTTGCATCTTCAAAATCAATATCCTTAAATTTAGCAGTCCATCTATCAAGCAAAAGGAATGAATATGCATAAGGCAAGATTTCATAGAAATAATCTTGATTGTCTTTCATTTTTTCAATTATCTCTTCATTATCCATATGAATAATACTATTTCTTAGTTTTACTACATCGGCTACAATCATAGCATTTCCACTTGCCCTTGCCTTCATAATATAAATAAAAAATATATCAGCAAATATCAGCGCCACATACAAAATGACTATCATAATGTCATTGAATGAATTGAATATATTAAATGAAATAAATGTCGTAATCAATAAAAAGACTATTGAACCAGCAATAAACAGTGCAATATTAAGAAGTTTATTAGGTCTGTAAATATTATCAAGTCCCAAATTGATAAGTAATATCGCTCCTGCAGTTAAAATAAATATCGTTATTACATTTATGAAATCTATCGAAATATATCTGGCCAAACAGTTTATTGCAACAATAACACTGTTTAAGAGTGCGATAAGTAGAATGCCAAGCAGCCTGAATGTTTTCGATCTGCCAGTTACAGACAGCATATCACTTCCCGCGTAAACACTTTTAACATTTTCAGAAAGATTTTTACCTAGCTGTGAAAGCTTCTTTATAAAATCATTCATCTCAAGAGCAGTTTTCGAATATTCATCACCGAAGAGGCCACTGAAAAAATTCCTTATATATCTAGGTTCATGCTCCGGATTAGTAACATTAATCAGTCTATATTTCTTGGGTTCATTTTCAATAATATTAAGGTATCCTTTGCTTCCAAGGTATATAATCATTGAAATAACATCGTGTATCCCTATATTTCCATTGAGAAGATAATTCGCTTCAGGAGGAGTTATTGAGAAATTCGGAGGCAATTCATTGCCTCTATCAACCTTAGGATCCCTTCCTCCAATAAACCATAGGAATATAAGGACAAGAATCATTATTATTGATAAACCAACTATAACCTTTGACATCCATGAGTTATCGAGTTCACCTATCCAATAATTCTCCGGCAGATTTGCCTTAATAATAATGCTGAAGTTCTCAGGTATATTCTTACCTGCCATATTTAATTCGTTATCATTAATGTTTGCAGATACTTTATTCGATACGTCCTGTACACCAAATTGTCCGGCAAAGTACTGTAGGTCATCCTTCACAAAATCATTTGGGAATAAAATATTTATCTCAATATTCTCAATAGGTGTATTAAATGTACTCGGAAGAACGTTCATATAGAACAGATCACCACTCTTATCCTTGTCGGAATATTCATAGATTTTGTAAGACAGTTTCAACTTATGTTGACCTTTCTCAAGTTTATCAAGTGGTTTAAGAATAACCTTGTAATCATAATTTGTAGACTCAATATAAAAATTAGCCCCTTTGACATTAATATCCTTTACCTTATAATTGCCCTTCGGTATATATAAGGTATAGTCTTTTAATTTTTCATGTACATCGATTACAATTGATTGAGAAATATTATATACATGATCCTTGCTGACCACGGCATCAAATTTATATGATTTAATACCAACAGTTGATTTCGTATTCTCTGATGCACATATGGGATCAATAGAAGCAACTGAAAAAAAGACGATTACAAATACAAAAATCGTCCAAAATGGTCTAAAAATAAAGCTTTTGAAAAATTGATTCATTGCTTGTACCTTTCTTTGAAAATTAATTCATTATACTATAAGGGAGTTGATAATTCCAGCCTCATATTGTAGAATGGACTTCCGAAAAAGGAGCATAAAATCAATGAAAAGAACAGATTACATATCATGGGATGAATATTTTATGGGGATATCAATACTAGCATCAAAGAGAAGTAAAGACCCAAATACTCAGGTTGGAGCTTGCATAGTTGATAGTCATAATATTATTCTATCAACCGGATATAACGGATTCCCAATAGGATGCTCCGATGATGAATTCCCGTGGTCGAGAACGGGTGATGATACGAAATACCCATATGTAGTTCATGCAGAACTCAACGCAATATTGAATTCCGGAGGTAAGGATCTAAGAGGTGCAAAGATATATGTAAGTCTCTTCCCATGTAATGAATGTGCCAAGGCAATTATTCAATCCGGAATTTGCGAAATTATATATATAAGTGATAAGCATGCCGATGATCTCGGTACAATTGCCTCAAAGAGGCTTCTTAAAGCCGCCGGTGTTAAATGCACAAGGCTCATACCTAAAAAGAAAGAAATTGTTTTAAATTTCGATATTGAGTGAGATTCTATTCTTTATTATTAACAAAGATTTTTCATTATTTTATATAAAAACAGATACGAGGAAACTAAAAGCAATCTCGTATCTGTTTTTATCTTGGTTATAAATTAAAATAACTATTTTTTCCTCTTAGCAATAATTAAGGCAAGAATCAATACTACTGCTACTCCTAAAAGGCCAAAGTATACTTTAGTATTTGTTTTATCACCTGTCTTAGGCTCATCCCCCGGTGGTATCAAGGAATTTGTAATTGTAAATCCATCTTTGGCGTCTCCGGTTATTTTCCCTGTATATCCTTCAACCTTTGTTATTTCTTTTACCTCATATTTAATTAATTTGTCATTCTCATATTTAGGTAATTTATCAAATAAACCCTTCCAATTATTTTCGTCAGAAACTGAAATTTTCTTGCCGGTATACTTACCGTTAGCATATAGACCAACAGTTATTTCTTTTGGTCTTGAGCCATTCTTGTTATTATTGTCTTCCCATTTCTTTACGAAGTTAACCGATGTTTGAATTGAGTTGTCCAGGTTAATTGTATATACGCTCTTTTTCTCATCTTTTTTCTTGCTAACTACAGAGAAAACATATTTGCCACTTTTTTCTTCTTTAAAATTGATTGGCAGTAGATTTCCGGTTTTATTATCTATCAAAGTATCAGGATCAGGGAAATCTTCAATATCTTTTGTCCAGTTTTCTTTTTCAGTTAGTTTTACATCCTGGACATAATGTTCCCCGACATACATCTTCAACTTTATCTCTTTTGGCCTTTTCTTGCTGTTATCTCCGGTCCAAGATTTAACAATTTTCAATGTATATGGTGTATCTTCACCAAAAATCAACTTACCATTGTTAGCAATACATCCACCACTAATTCCAGTGCCAAGCGCCTTATTATCTGTAAATATCGATGTAGCAACTTCCTCAGCTAACGCTTTTGACTCATCTCTTGGTACAGATTTATATACAAGCTGAGCACCTCTTTTTTCTTCTATAACGGTATTATATGGAAGATGTTCTCCAGGATTCTTAGGATCGAATCTTGGAGCTTGCTCGCTTTCATTATCAAGATTTGTATGGATACTGTAAAAAGATCCGTCCTGATACCATAATCTTGCTCCTCCGCCAAGCATTCTTGATGCAAGTTTTACGGATGAATTACCAACGGGTTTATTGAATTCATATTTTGTAATATTAGCAAAATCATCACCTGCACCCTTATGTCTACTGTTACCCTTTAAATTTGGTGCTGTATTTTCATAAAGAGCAAGTCCGTTCGTGATATTAATTTCAGTATTGCCAGTAGGGCAGTTCCATATTCCACCACCCTGTCTGGATGCGGGATGATTACCTGCACCTATAAAATATGATTTTTCAATAGTGTTATTTTTTATCAGAGCCCTATTTATAGTCAGTTTGCTTTTACCATCATTGTAAATTGCACCGCCTCCCCAGAATCCATTTGATTCATTATTTTTAAATACTCCGGCGTTGATCTTTGATGTGCATTCACCACTAAAACTGATTGCTCCTCCGCTCTTTCTTGAAGAATTGCCTGTATAATCACCATTATCGATATTACAAGTACAATCAAGTAAATACAAGCCCCCACCATTTCCGTTGGCACTATTTTTTTGATACAGATAAATTCTTTATGTTAACAATGCTTGTATCGGCAAAGATTCCGCCTCCCTTGCCTACGTATTCTCCATTTGTATTTTCGGTTATATTACCGCCAAGGAAGGTCATTTCAGTTTTTACTGCGTTAATTCCGCCTCCAAATTCAGCAGTATTATTTGAAAAAGTGCCTTTTGACATCTCAAATTTACAGTTTTCCATATATAAAGAGCCACCCAAAGCGTAAAATCTAGGATGTTCTGCTTTATTACTTGTAAATTCACCACCTGAAATCACAACATTTGCTTTTGATGATTCTTTTCCCCATACACCAATGGCACCCCCTCTTAGAAAACCTTTATTATTAGATACTTTGCCTCCTGTTATATTGATATCTCCAGAATAAATAGTAATAGGTGAGTACTCAAAATATTTACCGGTATTATTTATTTCTGATGGTTGTGGTGCTTGACTTTCGATTGCTTCATTTCCACTTATCTCTCCACCATTCATCGTAAATTTGCCTGAATTAACGAAAATCGTTGGTCCTTCTAATTTTGTGTCTGAAATTTTACCATTATTTAAGCTAAGCTTACCTTCAACGATAATCTGAGTATTTGAAATAGAAGGTCCATCAATCGTTAAAGATCCTCCTTTATCTATCTTAATACTTGAGAATCCTATTCCCTTGATGTTTTTATTCCCTTTAAGAACTATATTCTGGTTTGCCTTTATTTCAATCGTGCGTCCTGCATCTTTAGTAAGATCTGCAGTTACATCAGAGTCCAAACTAATTGTCCCAACGCTTCCATTCATTCCGGTGGATTCAATATCTTGTTTAAGTTTGAACCACTCCGTTTCATCTTGCTGGCTTGGTGCTCCCAAAGGCTCTGCTTGATTCTGCATTGAGTCTGTTTCAGCAAAAATACCGGTCGGCATAATAAAGGCTATGCTCATAATGATTGAAATGCAAATTGCCGATATTTTCTTCATCTTATAACACCTTCCTTTTCTTATTTACAAATGCAAGAGATATTATTGAAATTATAGCTATTATGAAGAATAGCGTAATGTTTTCTTTATCTCCAGTCTTAGGTTGTTCCTTTGGGATTCTTGTATTTTTTATAATAAAGCCATTTTTTTCATTTCCTGTTATTTTTGTTTTATAACCATCAACTTTTTCCTCTGAAACAGTATAGGTGATTTTGTTTTCACCATCTACAGTAGGTAGCTCTTTAAAGACGGTCTTCCAATTATTTTCTTCACTTAGCTCTCTTTCCTCTACGACGTATTCTTTATCATTTAATGTAGCTATTAACTTAACTTTTATCGATTTAGGACGAAGATTATCTTTGTTATTATTGTCTTCCCATTTTTTTACTACACTTACATCAGTTGTTTTTTCTTCGGTACCAATTATTATGCTACCATTACTACCTACGCCTGCTCCTCTTGTTTCTGAATAGTTGTCAGATATAACTACCTTAGTTAATGCTTTTGTTAATTCATTTCCCTTAGAATTAACATTTAATGCCAGACCACTTGATGTTTTTCCTTCTGGAATACTAAGGCTTCCTTCATATTTTTTGAAAGGTAAAGCTTTTCCATCATGCGTTGTCCAGTTATATGGTGCACCGCCAAGCATTAATTTAGAAAGCTTGTATTTAGCATTACCGCTGTGAAATCCATAATTATTATCAGAATAAAGGAACAGATCATTTACATTAGATGAACTCGAATTACTATATAGAGCCATGCCATTATTAATATAAATAGTTGTTTTGGATATTGGGCAACATGCCATACCTGCACCTTGCTCCTTAGAAGTATTGTTGGTAATAAGTGCATTCGTGAGATAAAGTTCTCCATTTACGCCACTATATGTATGCCCTTGCCATTCCCATTTTTCAGCAACACCGTTAACATAGATGCCTCCGCCGCCAAAAGCTTTGTTTGTTTTTCCGGTTCCATCCATTTTGTTATTGATAATTCTTCCGGATGAAATATATGCTTTTGATTGACTTCCTTTACGAAGACCTCCCTGTATAAATATTCCTCCACCTGAAGCTCCTGCAGTATTTCCATCAATTGTTCCACCAGACATATTTAATACATTTGCTGCTCCTGCCTGGTTAGATCCAACACTAATTCCACCACCAACTTCGGCTGCAGAGTTATTACTTACCTTTGCACTACCTGACATGTTTATAGTTGATCCCTCATACGCAAGTATTCCTGCACCGGCAGAATATAGCTGTTTATAAGCTTTATCATCGACTAAATCAGATCTGTTTTTCCTAACTTCTCCACCTGAAAAGTTAAGTGTTGATTTATATAGATATATTCCTCCACCATAAGTTGCCTGATTATTTTCTATAATTCCATCAGTCATATTAATAGTAGACTCATTTCTGGCATCAACTGCTCCTCCAGTTGTTGCAGTATTTTCAATAGGCTTAATTATATTATTTCTTAATATGGCAGCGGATCCTATGTTCAGTATAGCTTTCTCATTTAAACGAACTAATGAATTCTCAATATTGTTATTGTTTTCGGAATTACCATCAATTGTGATATTTTTTAATGTAGCAGTTTTTCCGCTTTTGATATTTAACAAATAGCCATTAAAATCTTTGCTTCTTATAAGCTTTGTATTGGTGTTTTCAAGTGAAACATCACCCTCAACATCAACTGTGCCTGTAACGATTATCTTTTCACACTTATTACTTGTTGCAAGTTCTTTTGCTTTATTAAATGATTTTAAAGCGGTTTCAGGCGTTAATCCGTCTTTTCCGTCATCACCATTTTGACCATTTAAATATATGATGTCAGATTCATGAGGATTGCTTGTCAAAGCCATGTCTTCATTTGCATATGCTCCAATTCCAAAACATATTGAACTAAGAATCATTGCTAATGAAATTATTAATGAAACAGATTTAAGATTTTTACTACTTTTATTAAACATGTCTATACCTTTTTTATAAATTTTTACACAAAAAAACATCAAGAATAGATAGCGTTCAACAGCGCATGCCTTCTTGATAAACGTAAGAAACTACATCGAAAAACACAAAATTGTTTTCTATAGGGATTGTACTCAAAATTTTCACCTTCATTCAACACTTCTGATATTTTTTCTGTCGATATTATACCAAATTGGTAACCTTTAATCTAGACCTAAATAGTATATTTATTAATTTTTTCTACTTTTATAATCATTTTTAATATAATTAGTCTATATTTTTAATTAACATAGGATCTTTAATCAGAAAAATTGGTAATTATGAGGAGCTTAGATTTTTATTGTTGTGATATAATGACAGTGTAAATCGCTATTGTAAATAACAGTGCAATAATATAGAAATATAAAGTTGATTACTTTTATAAAATCAAGAATAAAATTAGAGAGTATATAGAGTATATTATGAAAGAATATTTAACGCCAACTGTTTACTATTTCTGCCCGGATTATAATAAATATGTAAAGCGTGAGGGCGGAATATATTACTGCATAAATAATGGGAAAGAAATATTTAACGATTTTTATTCCCAGATTGATATTGGGGATATTTACACCGAAGATATAACCGAGGAGCAATATAATGAGCAATTATATTAAAGCTTTATTTATGATGTTAAATGCACATAAGGGGCAAAAGGATAAGGGTGGGAATCCATATTTTCTTCATCCACTAAGGGTGTCAATGGCGACAAAAAATAAAAGAGCTAAAATCGTTGCCCTCCTACATGATGTTTTGGAAGATAGTAATAAGTATGAAATTAATGATTTTTACTTTTTAGACGAAGAACAAAAGAAAGCCTTACTACTTCTTACGCATAACGATAGCGATGAATATTTTGAATATGTGAAAAGAATTAAGCAAAATAAGATTGCACGAGAAGTAAAGTTAATGGATTTAAAAGACAATATGAACTTAAAAAGGCTTAAAGATATATCAAAAGATGATGAAAAACGACTAGAGAAATATCAAATTGCAAGAGATATTCTTTCTTGTTAAATTTTCTTATTGATTAAGGAGCTTAATATGAAGTATGTTGAGAAAGATGATGAATATGACTTTTACAAAAATGAGGGTGATAAAATATGGGATGTTACTGAGAACCCAATATCAAGAGGGCCTGTTCTGTTTAGCTTTGATAAAAAGAAAATATTTAATTTTTGGGAAGACTATCCTCAGAATTTAACGAAAGAAGAAAAA
>CABTXQ010000012.1 GCA_902488835.1 uncultured Ileibacterium sp.
AATATATCTTGCGCTTGGTAAAGATGATCCAGTCGTAAAATCAACGGCTATCATGCTTAGGGCAAAGACTTCATATTCATTCATTCAGTGCATATGTCTCGCATTTTTATGTAATCTTTTGGTTTGTCTTGCGGTTTGGATGAGTTTTGGAGCAAAACAAGTAACCGGGAAAATTTTTGCTTCTGCTTTTCCTATTGCTATTTTTGTCTTTATGAAATTCGAACATATAGTTGCAAACTTTTTTTATTACGCTGAAGGTATCCTAGGAAAGACCGATGTAGCTTTTTCGGATATTATTGTACATTCACTTATACCTGTAACAATCGGCAATATTCTAGGTGGTTTATTCGTGGGAATAATTTATCATTCAAGCTATAATCGCAATTAATAATAAATATTTTAAAAAATTTTCAATACTATCTTGCACATTAATTATAATTATGTATAATGTTGATGTTTTTACTATACCTTATAGATTGAGTATTAACGATAAGTATTAAGTATTAAGCGAAAGCTTTGGTCCACGATGCGGGAAATCCCCCTGCTTCGTGGTTTTTTTACCTTGATATGCAAGGTTTGATTTGTTTATTAAAGGAGTATTAAAATGGCAAGACTAATTAAAAACAATTTAATTATATTGATTGGTAATTTAATTTACGCACTTGGTATTGTCCTCTTTATTATTCCGGGTGGTCTTATTACCGGCGGAACGACAGGCCTAGGTCTTGCCATCCACAATGCGTTCGGTATTGATGTATCCGTTATTATTGGAATATTAATGGTCTTGCTTTTTATTGCCGGATATATTTTCCTTGGGAAAAAATTTGCACTTGGAACCGCTTTAAGCACTTTGTCTTACCCAATATTCCTATTCATATTACAAAAATATTTGAAAGGTTACACGCTAACAGATGATATATTTATATGCACTATATTTGGCGGATTGTTTCTCGGACTATCAATTGCTTTGATTGTAAGGACTGGAGGAAGTACAGGCGGAATCGATATCCCCCTTCTCATATTACAAAAGAAAAAAGGTTTTTCACTTTCAAAGAGCTTATATGTTGTCGACAGCATAATCCTGCTACTTCAGTCTTTCTTTACACCTAGGCGCGGGATCCTCTACGGAATACTGCTTGTAATTATTTATACATTCACTATAGACAAATTCCTTTCTTCGGGTGAAATTAGAAATGAGCTTGAGATAATTAGTGATTATCATAGTGAAATAAAAGAAAAGATATTAAAAGATTTGCGTAGAGGAGTGACAGTTTATCACGGAGAGACCGGTATGCTTGGCAAGAAGATAAACATACTAGTTGTAGTTGTTTCACCAAGAGAAGTATTCTTGGCTGAAAATATAATACTTGGCATAGACCCAGATGCTTTTATTATAAATCACAGAGTAATGCATGTTCATGGAAAAGGTTTCAGCAGCGAAAGATCCTCCAATTAGCTGAAATTTTATTAAATATTTTCGATAAAATAATAAAGAAGTTTTGCAGTAAGTCCCCATATTATTTCAGGACTGCTTCTGTAAAAATAGAGTTTTGATTTAAGAGATTTCCATGGATAATCTTTTCCTCCTGGAATTATTTCATACGGAAGTTTGTCTCTCTTATCTCTAACAAGGTGGACATCATATATCTCTGGCCTATTTTCTTTGAACCATTTAACAGGCACGGTAAATACAGAGTCAACCTCTGATTCTGAAAATGTATTTTTGTAATCAATAATTCTTACCAGATTTGAATAGATCTTTGTACCATATTCGGTCCCCATGACATGAAGTGTATTGATAAATTCAACCTGATCATCGCTAAGTATAAGTTCCTCTTTAATTTCCCTTATGGCTGTCTCCTTAGGTGTTTCAAGTCCCTCTATAATTCCTCCCGGGAAACATATTTCTCCACCCTGTGGTATATCCATATTTCTTTTTTCAAACAGGATATTTGTTCCATCTTCAGAATCTATCAATGGAATAGCTACTGATGCCTCAACTTTTACCATTGGTTCTATAATTTGATAATCTTCTAAACCACTTGTTTTATTTATAATATGATCGCTTGTGACCATTATAAGTAACCTTTCTCGTTATTTTTCTTATTTAATCTCACAACAAAAGAAATCTCTGAGATTAATATCAACGAATTCTTTTTTACCATTCAAAACTTTTTTATCCAATCTTCGCACTCCACTATTATTTAATTTATCTTTAATATTGAACCTTCTGAAGACCTTTTGGGTCTCTCATTTAACTTAGATTTGAGGCGTTTTCTTGTGTTCTTTAGCTCTTTAAGGAGAGCGTCTTTATCTTCCGGAAGTCTTCCATACATCCTGACTACATTTGAAGGATGTAGTCCAAAGAATAAACTATTATCTAGATCAAGATGCTCAATCAGGATTTCCTCTTCATCAATATACTCACCAATTGTGCTTTGCACGAATCTTCCTGTTCTCATATCCTCATAGATTGGCGAAATAGGCTCTGAGTGAAGCGTAGTTGTAAATACCAAATAAGGAGTTGTTTCATTTAAGAGATTAGCGGTAGCTTTTGCATTTTGAATAAGCATATTAGGTCCGGCAGCTCCGAGGATTACATTTGCAGCATAGTCTATTCCGGCATTTCTAAGTCTCTTGAGCTCATAATATGCTTCTTCTGAAGTGTATCCCTTATTCATAAGTTTAAGTGCTTCATCAAGGCCACTCTCAACCCCTATATTGAGCTCATTTATTCCAAGTTCTCTTAGAGATTTAAGCTCTTCATCTGTTTTGTTTTTGATATTCCTAACAGAAGCATACATTGAAATGTTTTCTACCTGCGGAAGGTATTTGTGAACAGCTCCCGCTATGATTTTCAGCCTCCTCGCACTTAATGCGAAAGGATCCCCATTCTCTAGGAACACCCTTCTAACATTCGGATAGTATTCCCTCGCCTCAGCCAGGTCTTTTTCTATCTGCTCTATCGGCTCAACAGAAAATGGCACATCCTTATACATGTAACAAAAAGAGCAGCTGTTGTGAGTGCATCCTGTCGTAACCTGTAACAGCAGTGAATTAGCCTCAAAAGGAGGTCTATAAGTTGTTCCTGTGTACTTCATTTAAATCTCCTCATCAATATTAGCTATAGCACCAGTTGCAGCATGTATTCCGCTTACAAACGCGTGTGTTAGATTATATCCCCCGCATGGACCGTCATAGTCAACCACCTCACCTGTAAAAAAGAGTCCTTTTTCCAGTTTTGACTGATAGAATTCATCCAATTCACTTAAGTCAACTCCTCCAGAAGTGCACTGTGCTTCGGACCATTTCCTTATATTAATAGGTGTAAAAGTAAGATTATGCAGTAAATTTGAAATGCATTTAAGCTCTTCTATATTAAGCCCTATCTTATCGTCCTTTATTCCTGATTTTTCAATTATATATCTTGAAATTTCAGGTTTTGTTATTGTAGTAAGTATCCCCTCTGCTGTAAGTCCATATTTTGCCTTTAACTCTAAAACAGAAAACATGTCTATTCCAGGCGATAAATCAATCACAATCCGAAAATCCTTAAAACTGCAATCATCTGAAAGCCTCATCATCCTTGTCATGTTAAACACTGCAATTCCCGAAATTCCGTATTTTGTAAACTGTATCTCCCCGTCTTCATAGAATACCATTTCCTTGTGTTTATATAGTGATATTCTACCCTTTGCTCTAACTCCTTGAAGGTGTCTGAATGCTTCTCCGTAGCATTCAACGCCTGAAAGTATAGGAATTGTCTTGATTACCCTGTGCCCGAAATTTCTCGCAAAGCGGTATCCATCTCCTGTGGCACCAAACATCGGTGCAGCCTTACCGCCAGTCGAAATTATTAAATTCTTTGCATGTATAGTGTTCTCTTTTTTACCTCCATCATCGCAGTTTGTAAGTATGTCAATATTAAAGAATTTACTAGATCTATCTTTAGTAACATCTATAACCGTAGATGATATAAGTGTTTCAATTCCATATTTTGAAATATTAAAATTAAGCATCTCTACAACATCTTTGGCAGATTCCGAAAAAGGATATACTAGTCCATCACTATATGTGCGCGTTATTATCCCAATACTTGTAAGGAATTTTGACATTGTTCCATATTCACTTGCATTTGTATTTGTAATATTGCACTTTCCGTTTCCAGTTGCCCTGATCTTTCTCGCAAGTGAAGTATTTTTTTCCAGAATAATTAGAGAGGTATCTGGTTTTAACTGCTTAGCTCTTATTGCAGCAGCTATTCCGGATGCACCCCCTCCAACTATACATATGTCATATATATCTCTCGACAAATTGTAATTTGCTATCATGCGTATTTATTTAACTCTTCTTTTAGCTTTTCTGCCATATCTGTTTCTTCCCATTTTACACCTAGAGTCGTCCTCCCGAAATGTCCATATGCAGCAAGCTTTCTATATATTGGTTTTCTTAAACCCAGTTTCTTTATTATAGCTGAAGGTCTCATATCGAAATTATTAACGATTATTTCAGCAATCTTCTCGTCAGATATAACTCCGGTACCTTCGCTATTTGCAAAAACGGATACCGGTTCAGCAACACCTATTGCATATGCCAGTTCTACCTCACATTTCTTAGCAATGCCTGCTGCAACTATATTTTTTGCAATATACCTTGCCATATATGCCCCACTCCTATCAACCTTTGTAGGGTCCTTCCCGGAGAAAGCTCCACCACCGTGCCTTGCATATCCTCCATACGTATCGACAATAATCTTTCTTCCTGTCAGACCAGAGTCCCCCATAGGACCTCCAATTACAAATCTTCCTGTTGGATTTACAAGAATTTTAGTACTGTCATCAATATAATCCCTTGCTATCGTGTCCTTTATTACCTTGCTTATTATATCATTTTTGATCTTTTCCTGAGTGACGTCAGGATTATGCTGTGCAGATATTACAATTGTATCCACTCTTACAGGCTTGCCGTTGTCATACTCTACCGTAACCTGCGTCTTTCCATCCGGCCTAAGGTAAGGTAGGGTCTTATTCTTCCTAACCTCTGATAGTTTTAAGGCTAGAACATGTGCTAGTACGATAGGTAAAGGCATTAACTCTTCCGTCTCATCACATGCATAACCGAACATCATCCCTTGATCTCCTGCGCCTATTTCATAATCATGGTAGTCTTCATCTCTGGACTTTGATTCCATTTTGTATTCGAGTGATTCATTAACGCCCATGGCTATATCGCCAGACTGTTCCTCCACGCTGACAAGTACAGCACATGTATTCCCATCGAAGCACATTTCTCCTGAATTATAGCCTATTTCATTAAGCACTTCTCTAACTATTCCTTCAATATTTACCGTGCACTTAGTTGAAATCTCCCCAAAAACAATAACAAATCCAGTTTTTGCAATTGTCTCACAAGCTACTCTTGCATCAGGATCCTCTTTTAATAAAGCGTCAAGAATTGCGTCCGAAATCTGATCACACACCTTGTCCGGATGTCCTTCCGTCACCGATTCTGAAGTAAAAAATTGTTTCATTTCATATCCTTTCATTCCGTATCCAAAAAATAACTTGATACGAACCTGATAATTTCACTATAAAAAAATCCCTCCATGGCAGGAGAGAGTATAGTTGCTTTCCTCATCTGCCGGCACAAATTACATATTGCCGCGGGAATTGGCACCTTCAAAGAATCCTTCGTGGTTGCCGCGAGTTCACAGGGCCCGTCCCTTCCTCGCTCTAAATAAGGTTCGTATTTTTTAATTATAACTTTTTTGAATTTGCTGTCAAGTTATTAAATGATGTATAATCTATCAAATATGAGGAGGTCCGAATGAAATTTACTCTATGCGAAGGTAGCTTATCAGAGAATTTTAATATATATAATGAATACAGATTCAAAGAATGCTACGCAACTAATACCAGACTTATGGGAGTGGTCGCAATGCGTCTTCTATGGGTTTCAAAAACAAATCCGGACAAATATTTACATCAACTAATACATTTGGATTATTCAGAATATGGAATTGATGAATACTTTGAATTTATTGAAGAAAAAAACAAGGAGATCATACCCATTTATGGAGATAGTCCTGACATGATTTATTCGTGGAAGAAAATGTCAACATGCCTTGGTGGAAGCGAAAAAAAGATTTCACTTACATATGCTTTAAATTTTATCTGCTCCTCTCTTTTAATCGGGAAAAAATATTTCAAATATCATGATAATGATATAAAAAAATTTCAATTATATTCTTTTAAGAGAATTAACTATATGCTTTCATCCCTAGGACTCCCCGATTTTGAAAATTACGTTATTGATGACTCAGATTATATGTTTTCACTTTTCCCGGTCGATATGACGGCTGTTGAGATAGTCAACTATTTTATTATGCGACTTATAGATAAGGATTATGATGCAGCAAGCATGCTATCACATCTACCTCCTGATCTATTGGCAAATAATAAACTTTCTAGACTTGGCATATTAACTCTTATGATTAATCGTTCAGAACTAACAATGAAGTCAAATAAAGAAGGTATAGAGCAATCGGTCTATACCTGTAAATCCCTACTATTAGGTAAGGAATATTATTATTCAATATTAAATGTTGTAATAAATAAATCATCTTCAAACATCAAATATAAGGTTAGTAATTACAATGTTGAATTTATTAACAGAATATCCACCTTTGAAGCGGCTCTCCAGTTACGTAAGGTAGAGTATATAACAACTTTTAAAATCAATGGAAATCTTGAAGAATTTGATGCCCGTAAAATGTTTTTTATGTTGAAAGGATTGCCATACAGATCTGCTGCGGGTATTTTATACATGATTTACAACAGCAATAATTCACACGTAAAAAGTGAAGAGTACTATATGAATGATGATGTTTATGGTGCCATACTTGTTACCGATTATGGTGAAGTTATAGTTATGAGTTCTGATATTACAAGAATAGATATGCTTGAAAAAATTATTATGGCATCCCCTGCTGCGATAAAAATTGACTTGCTTGATAGATATAAATTTGAAAACCAGATTTTTCAATCATTCACAAAATCAAGCGGTATGAGTTTTGAAAATTTCTTAGATGAATATGAATAATTTTTTCAAAAAATTTACAAGAATTTATTTTATGTAAAATCTTGTTCGTTTTATAAATATATATTTTCAACAATGTTTTATCTATGTAAAATATAGCTTCAAAGTTTTATCCACAGGTTATCAACCTTTTGTATACTTTTTTATCAACATTTGCATGTTGATAAAATTCGACAAGATAACCCTTTAATTTCAGTCTATTCAAGTTTTAATATGGATTGTCAATACATTTTATCAACATATTTATACATATTTTTTTACATATTATGTTCGCATGATAAGGAGGTCAAGTTTGAATACAATTAAAGCATATCGGGAAGATGTTTATGCCACTGAATTAACTGCCATTGTAACAGATATTTCTTTCATTGACGGTGTAACTTCGATAGTTTTAGATAGAACAGTATTCTATCCGACAGGAGGTGGTCAACCATGCGATAAAGGTTTTATTGAGGATTTTTTTATTTTTGATGTAAGTGAAGATAAAGACGGCACGATAATTCATAAGACAAAGGATATTACCTCCTCTGAATCTGCTTCTGATTTACTAGGCACTGAAATAAGCATGAGAATTGATTGGGACATCCGATTTAGAAATATGCAAAGACATCTTGGTGAACATCTCCTATCCGGTGCATTTTATAAGCTTTTCGGAGCTAAAAACAAGGGCTTTCACATGGGGGAAGATTATATAACAATAGATATATTGACCGACTTTGGCTTACTTACCCCAGAAATGGTCAATGAAGCTGAAATTCTCGCCAATAAATTTATTCAACGTAACTTACCTGTAAAGGTTTCATATTTCAAGAGTGGTGATAAGGCATCAGAGTTGCCCGTAAGAAAGCCTATTACCATAGATGGTGAAGTTTCTATCGTTACGGCAGGTTATGAAGATAATATTGCAGACTGCGTTGCCTGCTGTGGTACACACCCCTCTCACACCGGAGAAGTGGGACTTTTAAAGATCTACAAGTTTGAAACAAATAAAGGAATGACACGTATATATTTTGATGTCGGAATGGATGCACTTAATAAATGTATTAACGATATGGCTGAACTAAAAAAAATAAGTGAACATTATTCCTGTGGTGAATATGATCTTTACGATGTACTCATTAGAAAGGAAGAACTTGAAAAGAAGCTTAAAAATTCAATTTCAAAACTTCAAACCTCTTTAGTTAAAATGAAGGTTTCTGAAATATATTCTGATATTGTAGATAAAGACTACAAGGGACTATATCGGATTGATGAGTCCTTATTAGATTCCGATGGAGCACTAAAGATGGGCTATAAAATAATTGACCAATTGAGTAACTACAAACATATAGATAGGCTTATTCTTGCCATAATAACAGAAGGATTTAATATAATATTATTATCAAATGGAACCTTTCCATGCGGAAAACTTGTTAAAAACAATGTGAAAAATTTTAACGGGAAAGGTGGAGGTAGGGATAATAATGCCAGAGCTAAATTTGATAACTCTAACTCTATCAATGCTTTTCTTGATAAAATTGAACTTGAAATAAATCATTAATTAATATTATAATTTAATTAGAATATATTACTTTAGCTTTATTGATATTAAAGACGAGGTATGGATATGAATGAAGACAATATTATTATTACAATAGGAAGAGAATTTGGAAGTGGTGGGCATGAAATTGGTCGCAGGCTCTCTCGTGCTATTGGTCTCGACTTCTATGATACTGAGTTTATTAAAATGGCTGTCGAAAAAACAGGTTATAGTGAAACATATATAAAAAACAATGATGAAAAAGCACCTGATTTTACGGTAAATAATTTCATGTCGGTATATGATTACTATCATCCCTCCCCTTATGACAGAATACAAGAAGAAGAATACAATATCATTAAATCCCTTGGAGAGAAAGGAAACTGTTTAATAGTAGGACGTGCTGCAGATTATATTCTGAGGGAAAAAAGAATAATCAGGATTTTTATCTATGCTCCTTTTGAAGATAGGGTAAAAAGGAAAATGGCACTTGTAACGCCTGATATGAAAGAGAAGATAACAGTTCAGCAGATGGAAAAAACAATCAAGCAGATGGATAAGCAGCGTCGTAAATTCTATGAATATTATACTGATAACAAATGGGGTGCACGTGATTCATATGATCTTCTAATAAACACAAGTAGTGCCGGTATAGATGGATCTGTTGAAATTATTAAGACCTTTGTAAAAAAATGCAAGGATGCGACAAATATGCCGGATTAGTGTTATAATTTGAACTCAATTAAAAAAGCAGGGCGATTATGTATCATACAATCGCACTGCTTTTTTCTTAAGATTAAACTATTTATTAATCTTCTACTTCAAATTTATCTTTGCCTACTCCGCAAACTGGGCAAACCCAATCAGCTGGAAGATCGTCAAATGATGTTCCAGGTGCTGCATTTACATCAGGATCTCCCTTTGCAGGATCATAAACAAAACCGCATACTTGACATACATACTTTTTCATAACTAATTCCCCCTAATCACATGGCATCATGCCATAAATCTAAAAAATAAAATCTTATATTCTGCACTTAGCTACAAATTCCGCATTTTTAGGAAGCTTTAAGTCTCCATTCCATTTCTCAAACGTCCACTTAGGAGCGTCCTTACGAGTTGCGGAAAGTACTGCATAAAAGTCAAACATGCAGATACCGTAGTTAAGATGTGCATCAACATCGCCTGTCAGCTCATCATTAAGTCCAATCAATGCAACCTCTGCATCATCAACTATAATTCTATATGGCTGACGGTTAAAAAATGACTGCGAACGACTTGCTGCAAGAAGAGCATCTATAAGGCCAGTATATAGCTTGCTTTCGTCAATAGCCCTTCCATAAACTTTATCAAATATGAATTCAGATAAATCAATCTTAGGTGCAGCCTTGGACTCCGTTTCTACCATCTTTACATGTGATGGATTCTTGATATCAAGTCTCTTTTCGATTTCCTGCTCTTTTCCATATCCGAATGCTATAAGAGCTGCAGGAATTTTATTATTATCAATTCCTATTGCTTTCTTAAGTGCATCAGGATTAACTATAGTCATCCAGCATGTGTCAAGACCGAGTCCTGTAATCTTTAATGTTATATCCTGACCAATATATCCTGCATTTTCAAGATAATGTTTGCTCTCATCAGATAGGATCAGAATATATTTAGGTGCTTTAACAAGGAAACCATTATATCCTGCAGCATTAATCATCCCATGATATTTGCTACCGTCAATTATCATAATTTCAGTATCAGCATCGGTTAGCCCGACAATGCTTTTTGTATAACTATTAATTTCCGTAATGATTTCTTCACTAACTTGTTTATCCTCATATTCTCTTACGGAATGTCTTTTGCTGACAATATCTTCGTAATATTTTACTATGTCCATTATGCTCCTCCTAAAATTAATCACCTTATAGAGATTGTAGTATAAAATTGTGAACAATTCAATATTTATATTGTGTTCAACAGGTGTATTTATATTATTGAACCTATATCACACAGATTATATCCACTGAAAAATTTACATTTCAAATTTCTCGATTTAATAAATTTTTCAATTCTCATATAGTCCGGATGCTTTGAAATATCTCCGTTAAAAATTATCTCATCACCTACCCTTCCAGATGCACCTCCAATAAAGCCTTTATTATATCCTGGCAGCTCAACGCCCCCATCCGATATCAATAATGCATTTATACCGTGTTTTGTTGCGGAATCATAAATGCCTTTATCATAAGTTATAATCGATTCTTCATCTATTACAACAGTGCTACATTTTGCATATCCCTGCTTAACATTTACAAGAATCAAATCATTCTCTATAGCGTATTTGAGCAGCTTTTTTGAAGTAAATTTTAAATTATGTATGAAATATTTGCCTGTGCATGCTGCATTAAACTTGATATCATCCGGATGCTTTTCTCCCGGCAGATCATCTCCTGCGAAGATAATATCCCCATGATCCGGTGCCATCTTACACATAAAAATATCCGGATGATTTGAAATTCTGCTATCAGTTATTCCTTCGGTCCTGAACTGTATAACCTCTCTACCTATTATTTGAAGATATTCTCTTAAATTCTGATTTGCGTCAATAGATAAATATGTTATCGGCCTTCCAAATTTGACAAGAGTTTCTTTGTCCTTGTGGTTTAGCCTGCTCTTTATATAGTACTCTCTTTTTTGGGCAGTAATTTTGTTATCAAACTTCTCATAGTATACGAGGACACACGGCCTTCTCGATCTAGTATATTTAGCTCCCCTTCCCTCGTTATGAGTTTTTAATCTCTTATAAATATCGTTCGTATATCCCGTATAGAATGTATGATCGGCACATTCCAGTATATAAATGTAATAAAACTCATTCATGATCAATACATCTAGCAATCTTTATTTATATCTTCCAAATATCTATTAATTATTTTCATAAAATTATTAGATATATAAGAATTTCTTTTCAAAACGACAGGAACTCCCATGTTCATGGACATCCTTATATTAATATCAGTCTGTACTATACCAAGCATCTTAGACTTCATCCTTGAATCGATTATCTTTGGTGAAAGCTCAAGATTTTTATCCAATAAATCGTACATTACATTATTAAGTACATAATATCTATTAATTGCAAATCTCCTCATTATATGATCTTCAACGGCATCAGCATCTCTAAGAGAAGCTGCCTCCGGTGTCAATACAATTATTACATCATTTGATGCCTCTGCACATGCATCTATCTGGCTACTTATTCCTGGAGGACAGTCAAGCAGAACAAATTCATACCCATATTTATTAATTAAAATATCTGTAAGGCTGTGTATTCCTTTTGCAATTATCTTCCTTGACTTTATGTCCTGGCAACCGGGAATAATTCCTAAGTTATCATTATATGCTGGTTGAACTATTGTATTATCTACATCTGATACTTCTTTAATTATATCGCAGACATCAAAAATAGAGCGATTCTCAATCCCCGCAGCAAGGTCTAAAGATCTAAGACCAGTATTCATATCTATTATTGCAGTCTTATAACCGCTATTTGCAAGCATCTCAGAAAAATTTAAGGAAAACATTGTTTTGCCAGTTCCGCCTTTTCCGGATGCAACCATAATAACTCTTCCCAATTTAGCCTCCATCCAGTATTATTTTTTTTATTATAACAGAATTTGTTAGTTATTATCAAAAATCTATGATAAACTTTTGAATATAAATGTTTAATTATAAGGAGGAATTATGATTTATCCTGATTTTATAAAAAAAGGTGAAACAATAGGCATATGTGCTCCAAGTTCAGGCGTTGGTGGAAAAATCGAATCATTTGAAGTATCACTCGACACAATTAAATCATATGGCTTTAATATTAAAGAAACAAATTCTGTTAGGAATGACAGTGAACCATCATCATCTCCAGGAAAGCGAGGTGATGAATTTAATGAATTGGTCATAGATAATGAAGTTAAGATGATTATGGCGGCATCAGGTGGAGATTATAATATCGAGATGCTCCCTTATATCGACTCAGAATCTTTCAAAAGGAATCCGAAATGGGTAATGGGCGCAAGTGATCCTACAAATATTCTCTATTACTTGACAACTAAAATGGACATAGCAACTCTTTATGGCCATAATGCAGGAAGTTTTGACATAACTCCACTTCATGAATCTCTCAAAAATTCAATAAAAATTATTCAAGGTGAAAAAGTCATTCAATACTCATGCGATAAATATGACGGAAACCCAAGCTATGATAAGATTAGCCCTGATTACAATACCGATGTATACTGGACAGTTTTAGATCGTCCGGATAACGATGATGCCATTATTACTGTTTATAAAACTGATAAGACTAGCCATATAGTACCTATCAAGGCTCCTTTATATGAAGTTATGAAGAGTGATGAATATGAAAGCATGATAAAGATATCTGAATACAAGGTTCCTAAGGATATAAGTCAGTTGATTTATGCGAACGGTTATAGCGAAGTGAATAAACTTTCTATAAAAGGACGACTAATAGGAGGATGTTCCGACTGTATCTTGAATCTTATAGGAACTGAATATGATGGGACATCTGAATTTGTAGATAGATATGGAGAGGATGGAATAATTTGGTATTTTGATCCTTATCAAACTGATGCCGCAGGTCTTTACAGGCTCATGATTCAGATGAAATACTGTGGATATTTCAAAAATACTAAGGCAATCATATTCGGTAGAATTATGTTTAAAGAAAATTCATCTGATGCAGATTTCATAAAATTGATAACAAAATGTTTTACAGATTATGATGCAGGGAACGGTTATAAAATACCAATAATTTGGAATGCAGATATCGGCCATGTAAAGCCTGCACTAACCCTAATTAACGGAGCAATGGCAGAGCTCGAATGCAGCAATGGAAAAGTTTCGTTAAAGATGTTTACTCAATAAAATCCTTTGTAAGATGTTTCTTGAAGTTGCCTGATATACCCTCTCCCTCCGTTGTTATCATAAATGCGGATGGATCAGCCTGAAGTACAACATTCTTCAATTGGGCAACTTCATATTTACTTATTGCAGAGATCAGGATGTGTACATCTTCGTCTGTATATGACCCCTTTCCATCCCATTTTGTTACACCTCTTTTAAGATCCTTATTGATAATCTTATCAATCCCTTCGACCTTAGTAATTATTATTACCTGTACATTGATATTTTGAGTATGCATCTTATCAATAAATATCGCTTTTATTGCAGCATATATAAACGAATAGACTGCAACTTGTACATCAAAGGCAAATAAGCAGATACCGTATACAACGAAATTAATGTAAGTATTAAGTCTACCAACGCTCGCATTCTGGTGAGTCTTTATCCTACACATTGCAATAATATCAGCACCTCCGCTTGAACCGCCTCCTCTTAACATCAGACCAGTCCCTATTCCTCCGATTACTCCACCAACTATACAAGCTGTAAGAAAATCATCTATCTTTGGCTCTCTCACAATTGGTATAAATGCGAGAAAAACTGATGTAAGCGTAATCGATATAACATTATTTAAAGTAAACTTCTTTCCTATTATTTTGTTTGAATATATTAAAAGAGGAATATTTAAAAGCATATTAAATATCCCGGTAAAATCAATCCAGGCAGGCATTTTTATACCAATTCCCATAAGTAGGAATGCTCTTATCAACTGAGCTATACCGGTAAAGCCACCATTATATAAGCCTATCGGAGCAATTATAAAGTTTACACTTGCTGCAAAAATAAATGACCCGAAGACAACATAAAGATAATCTATTACCTTGCCATAATTACCTTTTCTATCAACTACATAAATTTCTCTTGGATTAATCATATCTTGAGATTATCACTAAAGATATAATATTTCAATACAATGAAAAATTATATACAAGAATACAAAAAAAGAGGAATATTAGTTAAATATTCCTCTCTCAATAGTAATAGAATAAGATAAAATTATTTATCTTTATTACGATTTCTTAAGGTTGCCTGTGCTGCAGCAAGCCTTGCAACCGGAACTCTAAATGGTGAACATGATACGTAGTTTAATCCTGCTCTATAGCAGAAATCTATCGACTTTGGATCACCTCCATGCTCTCCGCAAATTCCAAGTTTTATATTAGGACGAGTTTTCTTACCACCCTCTACAGCAAATTCAACCAGTTTTCCTATTCCGTGCTGATCAAGACTCTGGAAAGGATCTTCTTCAAGAACGCCTCTCTCAATATAGTCGTTAATTATCTTTCCTGTATCATCACGTGAGAAACCAAATCCCATCTGTGTCAAATCGTTTGTTCCGAATGAGAAGAATTCAGCATCCTCTGCTATTTCATCTGCAAGCAGTGCTGCTCTAGGAATCTCAATCATTGTACCTACAAGATATTCGAGTTTTTCTCCTCTTTCTTTGAATATTTTCTCTATAGTCTCATCAATAGTCTTCTTAACTGCCTTAAGCTCATTAGGAATTCCTACAAGTGGAACCATGATTTCAGGCTTAATTTCAATTCCCAGCTCTTTTTTTACATCAAGTGCTGCTGTTATTATGGCAGTTGTCTGCATCTCAGCTATCTCAGGATATGTTACAGCAAGCCTACATCCTCTGTGGCCCAACATTGGGTTGAATTCATGAAGCTCAATAGTCTTCTTTTCAATTGATTCAAGAGGAATATTAAACTGCTCAGAAAGCTGTTTTCTCTCAGCATCCGTGTGAGGAAGGAATTCATGGAGTGGTGGATCAAGCAGTCTTATCGTAACAGGCTTATCACCCATAACCTTATAAATCTTCTTAAAGTCATCCGTCTGATATGGAAGTAGACCTTCTAATGCTTCTCTTCTCTCTTCTTCTGTATCAGCAAGTATCATCCTTCTTATCTTAGGAATTCTCTCATCTTCGAAGAACATGTGCTCCGTTCTGCAAAGACCTATTCCTTCAGCTCCAAAGTCAAGTGCTTGTTTTGCATCTCTTGGATTATCAGCATTTGTCCTTACTCCAAGTTCTCTTATATCATCAGCCCATCCTATTACGGTTGCGAAATCTCCTGAAAGCTCAGGCGGAATTGTCTTTATTTCTTCAGCAAACACACTTCCGTCTGTACCGTTAATTGAAATCTTATCTCCTTCTCTGTAAGTCTTTCCGGCAACTTTCATTGTTCTTGAATGCTCATCAACAATTATTGATGAGCATCCTGCTACGCAGCATTTACCCATTCCTCTTGCAACAACTGCAGCATGAGATGTCATTCCGCCTCTCGCTGTCAGAATCCCCTCTGCAGCGACCATCCCTGCAAGATCCTCAGGCGATGTCTCTTCTCTTACCAAAATTACTTTCTTGCCATCTTTCTTCCAAGCTGAAGCATCTTCTGCATGGAAAACAATTTGACCAGTAGCAGCCCCTGGTGAAGCCGGAAGCCCCTTTGCAACTGCTTTTGCCTTAGCAAGCTCTTCAGGATCGAAGTTATGATGAAGAAGTTGATTTATCTGATCAGGCTCTATACGCATCAATGCCTCTTCTTTTGTAATAAGACCATCTTCAACCATATCAACTGCAACTTTTACAGCCGCTGCAGCTGTTCTTTTGCCTGATCTGGTTTGAAGCATAAAAAGCTTTCCGTCTTCAACAGTAAATTCCATGTCCTGCATATCCTTATAATGATTCTCAAGAATATGGGCTACTTCGTCAAACTGTTTATATACATCTGGAAAAGCCTGTTTCATTTCGTCTATAGGTTGTGGAGTTCTTATTCCTGCAACAACGTCTTCACCCTGAGCATTTACAAGAAATTCTCCGAAAACCTTGTTTTCTCCATTAACAGGGCTTCTTGTGAAGGCAACTCCTGTACCTGAATTATCTCCTGTATTGCCAAATACCATTGACTGAACGTTAACAGCAGTTCCAAGTGAATCTGGAATATCATTAAGCTTTCTGTATAGAATAGCTCTGTCATTGTTCCACGATCTAAAAACTGCATTAATTGCTTCCATGAGCTGATCTTTAGGATCCTGTGGAAAATCTCTTCCAAGCTCATTCTTAACAACTTTTTTATAACCGTCAATAATAACCTTAAGATCCTCTGTTGTAAGGTCAACATCGTATTCAGCATTTACCTTCTTCTTCTGCCCGTCGAAAACCTCATCGAACTTCTTTTTGTCGATTTCCATAACTACATCGCCGAACATCTGTATGAATCTTCTATAGCTATCATATGCAAATCTGTCATTGCCTGTCTTGCTTGCAAGTCCTTTAACTGAAACATCGTTAAGTCCGAGGTTTAGAATCGTATCCATCATTCCCGGCATGGATATAGGAGCACCTGATCTTACAGATACGAGTAATGGGTTTTTATTGTCCCCAAATTTTTTCCCTGCTACTTGCTCTAATTCTTCAAGATGAACATAAACATCCTCAATTATCTCCTCATCAAGCTTTCCTTTTTCTGAATAAATTTTGCAAGCCGACGTAGTAATCGTAAATCCGAATGGAACCGGAAGACCGATTTTAGTCATCTCAGCCAAGCCTGCACCCTTACCTCCAAGAAGGTTCTTCATATCTTGAGATCCCTCATTGAATGAGTAAACAAATTTTTCCATAGTAATAACCTCTCCTTAATAATGTTAAAATTTAATTTTTGACTCTATATATTCCCTAACGCTTTCAATAGGCACTCTTTCCTGTTCCATGGTGTCTCTAGAGCGTATAGTAACTGATTGTTTTTCTTCTGTATCAAAGTCGACACAGATGCTGAACGGCGTACCAATTTCATCTTCTCTTCTATATCTCTTGCCTATTGAGCCTGACTCATCATAGTCTACATTGAAGAATTTACTCAGCTCTTCATATATTGGCATTGCAATTCTTGATAATTTCTTTGAAAGAGGAAGCACAGCAACCTTATAAGGTGAAAGTGCAGGATGAAGACGCAGCACAACACGTACATCTTCCTTTCCATTTCCATCTGTTATTATTTCTTGTTCATATGCATCTATTAAGAATGCTAACGCTGCCCTATCAGCACCAAGTGAAGGTTCTATACAATATGGTACGAACTTCTCATTGGTAACAGGATCAAGATAAGACATGTCTTGGCCAGAATGCTCCTGATGTCTTAAGAGATCAAAATCTGTTCTATCTGCAAGACCCCAAAGCTCTCCCCAACCAAATGGGAACAGATATTCAAAATCTGTTGTAGCTTTACTATAATGTGAAAGTTCTTCAGGTGAATGGTCTCTCATTCTTACATTATTCATCTTCATTCCGAGATCCTGTAGGAACTTATAGCAATAATCCTTCCAATACTTAAACCACTCAAGATCTTCACCCGGTTTACAGAAGAATTCTAGTTCCATCTGTTCAAATTCCCTGGTTCTGAATGTAAAATTACCGGGTGTAATTTCATTTCTAAATGATTTACCAATCTGACATATACCGAAAGGTATTTTTTTTCTTGACGTACGCTGAACATTTTTAAAATTCACAAATATTCCTTGAGCCGTTTCAGGTCTCAAGAATATTTCCGATTTGCTGTCTTCTGTAACCCCCTGAAATGTCTTAAACATAAGATTAAATTTCCTGATTGAAGTAAAATCAGACTTACCGCATTCGGGGCAAGTTACCTTATTGTCTTCAATGAATTTTTCAAGTTGTTCGTTACTCCAACCGTCACAGCTTGTCTCTTTACCCTCTTTATCAAGCAGGTAATCCTCAACAAGTTTATCTGCACGAAATCTCGACTTGCAGTTCTTACAATCAATTAATGGATCAGAAAAACCTCCAACATGTCCAGATGCCACCCAGGTCTTAGGGTTCATAAGGATTGCAGCATCAATTCCTACGTTATAAGGATTTTCTTGAACAAATTTTTTCCACCACGCATTTTTTACATTGTTCTTAAATTCTACACCGAGCGGACCATAGTCCCAAGTATTTGCAAGCCCTCCATAAATTTCGGATCCGGGGAAAATGAATCCTCTTTTTTTGCAAAGTGATGTAATCTTCTCCATGCTTATGGAATTTTGATTCGCTGTCTCTTGCTTTTCCATATTTCTCCTTTATAATAAATTACTTATCATCGTTAATATCAATTCCATTCTCACTTGCAATCTCTTCTAGGACTTCATCAAGTTCGCTTTTAATCTCTTCCTCTTCCTTCTTTGCACTTTTTATCTTGCTCTCGAAGAATTCCTTGCTCTTGTTTTTAATTTCTTCAAAATTATCGGATTCTTTAATCTGATCAATTTTATCGCCAGCAGCATCCTTTATGTTCTCAATCTTATCGCCGTAATTATCCTTGAAGTCTCCAATTGCTTCTTCCGCCTTTTCTTTGAGATCAACAAATGTTTCTTGACCTTTATCATAAACGGTTTTGCCTTTCTCCTTAGCAATATCATAACCTGTTTTGACCTTGCCATTTACATCGGTTGTCTCTCCCTTGTCATTGATAAATTCAATTTGGCAGTTAAATCCGAATGCTGCAATTGTACCGAAAATAACACCCCAAGGTGCTATTACCGCGCCAAGAACACCTACGGTAAGAGGAAGATTGAGAAGTATTTCATCCCCTCTTTTAATAATTATTCTTGACATATTGCCTTTTTCCGCCGTGTTCTTAATCTTATTAAATATCTTCGCTTTGACATCTTCTTCCTTGCCATCGCCTTCAATATTTATCAATTCCTCTATTTCGATTATAGCATCAACGACACTCCCATCATTATGTTCCAAGGCTTCCTTTGCTTCCTTATAAGTTACTCCTGTCCGATCCTTAACAATTTCAATTTTTTCAAGTGTTATTTCCATTTTTTACCTCCATTATCAAATATCCAAGTCATCTTTTATTATTTCTACATCCAAATAGTATTTAATATATATATTCAAAATTTGCTTTAATTCCTGAGTAAATTGTTTTTTCAACGAGACCCTAAGGAATTTACTCATGGGATTACTTGCAAAATAATCTATCGTACCGATAATATCAAAATTAGGTGTAAAAATCAATTCACGAGAGTTCTCATTTATCATATTGTTAGAGCATTTTTTACAAACTCCGCCACCAGATTCAACGGAAAAAATATAATCAGTTGACTTAATTTTCTCTCCACAGTTCACACAGTGTTTTAACTCCGGCATAATGCCAAGATATTTTAGGGTCTTTATATAAAAAGCAATTAGCAGTGTATCGAAATTCGCGTCAGCATTAGAAATAATATCTAGGAATTCTATAGATAAATCAAAGATCTTAGGGCTCGGTTGTTCATCTTGTATAACATCTTCAACAAAACGTATCATTCCCGATGCCGCAATGAATCTGTCAAGTTTTTCGCCTATAGAATAGTAGCTCTTTATAAGCTCACCACCATTAATATTGTAATACGAGCCTTTCTTATATAATTCAAATTTTGAATATGCAAAAGGAGAAATAGAAAGAGCTGACTTACCCCTTCTTTTTTCATTTATATTGGTTCCAGCATTTATTTTTCCATATTTTTTTGTAAAAATAACGATTATCCTTCTATTATTTGCAATCTTACGCTGTTTTAGAACAAGTCCTTCACATTCAACTATCATCTATTCATCCTTATAACCTAGGTTTTTTATCATGTAACTCGAATCTCTCCAATTTGTTTTTACTTTGACCCAAAGTTTTAGGAAAACTTTTGTTCCGACGAGTTCCTCTATTTCAATACGAGCTGCCTTCCCAATCCCCTTTATTTTTCTTCCATTTTTACCTATTATTATACTTTTATGTCTCGATTTTTCACAGATAATCACGGCAGAGATTCTCGTGATATCTTTATCCTCTTCATATTCCTCTATCTCAATAGCAACACCGTGTGGTACCTCCTGATCAAGGTATATCAAAATTTTCTCCCTTATTATCTCACTAACCAAGAATCTCATAGGGCTATCAGTCGCTATATCATTCGGGAAATATTGTGGGCCCTCTACCATATACGTCTTTAATTTTTCTATAAGCTTATTGATATTTGTTCCGTTCAAGGCTGATATCCCATATATATCATCAAAAATATTTTCTTCATTATATTTGTTGTAAAGCTCGAGATATTTCTCAGGGCTTACAAGGTCGATCTTATTTATAACAAGAATCCTCGGTATGGATACTTCCTTCATAAGTTTAAGCATGTGCTCATCACCTTTTCCGAATTGCTTTTGCCCATCAATGATTAGCATTATTACATCTACTCCCTTATATGTGTTCATCGCCGTTTCATTGATTGCACTACCAAGCTTGTTCTTCGGTTTATGAATCCCCGGTGTATCAAGGAATATCATCTGAAATCCTTCATTTTCATTGTCAGATTCCTCCGTATAGATGCCGGTTATTCTGTTTCTGGTAGTCTCCGCCTTATCAGACGTTATCGCTACCTTTTCTCCGAGTATGCTATTAAGTAATGTTGATTTACCCACATTAGGTCTTCCTATTATACTTATGAATCCTGATTTCATCTAAATCTCCCGGTTCTTCCCATTCCTATAATTTGAAAGCATTCGGTAATAGTTGAGATAGTTTATACTGTTCAATTTCACCTTCATCTTTTTCAACAAATACCGCAATATCTTCACTATGTGTAAATTCCGACATAACCTGTCTGCAAATACCGCAAGGAAAAGCTTCATTTTTATTAGCACATATTGCAATTGCAGATATTACCCTTGCTCCACTATTAATTGCCTTATATATCGCAACTCTCTCAGCACATATGCTTGCCCCATATGAAGCATTTTCTATATTAGCTCCCGTATATATCTTGCCTTCATCGGTAAGAACAGCAGCTCCTACAGGGAAGTTTGAGTATGGTGAATACGAATCCCCCTTTGCTTTTTTTGCAAGCTCCATAAGATGCTTTCCATCTATTTTCTTTGTAGCAATATCACACATTTTTTCACCTTTCAATACCTAGCTCACTCATAATTTCTTCTTCATGCCTTCTCATAATTTTTCTATCATCTTCTTTAATATGATCATATCCAAGGAGATGTAGCATGCTGTGGACAAATAGATATACGAGTTCCCGCTTGATTGTATTTCCATATTCAATAGATTGTCTTTTTGCAACATCGAAACATATCACAATATCGCCAAGGATCAGAGGCATCTGGTTGTTTTGTTCTAAAGCTTTTAAATCCTTAATTTTCGACATAATCATTTGAATATTCTCGTACTGTGGAAACGAAAGGACATCTGTCGACTTATCAATTCCCCTGTATTCTCTGTTTATCTCTTTTGTCTCATCTTCTGTAACAATGTTAAGACTAATTTCTATAAGCTCAAATCCAAGATTTACCCCAAGTTCCTTATTGATGATAACCTTTGATGCATTTTCATACTCATTTAATATATCATCATCGATTTTGTTTTGTTCATCATAATAATTAAGAATCATCTCTAGCTTTTTCTCCGATTTCTTCTAATAATGATACCTTTCTTGAAAGATCATATTCTCTATATGCCTTTATAATTCTCTTAACAAGTTCGTTTCTAGCAACATCAACATCCGTAAGATACGAAAATTTAATTCCTTCTATATCCTCAAGCACCCTGCAAGCTTCGACGAGTCCTGAAGCCCTGCCTTTTGGAAGATCGATCTGAGTAATGTCTCCTGTAACCACAACTTTTGAATTCTGACCCATTCTCGTCAAAAACATCTTCATCTGCTCTCTTGTGGTATTCTGTGCCTCATCAAGGATAATAAAAGCATTGTCAAGTGTCCTACCCCTCATATATGCAAGCGGCACAATCTCGATTGCTCCTTTTTCTTCAAGCTTTAATGCACCACCCTGCCCAATAAGTTCATTTAGGGCATCGTAAAGAGGTCTAAGATACGGATCTACTTTTTCCTTAAGATCTCCTGGTAAAAAGCCAAGATTTTCCCCCGCTTCTACTGCCGGTCTTGTAAGTATTATTTTCGAAACATTCTTATTTTTCAGTTCATTTACAGCGACAGCGCATGCAAGAAAAGTCTTTCCTGTTCCGGCAGGTCCAATGCCGAAAACCATGTCGTTATTCAATATTTTTTTTACATAATCTTCCTGCCCTATAGTCTTAGGTCTTAATGGTTTGCCTTTTTGAGTATAGCAGATTATATCCATAATAATTTTTTCATACCCCCTCATTCATAATGAAGTTTGACTATATATATTTATTATTAAAAAAGACTATCGCAACCAAAAGTAATACGATAGTCTCATATAAATATTTTAAATCATGTTAAAATTTTCTAGCCTTTTTTCTGGCAGCCTCAGACTTCTTCTTGCGTCTAACACTTGGCTTCTCATAATGCTCCCTCTTTCTAAGCTCTGACATAACTCCGTCACGAGCACATGATCTCTTAAATCTCTTGAGTGCACTTTCAAGGCTTTCGTTCTCTTTGACTATTACGTGTGCCATATTCCGTTTTCACCTCCCGCCTTAGCTCGAATATCATGGAACATGCTGTCCACACGATGCTTGTTATTATACCATTCATTCTTGTTTCTGGCAAGGACTAAGCTAAAATAAGTTTTCTATAATATCTCCCGCCATCATCTTCCGCTTGGAATCATCATCTTTAGCATATTTTGATGCAGAAGCCGAATGCAGTAGTGTGCCATATAAAAGGCTATTGTTTAGAGAATTGTCCTGTGCAACAAGTGAAGCTATAATTCCAGATAATACATCACCAGATCCCGCCGTAGCCAGTCCGGAGTTTCCCATTGTATTAAGGAAAAGAAGTTGTTCGTCCTTTATTATCATCGAAATAATTGAAACATCCGATTTGAGGACCATGTTGACCTTATATTTCTCTGAGAATTTCTTTGCAAACCCTATTCTGTTCTTCATTATAACCTCAGGTGTTTCGCCACATAATCTTGCCATTTCACCTATATGAGGAGTTATCACGCAGTTGCATTTCCTATCTCTAAAAGGTCTTATATCTCTTGCAATTAGATTAAGTGCGCCTGCATCAATAACTGCATTAATATCCTTTGAAAGGATATACCTGAGCATCCTTATAGATGAATAGTCTTCACTAAGTCCAGGACCAATCACAACTACATCAACCAAATCGAGGAATTCATTTAGTTCCGTAATAAATTTATCTTCTGTGTAAGGTACGGCGATTGCCTCCGGTACAGACACATTCATAAATCCTACATATTTACTTGGACAGAAAAGTTTGACAAGGCCTGTCCCCGCTCTGTAAGCAGCTTTTGAAGCCAATATTCCTGCCCCCATCATGCCTGCTTCACTTATTATTATTCCTACGGTTCCATATGTACCCTTATGCGACTTTTCTTTTCTTGGCTGAAGCGCCATATCCTTAGATCCGTTGAAAAACTTTTCGTCACAGACGAATAATTTTTCGGAGACCATGTTATATGCCTTCTTATCTACCCCTATATCAACCACTCTTATATCACCACAGTGTTCTCTTCCATCTTCAAAAAACATTCCTGTTTTATAGCCTGAAAATGTAACCGTAATATCTGCATTAAATGCGGCATTCATCTTCTGACCAGTAGTAGCATTGATTCCGGACGGAATATCTACCGCTATCTTAAGCCCTTTTTTTGAGTTGATAAAGTTTATGAATTTAACATAATTGTTTCCGAGTCTTCTGTTAAGTCCAATTCCAAAGATTCCGTCTATTATAACATCATATTCCATTCTTAGATAATCATAGGCGTTATCAGAATCTATACCTGCAATATGAGCATCTGGATACATATTCCGGAGGATCCTCAGCTGACTAACACAGCCAAATGAATTGTTAATTGGATCGCCAAGATAATAAACATTAACATCATATCCATAATGCATAAGCCATCTTGCTGAACAAATGGCATCTCCGCCATTATTACCAGTTCCACATAATACAAGTATTCTGGTAGAAGAATCAGGAAAAATTTCTTTTACCGTATTCACAACACCTTTAGCTGCATTTTCAATCAGGACTGCAGCGTTCACGCCTTGATTAATCGTATATTCATCTATTAATCGCATGCCTTTTGCTGTTATTGCATACATATTCTGAAACTCCCCTTTTATCCAATGATTATTTTGTTTATTCTAGCATTTTAATCACCATAAATTCAAGTCATCATTATTGATGAATATTTTTGATTTATGCACTGCAGGATATATTTTTTGCATATATTTTAACTTGATTTTGCAATTATTTATATGTATAATGCACGTATAAATTGCTTAGGAGGAATTATGGATAAATTGAAGACCACGAACTTCAGCGTTCGCATGGATTCCGATATAAAAAAGAAAAGTGAATATGTATATGGTAGACTTGGTATCAATCTAACAACTGCTATAAACGTTTTTCTTCGTCAATCTATCCGTGCCGGTGGATTTCCTTTCGATGTTAGAATAAAGGATGAAAATGATGATAATATTAATTTAAATTCTGATTGTAAATAATTTTGGAGACATTACAATGATTGTATTTAGAATTGGTAAATCAAGAATAAGACTTGGTAGGAAAAAAAATAAGAGAAATTCTGTCAAGAAAAAGCGTCAACATAATGGTTTTTATGACATGTTGAAGTTCTCATCTAAAATTGTTTCTATATTGACCATATTTTGCCTTATAACCGGCTTTATAATACGCTTGATTCCTACATCTAAAATCACCCCGAAGGTCATCGCAAATGCAAAAAAACAAAAAGGAATTATATATTTAAATCCCGTTGGTGGTAGCGATAAAAACGATAAGTCTACTAATAAGAGGAATGCCGCTAAAGATAACCTCGAGATTGCTCTTTTAGTAAAGGAACAACTTGAGGAGAAAAACTACAAAGTTATAATAGCAAGAGACGATAATACAAATGTTAAAGTTGATGAAAGGATTGCTGAAGCAAATAAGAGTAAATGTGATTTGATGGTCAGCATAGATAGATACAATTCAAATGAAAATGATATTTATGGTATTAATACATTTATTTCTAATTCCAAAAATATAAAATCTCAATATCTGGCAGCTTCAATAATAAATGAATTCAACGGACTGGCAATTTATGAATCCCCAGGAAAAACGAATATAGGGAAAATAGGCGATGCGGAAGAAAACTACATTGAAAACTCAAAGACAAATATGCCATCCTGCATGCTATTCATAGGCTCTGTTGCAAGTAAAGAAGACAACAAGAAACTTGATGAAGGTAAGGAAGATTATGCTAATGCAATTGCAAATGGCATAGACTCAGCCTACTACAAGATATATCTTAGTGGGGATAATATTACAAAAGAAGATGTTCAGAAAATTTTAGGAGACGACTTCTTACATGAAGATGATGTTAATAAAGAAGACGTCGATAAAAATGACGAAGATCAGGTTGAAAAGAATGAAAATTCTAATCAAAACGATAATAACAGTAATGAAGATAGCAGCAATAGTACCAATAAAAATTCTAAGAATTACGCTGATGACGAAGATTCATATGGAGATTTAACAGGATAAAAAATTTTATTTAGTCTAAAAAAAGACGCCAAGGTTAAGCCTTGGCGTCTTTATTGTACACGTCTGTCTTATATAATCAGTATCGATTACTCAACAATCTGTACGTTAACAGCTCTCTTCTTATCGCTGTTCTTAGGGTCCTCTTCTTCTTCAAAAGTGACCTTTTGACCTTCTTTTAATGTCTTAAAGCCATCAAGCTGAATTGCTGAGAAATGTACAAAAATATCTTCTCCGCTCTCATCGTTAGCTATAAAGCCATAGCCTTTGTCATTGCTGAACCATTTAACTGTACCGTTCATCAGGTACCTCCTAAAAAATTCTATCTCTAGCTATACGTACAGTCCGATTATATCCCCTAATTTGTTTAATGTCAAATCTTTGCTTCAATTATGTCCCTAAGACTTATTTTGCTAAGATAATCACTTATTACCTTATCCAGGCCCATCCATAAAGGTAGCGTTATGCAACTTGAAGCCTTATCGCAATTCACCCCTTTTGAATCAATGCAGTTAACGGGAGAAAGGCTACCTTCCGTTATCTCAAGTATCTCATTAATATTATATTCTTCAGGTTTTTTAATGAGTTTATATCCCCCACTTTTTCCTCTTCTGCTGGTAATGAGATTACCCTTATTCAGCATAGCAACAACAAGCTCAAGATATTTCATAGAAAGTCCCTGCCTGTTTGCAATATCCACAAGCGGGATATATTCGTCTTCTCCATTTTGAGCAATATCTATGAGAATCATAAGTGCATAACGTCCCTTGGTAGATACCATCATTTTATATGAACCTCCTGTATATCAATTATGTCGAAAACTTTTTTTATTGACTTTATTAATTATAATCTTATAATAAAAGTTAATTCCTATTGCTTCGATAGGAATTATTATATTCTAAATTAAATTAATAATCAATGGAGGCTATTATGAAATATACACCCGAAGAACTTGAATGGATTGAAGTTGTTAAAGAACGAGATCCTGCTATACATAGTGATGAAGAAGCATTCCTGTATCCGTGTTATGATGCTATAATGACTTATAGAAAGGCTCATGATTTATACCTTCAGGGTCAGTACGTTCGTGCCAGAAGATTGTCTCTTGAAGCTGCTAGCAGGACAAATATTGAAATTCATCCGGGTGCAGAAATAGGCGATAGGTTTTTCATTGATCACGGTTTCGGTGTTGTAATTGGCGAAACTGCAATTATCGGAGATAATGTTACACTATTTCATGGTGTAACTCTCGGTGGAACTGGAAAAGATGCAGGTAAAAGGCATCCGACACTTGGAAATAATGTTACAATTTACGCAGAATCAATGATTCTAGGTAATGTAACCGTAGGAGACAATGTTATAATAGGTGCCGGAACCGTATCTCTAAAGGACATACCTGCGAATACTACGGTTGTAGGCGCCCCTGCCAGGATAGTCAAGATTAGACATGAAGATGGTACGGAAGAAAAAGTTAATATTAAGTTATAAAACTTCATCAAATATTATTTAAGGAGATAAAAAATGGAAACAGTTCAAAAGTCCTCATTTCGCTTGTTCCTTGAAAGGAAGGACATAATTTTTAGTTGGAAAAGATATGCGATTGACGCTATGAGTGCCATGGCACAAGGTCTTTTTGCTTCACTTCTAATTGGAACAATAATTTCTACGCTTGGTTCTCAACTGCATATTGAATTGCTTAGTACTGTAGGTGCGTATGCAATGAAGTCTGCAGGTCCTGCAATGGCTGTATCGATAGGATATGCACTAAATGCCCCTGCTTTAGTACTCTTTACTCTTGCTGGAGTAGGTATAGCTGCCAATGAATTTGGAGGTGCCGGAGGACCACTCGCAGTTTTAATAATTGCGATAATTGCATCAGAACTTGGAAAAGCTGTCTCAAAAGAAACAAAGATAGATATTCTAGTTACACCTTTTGTTACAATACTTTCTGGTGTAGCTCTCTCTGCATTGATTGCTCCTGCAATAGGAAGTGCGGCATCCAGTGTTGGTAAAGCGATTATGTGGGCTACAGAATTACAGCCACTACTCATGGGAATAATCGTTTCAGTGATAGTTGGAATAGCTTTAACCCTACCTATATCATCTGCAGCTATCTGTGCTGCACTAGGTCTAACAGGGCTTGCTGGTGGAGCGGCTGTGGCAGGCTGCTGTGCAAACATGGTAGGTTTTGCCGTAATGAGCTATAAAGAAAATAAGATTGGAGGACTCGTATCTCAGGGTCTTGGAACATCAATGTTACAGATGGGAAATATCGTTAGGAACCCTAAGATTTGGATACCCCCTATCATAGCATCAGCGATTACAGGTCCTATAGCTACATGTATATTCCACCTTCAGATGAACGGACAACCGATAGCATCAGGAATGGGGACATGCGGACTTGTTGGCCCTATAGGTGTATGGACCGGATGGATAAAGACAGGTACCGGTGGAACTGGATTCGACTGGCTAGGTCTAATTCTAATTGCTGTCGTACTCCCAGCTATAATATCATATATAGTATGTGCTTATATGAGAAAGAAGAACTGGATTAAAGAAAATGACCTTAAGCTTGATTTATAAAAAAATAGCAATAAAAAAGCCGCTTACGCGGCTTTTTTATTTTGATGTAATGTTGATTAAGGTAATGTGAAAAAAGGTAATGCTATCATGGTAAATAGATAGTTGAAAGTTAGCAACTAGTTAACAAGTGTGATCAGTGAAGCTCCGGCCTTCCATTGTGAATAACAAAATCTTGTGGATCTTCTAAAGGCATCGAATAAAATCTTTGCTTTATCGACATCACCGTATACCTTCCAGTAATCTACATATTTGCATTTCTTCGCATCGTTTTCAATAAATCCTTTAACATCTTCAGGAGGATACCCGAGAAAAAGTCCAATCTCATGTGGGAACTCACTTGAATTGCAAAGTCTCTCAATCAAACGATTTATGCAATCTGTGTAGCTTTTGCATTCATATCCGTTATCGGACAGAATCATCATGCTTTCAGGATTACTGATGTCTTTCATCAATAGATTCGGTCTATATACATAGACTATTCCCTTGCCCTTACAATATCTAAGTGCTCTGAACCTTATTTGAGTTTCATTAAATATTGTATTCGCCTTTTCTACATCTTGTTCAAAATCCTCTTTTGATTCATAGGCTGCTGTAAAAATACTGCCTGCCTTTATTCCTCTAAGAGTCGGTGAACAATGACGTATCATCTTGTCTTCTGACATTAACCTCCCCTCATTTCGCAGTTAGTCATATCTAACCTAGGCTTCAAAAAAAATCAACTTGAACAGTTGCTATTAATATTGGTGAGGTTAGTCTTATCTAACCTCACCAATATATTAACTTAATCACATATTTTTGTCAAGCATATTTTTGAATTATTTTAAATATTTTTTCATGCTTCCTGCGCTTATAGCAAGTGTCGATCCATTGTGAATTAGAGAAGCTGTAGTCGGTTGAATCAAACCCAGTATATTCAAGGCAATCAGCGATCCGTTAATTCCGATTATCCTCTTGTAGTTGCTGTCAATTCTCTTCATCATCTTCTTTGCGAGTTTTCTCAGCACTACAATCTCATGTAGGTTGTCTGCAGCAATTGTTATGTCTGCAATCTCTCTTGCTATTGCTGCTCCATCGCTAATTGCGATTCCGACATCGGCTGCAGAAAGTGCAGGCGAGTCGTTAATTCCATCTCCTACCATGCATACCTTATTTCCTAGCTTCTTCTCTCTTTCAACAAAGGATGCCTTCTCTTCAGGTAGAACCTCAGAATAATAGGTATCAACACCGACAGTGTGAGCAATCGCTCTAGCTGTTCTATCGCTATCTCCGGTCATCATTACTATCTTTGTAAAGCCTTCATCTCTAAGGGCTTCGATTGCACTTTTGGCTTCTTCTCTAAGTGGATCCTCTACTAGGACTACCGCTTCAAGAACGCCATCTATTGCCATGTATAGATGAGAACAGTCAACAGGTAATGAATCGAATAATTCCTTTTTATCTTCCTTCACAATGCACTTCTCATCCTCAAATATGAAATGATGACTGCCGATTACAACACGCTTTGAGTTGATTGATGATGCAATTCCGTGAGCAACAATGTATTCAACCTTTGAATGCATCTCTTTGTGTTCGAGGTTCTTGTTCTTTGCGTGAGAAACAACTGCAAGTGCCATGGAATGAGGGAAGTGCTCTTCAAGGCACGCTGCTATCTTTAAACATTCATCACTGCTTTTTTCACCGAACGGAATAACATCCCTTACCGTTGGTTCAGCCTTTGTAAGTGTTCCTGTTTTATCAAAGACAATTACATTTGCTTCAGAAAGCGCTTCCATATATTTACCGCCTTTGACGGTGGAATGCCTGTCTGCCGCTTCGGCGATAGCTGATAATACCGATATCGGCATTGCAAGTTTCAGTGCACACGAGAAGTCAACCATGAGTATTCCAAGGGTTTTTATAACATCTCTCGTGAGAATATAAACCAAGGCAGAGCCAAGGAAGGTATATGGTACAAGCTTGTCAGCAAGATGTGAATACTTATCTTCCACATCTGATTTGAGTTTTTCACTTTCCTCAATCATCTTGACAATTTTCTCATATTTTGTAGATCCCGATGCTTCCTTTACGAGTATGGTTATGCTTCCTTCTTCAACAACTGTACCTGCATAAACAGAACTCTCTATAGTCTTTCTTACCGGAACGCTTTCACCAGTCATTGATGACTGATTTACCATTGCCTCACCTTCGACAACAACGCCATCGAAAGGAATCTGAGATCCAAGATTGACTACAACTATGTCTCCGGTCTTAATCTCGTCATATTTAACACTGATTTCCTGATCGCCATCTTTTTTCCATACAGTTCCAACATTGAGAGACATAGCCCTTGCAAGATCATCAATAGACTTCTTTCTCGTCCAGTCTTCAAGGATCTCTCCGAGACCTAGTAGGAACATGATATTAGCAGCGGTTCTAAAGTCTCTCCTCAAAACCGATATAGAAATAGCCGTTGCATCTAGAACGGGTACCTCAAGCTTTCCATCTTTGAGGCATGAAATGCCCTTCTTGATATATCTAAATGAATTTATCAAGAGCAGTGTTCTTCCTATCGGTACCGGAAGCACATACTTGTAGATAAGTCTTCTCGCGAAATGCCAGGTAAGCCTATCAACGAATTCATGATCCGCATTCCTTCCATACTGCTCTATTTCATCCTTTGAGTATTCAACATCAGCAAAATCAAATCTTGAAAGTGCCTTGATAATATCTTCCAAGGAATCTTTGTAAAAAATTACTAAATCATTAGTCCTGTCATAAACAACTACCTTATCAACACCATCCAACATTGAGGTGAATATGTATAATGAATTTGCATCCTTTTCTGAAAAAGGTTTACCCTCAATGTGAATCCTAACTCTCTCAAAAGAGCGATGTTTAACAATCAGCTTCATGGTCAATCACTGCTGTTTCCTTTGCCATTTTCTTCTTCATGTTGATGTCTTTTGCATCAGCATAAATGTCTCCTGCGTTTTCCTGGATGGCTGTAGCCTTCTCCATAATCTTATCCTTTGCGCGAAGACCTGCTGCAGTGCAGTGTGCATATACTTTCTTAGCCTCATCTGATGCAAGAACTGCGATGCCGGCTGTACCAAAAACTACTCCGCCAAGGAATGAACAAGCTTTCCTAACTTTTTTAATCTCAAATAAACACTTCATAATAATTAACTCCTTTTAAATACATTATATTTGTTTTTCCCAATATGTCTAATCAACTATCTTAACCACATGATACACTTAAATGCATTGGTTAGTAAAGATAAATTTTAATTAAACATTACAAACATTTTTCTTTATCATTAATAAACATTTTCTTCGCTTCAAAAGAGGCTTTTTCTAGAGTGTTATCATATATATCTGATGAAATTTCAATACCTCTATACTTACACGCCACCTTTATCATCTCGATTGTTAACCAGGGATTACATGTGAGAATAGGACCTAGAGTGTTTGTAAAGATAGAGTTTTCTTTGATTACACCCTCATTCTTATCTTTTCCGTTATTGCCATAACCGTATATTACCTTACCAAGAGGTTTCTCGTCTATTATTTCAAGATTTCCCATTTGAATCTGGTTACCTATAATTTGAAGATTTTTTTCGTTGTAATTGCATTCATACCAAATGTCATCCCCGTATACATTATTATTCTCTGTGAAGTTTGTTGAAATAATTCCAAGTCCTGAATATACCGTTCCATCAGTCCTTACATATTCATCCCCAAACAGGCAAATACTTGTTCCTGTGACCAAAAGGGGTCTTCCATTTGTTACAAATTCGCTAATAGCAGAAGATCTGCAATCAAACCATTTCTTTAACTCAGGAAACGAGCTTATCTCTCCTGGTCCTGCAAATATAATATCAAATTTCGCTGGTTCAAATTCTTTTGTGTCAAAATCAATCTTTTGAACTACTGGGTTAAGACCCATAAGCTTTGAGAATCTCTTAAGAGCAAGAACGTTACCTCTATCTCCATGCAAGAAAAGTGTGTTTGGAAATAACCATGCTATATTAAAATCATTCATCTTATGCACCTTCCTTTTTTAGATACTTGTTCATAGCTTCATATGTACTTAGCCAAGTTATCATATAGATATTATCTGTCTTAACACTTTCTATTTCATTAAATATTTTATCCAGATTCTCTGAATTTTCTATCGTAATTTTGTCAGGATCAACTCCCTCATAAACCAATCTGTTTGCTGTATCGAAGGACACGGCTTCAGAAAAGCAGAAATATTTCTCAACACTATCATTCACCAATTTACTGAAGTCACAGTCAAATGCATAGAATGAAACTGCATAATGAGGTATCATGTCAACCAAAGGGCATAAACCGATAGCTATCATTTTCGGATTAGAATCGTCTGCAATTACATTAAGGGAATTCTGTAACGTCTCAGGATTTTCCTGCTTGATTCTCATGTATTTAATGGTTTTACCCTTGTAATGAAGAATCTCATAACGCCCACCTATGTTTTTGAAGTCCATCAAAGCTGATTTAGCTTCTTTTGGGGAAATATTGCATAAGCTACTAGCAACCGTTAATGCAGAAGCATAGTCGTAAAGCATATAAGGTACAGGGTAAGGCATATGAAAATTCTCATCCATAAACTTGAAACTATTATTGTCAAAATCAACATTGGTGATAAGGTAATCTGGTCTTTCACAACTCATATGATCACAGTTTTTGCATTTGAACATTCCCATTCCATCATTGTTGTAATAATCAACTTCAATAGAATGAAAACATTTTGGGCAAGGCATTGTTACGTATGTTTCATCCTTGTTAAAAGCCTTAGTGTGTTTTTCTACCCCATATCTTATAATTTCATATCCATAATCTTCAAGTGCCTTTGATCTTGGCTCATCATTGTTTACGAATAACCTAATCTTATTTTTTATCAAGAATTTCTTAATCTTACTGTATATAAAGTCAGGATCACCGTTTCTTTGAATCTGATCTTTTTGAAGGTTTGTTATAAGGAGATTTTCAGCTGGAAGCTGCTTGTGTATTAGTGGAAGGAATCTCTCATCGATTTCAAATATATAATAGTCAGAAATAACACTGCCGCCTAAAGTGCTCGCCTTTAACAATGCAGTAGCTATACCAGATATAAGATTGGCACCCTCAAGATTTGAAACTACACTATATCCACTTTTTTTTATAATATGATTTGTTAAATTATTTGTAGTAGATTTTCCATTTGTACCGGTTATAAAGACTACTTTTGATTTATCAATTGATTTAAAATGACTGATAAAAAGAGGATCAATTTTTAATGCTTTATCACCGGAAAAATTGCTACCTTTGGAATCATCGATAATATTGATGATAAAATTAAGGAATTTTGAAAACCATAGTGCTAAATAAAACCTCATAAATATGTCCTTCCTTTAACAAATATGTCTAGAAAAAATGATAAAGATAATAAAAAAAGGCTCTACCAGCCTCAACATGGTGCGAGACGTGGGACTCGAACCCACACGGTCTCCCACTAGAACCTAAATCTAGCGCGTCTGCCAGTTCCGCCAGTCTCGCAAATATCAGGATTAAAATTTGGTGACCCCACCGGGAATCGAACCCGGGTTACCGCCGTGAAAGGGCGATGTCTTAACCGCTTGACCA
>CABTXQ010000013.1 GCA_902488835.1 uncultured Ileibacterium sp.
AATTAATTTTATAAATAAAGAGCCTACCGCAGAAGCGACAGGCTCAAAGGTTATAATTATGAACAACTATTTCTTTTCTTTATCTTTCTGATATTCATTGATTACTTTCTCTGCAATATTGGAAGGTACCTCATCATATCTGTCAAATTCCAATGTAAACTCACCTCTCGCCTGTGTCATTGCTCTCAAGACGATGGCATAATCGAAGAGTTCAGCCTGAGGTGCTTCTGCATGAAGAATCGTCTCGCTCCCATCTTCTGAAGGATCCATTCCAAGTATTCTTCCCCTTCTCTTATTCATATCACCCATTACGTCCCCAGTGTATCTTTCGGGAACTGTAATCTCCATCTTCATTATTGGTTCGAGGAGACAAGGTTTTGCTTCCTTAATACCTTTCTTGAACGCAAGTGAAGCGGCAATCTTGAATGCCATTTCATTCGAGTCTACATCATGATAAGAACCGTCATACAGTACCGCTTTTATATTTACAACCTTGCAGCCTGCAAGAGGTCCTTGCTCCATGCTTTCTATGAGGCCTTTTTCTACAGCTGGTACATAATTCTTAGGAATTGCTCCTCCGAACAATTCTTCACTGAATTCAAATACTTCGCTTGAAGGTGAAAATCTTATATGAACATCACCATACTGTCCGGCACCCCCGGTCTGCTTCTTATGCTTACCCTGAACATCTGAATTGCCTTTTATGGTCTCTCTATATGCAATCTTCTGAGGAATGGTATCTATTTCAACTCCATATTTAGCCTTTAGTTTATCCCTTATGATGCTCAACTGAATATCTCCCTGTCCACCGAGCAAGCTTTGATGAGTCTCAGAATTTCTTTCAAGAACAAAAGATGGATCTTCTTCCATTAGCTTGAAAAGCCCTTGTGCCATCTTTTCTTCGTCATTTTTATCCTTGGCTGCGACAGCTACAAAATAATTAGGCTTAGGGAAATTAATTCCAGGCATCTCAACTAGCTTATCCTTAAGGCAGAGCGTGTCACCAGTCTTAGTGTTCTGAAGCTTAGCAAGTGCAACCATATCTCCTGCATTTACCTCGGATGCAGCAACCTGTTCCTTTCCTCTTACAAAAAACATTGCGCCAAGTTTTTCAGGCTTGAGAGACCTTGAATTGTAAAGCTCAGTTCCGGACTTAATCTGTCCTGTCAGAACCTTTGCATAAGAAATTTTACCAAGGAAAGGGTCCGCAATAGTCTTAAATACAAATAGTACAGGATCGCCTTCAGGTTTAGTAATTATTTCAACTTCATTTCCATCGGCATCCTTACATATGTATGGATCATGCTTTGTAGGTTCAGGTATATATCTGTTTATTGAACGCAGTACCTCATCAATTCCATCTCCTGTCATGGATGATGTTTTTATAACCGGAACTATCTCTCCACTTGCAATTCCCTTCCTAAGTCCCGTGCTTAATTCTTCCTCCGTAAACTCTTCTCCCTCGAAGAATTTCTCCATAAGTTCTTCATCGGTAGCTGCGATTGCTTCATTTAGTGCCTCTTCATCCTCGTCAGTTACAACAGAATTTCCAAATTTTTCTCTTAATTCAGCGATTACAGCATCGCAGTCAACATTTTCCTTGTCTATCTTTGTCATTACCATGAAAACAGGCGTCTTTGATTTTTTACACTCTTTCCATGCTTTTTCGGTGCCAACCTGTATACCTGCTGATGCATCTACCATGATAATAGCAGCTGCAGCCGTACTAAGTGCCGATCTTACCTCTCCGATAAAGTCAAAGAACCCAGGTGTATCGAGGAAATTATATTTGAATCCCTTGTATTCAACCGGTACTAGAGTTGTATTGATCGAATATCCTTTTGCAATCTCCATCTTGTCGTAGTCAGACACCGTATTTCCATCTTCAACACGACCCATCCTGCTGATTGCTCCGGTATATTTAAGTGCAGCTTCCAAAAAAGTTGTCTTTCCGCAGTTTCCGTGTCCAAGCAAAACGACATTTCTAATCTTTTCCGTCTTGTAACCTTTCATCAAAGTTCCTCCTTGATATTTTATTAAAATTCAGCGGTCTTAGGTGTTCTAGGGAATGGCAGAACATCTCTTATATTACTCATCCCTGTAACATACATCAGCATTCTTTCGAAACCGAGTCCAAATCCGGAATGCTTTACTCCTCCATATTTACGAAGGTCGAGATACCATGAATATGGTTCAATCTGCATCCCCTGTTCCTTCATCTTGTCAAGAAGAACGTCATATCTTTCTTCTCTCTGACTTCCCCCTATGATCTCTCCAACTCCCGGAACTAGCAAATCGCAAGCGGCAACCGTCTTTCCGTCTTCATTTACCCTCATATAGAAAGCTTTGATTTCCTTTGGATAATCGGTTACAAATATAGGTTTTTTGTATACCTGCTCTGTGAGATAACGCTCGTGTTCCGTTTGTAAATCAATACCCCATTCAACTGGATATTCGAACTTTTTGCCGGACTTCTTGAGGATCTCTACGGCCTTCGTATATGTAACTCTGTCAAAGTCTGCATTCGCTACATGTTTAAGCCTTTCGATAAGCCCCTTATCAATTCTTTTATTAAAAAACTCCATTTCCTCAGGTGCATTATCTAAGATGTAATTGATAAGATATTTAATCATATCTTCTGCAACATCCATGTTTCTTTCCAAATCCGCAAAAGCCATCTCCGGTTCTATCATCCAGAATTCTGATGCATGCCTTGCAGTATTTGAGTTTTCTGCACGGAATGTAGGTCCGAAGGTATAAACATCTCGAAATGCAAGTGCCATTATCTCTGCTTCGAGCTGTCCTGAAACCGTGAGGTTGGTCTCTTTACAGAAAAAATCTTTGCTGTAATCAACTTTTCCATCTTCTGTAAATGGTATGTTTTCAAGATCAAGAGTCGTAACCTTGAACATCTCTCCTGCACCTTCTGCATCACTTCCGGTTATTATAGGTGAATGTGTGTAAATAAATCCTCTTTCCTGGAAAAATTTGTGTACGGCATATGCGAGCATACTCCTTACTCTGAAAACTGCCTGGAATGTATTGCTCCTTGGCCTTAAATGTGCAATCTCTCTAAGGAACTCCATCGAATGTCTCTTGTTCTGAAGAGGATAATCCGAATCTGAATCTGCTTCCAATATAGCTTCTTCTGCCTGAATCTCAAACGGTTGCTTCGAATCAGGTGTCAGTCTTAGAACACCCCTTATCATAACTCCGGAGGAAAGCTTAAACTTAGATACCTCTCCAAAATTATCAAGCTTATCTGCCTCACAAACCACCTGCACCGGTGTAAAAAACGTGCCATCATTAACATTTAGAAAGCAATATCTGCCTGAGCCTCGATTATTCCTAACCCAACCTCTAACAGACACTTCCTTGTCAGCATAATCTTCTGGACTGCGAAACAGATCTTTAATTCTTACAATTTCCATTGTTATTTGGTTCCTTCTCCTTTAATCAATTTATTTTATCACACATAATGGCGTGTAATAGGTAAATTATAGCATAGAGCTCTTTTCATTTCCATGCTTTACATTTTGCCTTAGTATATCCTGCTCTTAACTGTCTTTAAGTTTATCTGTAGGATTAACATGTATCATTATATGCTTTATATTGTCAAAATTGTTTTCAACATTGCTGTGCACTCTTTCTGCAATACTATGTGCCGCTCTTAACCTAAGATCCCCATCAACTACTATCTCCGCATCAATATATATTTTGTTTCCGAATGTCCTGGTTCTCAATAAGTCGACGCCCTGGACTCCATCCTGTTTAAGGATAAACTCTCTCATATTGTTGTCATACTCTTCACCGCAGGAAGTATCGAGCATTTTGTCAATAGCGACTTTGATTACGTCAAAAGCAACCTTAAATATAAATATGCATATTATCACTCCTGCCAAAGGGTCCATTATCGGAAATCCAAGCATTGCGGCACCTATTCCAATAAGCGAACCAATAGATGAAAAAGCATCTGACCTGTGATGCCATGCATCTGCACGAAATGCGTCGGAGTTGATTTTATCTGCAATATGCATTGTATATCTATACATCAATTCCTTTGTAACTATTGATACTATTGCTGCAACAAGTGCAATCATCTTGGGGCTTTTGATGCCGTCACTTTGTCCTTTAATCATCTTATTAAAGGCAGCTAGTCCTATAAAAAATCCTGTTATAAGCAAAATGCTTCCAAGTATCAGCGATGCAACACATTCTATTCTTTCATGTCCATAAGGATGTTTAGAGTCTGCCTCTTTCTTTGATGCCCTAACTCCAATGAATGCGACAAGTGTAGCGACAACGTCAGACGCGGAATGAATTGAATCAGAAACCATGGCAGCTGAATTCCCTATTATTCCGGCAAAAAGCTTGAATAATACCAGTATAATATTACCGAAGATTCCAACAGCGGAAACTCTTTTTACCATTGTTCTTTCATAATCTTTATTCTTCATTTTATTTAATTAGTTACCAATTTTTTCAGAATTATTTATGTATAACTTGTTCATTATATATTCTTTAAAATTTTCAGTCAATTTGATAATCCATGACCATATTATTCATATCTTCATATTTTTTCTCTATTTCAATCTCTTTTTTTGCCAAAGCTGCCTCAAGTCCCGAAAGTGCGGAAAATGGCATGAATTGCTTTGCCCTCTTTGCTATGGGCATTTTCATATGTAGGTTCTTCATAATTCTACCGTCCTCTCTTGTGTCCCCCGATTTGTTCATTTCTTTCAAGCGCCGTCGCCTCTTCTCTCAAATCTATCGCCCTAAAAACTGAATTTCTTCCTAGCTTATTCTTAATATCTATGACAGTTTCTTGTGTCTTCTTATCTTTATTATCTTGCTCATTTCTCATGAAATCTATTCTAATCTGTCTTTCATCTTCAACCGAAAGGATTGCATTGCAAGAAATATTTATCCTCCTTATAGGCAGATTCCTCGATGTAATTCTGTTATATACATTCATGACTTCTCCAATTATTTCTTTATATAAATTCGTCATTTTTATAAGTGCCGCGGTTCCGCGTACCGGCGAAGCTTTGGTTCTTCTTGAATAACCTATGTAAAGGCTTACAGATTTCGTCTTTACCTTTTCTTTTGACATGTCAAGGCATAGCATATAAAACATTTCTCTTACAATTACAGATGCCTCTTCAAATGAATAATCCCGTACTAGCACCTGCCCTGATGTTATGCTCCTTGATTTTGGTTTATACCTCTTTATGTCTTCTATCGTAACAGGCTCTTTCCCTTTTGAGTGATCAATTAAAAGTTCCGCATCTATTCCGAATTTTTTATATAAAATTTCTTCGTCGGCTCTTGCGATGTCTCCCATGGTATATAAGGCCATTTCTGAAAGCGTCTTCTCCGTAGCCGGTCCTATACGCCAGAAGTCTCTAAGCGGTCTATGATTCCATAGTGTTTCTCTATACATCCACTCATCGAGACATCCTATGAAATTGTCTTCATTCTTCGCTATTATATCCATTGCAATCTTGGCAAGATAGAGATTCGTACCTATTCCCGCCGTGGCTTGAATTCCATATTCTTCTTTTATTTTATATATGAGAAGTGAAGCAAATTCTCTCGCCGTCTTGTCATAAAACTTAAGATAATTTGTAACATCAATAAACACTTCATCTATTGAGTAGACATGAATATCATCTTTGGAAACATATCTAAGGTATAATCCATATATATTTGCGGAATATTCAATATATTTCTCCATCCTTGGTTCCGCCATTATGTAGTCTATATTATGCGGTATCTCGAATACTCTGCAGCGATTCTTCACCCCAAGCTTCTTCATTGCCGGTGAAACTGCAAGACATATAGTCTTATCGGTCCTTTCCGGGTCTGCTACAACAAGGTTAGTTGTCATAGTATCAAGCCCCCTTTCTACGCATTCAACTGATGCATAAAAAGATTTGAGATCTATGCAAATATATGCTCTTTCGTTGTTCATTGCATCTGCCTCTTCATAATTACGCTAAAATAATTGATATGAAAATTTGAATGCAATCATTATACTACAAATCATCTCAAAAATCGAACATTTGTTCTTATTTTTATAATAAGAAATAATTCCAGACTTCCAAGTATAAATATAAAAATCAAAACCTTATTCGCTGAAGAAATATCACCTGTCTTAGGTGGTGCATTAACAATCTTTACTGTCTGGTCGTTATCGTTGATGTCTTTGTGATCTACGATTTCATCGCCTTTATCACTAATAAGTGTTTCAAAGGCTACAAGATGTTTCCCTTCAAGATTTGTAGTATCTACTGTGAATGTTATGCTGGTTACTCCATCTTTATTTGTTGGTTTGAACTTAGCTTCAGCCTTAACTACCTCGTTATTTACCTTGAGTGGCTCTCCTGTTTCTTTGACCATTAGCTCACCCTTTATTGTGTACTCCTTACCCGGTATAAGATTCTCATATCTTATTATATCTACGAGCTTGGTGTTCTTCGATGCTATGACCGTCTTAGTGCCATCTTTTCCCGCAAGGGTTGTTCCTATCTTAGGATAAACTATAGTCTGGTCTTTATCTTCGATATCTGCATGGACTGCGACCTTTATCTTGTCATATTCAAGGTCTTCAAATACGACTGTTGACTTACCCTGTCTTATGCTTGAGTCATATACAAATACAAGTTCAACAGATCCTTTAGCCTTTTCAGGTGTAAAGGTCTTTTCAGCAGTAATCTCCTTACCATCCTTATCTTTCAAAGGTTTTTTCGTATCCTTATCCATCAATGTACCTTTAACGGTATATTCTTTACCCGGTATAAGGTTATCGTACTTAACAACATCAATTATGGTTTCTTCCTTTGATGGATGTCCTACATTTGTTCCACTCTCTTTTGATTTTGCAGTTGTCTTTATTCCAGGGAAGTGTATGCTCTGTCCCTCGTCATTTATATCTTCATGAGTTGCAACTTCCTTATCATTATAGAAAAGCTTCTCAAAAATAACTGTTGTTTTTCCCTTAAGAAGAGTGCTGTCAACTTCGTATGTTAGTTCTACTGTTCCGCTTGCTCCGTCATCTGTGATAGTGGAATTATCCTTTGTTACAGTAAAAGTCTTTTCGGCTGTAATTTCCTTACCGTCCTTGTCCTTCAAAGGTTTATTTGTTTCCTTATCCATGAGCTTCCCTTTGACGGTATATTCTTCGCCCTCACTAAGCTCCTTATATGAAACCTTATCGATTATCTTAATCTTCTTACCGCATTCGCCTACATTATTCTTTGTGTTCTCGCTCATTGCGCTTGTCTTGATTCTAGGTACTAGTGGCTTATTTGGCTGTTCAGGGGTTGCTCCGAAGTTATATGCAAGATTCGCTTTGCTATCAAGGTCATTATCTACATGTGTTACATATACTTTTTTGTCAACCTTAAATCCTTTAGGTGCTTTAGTTTCTTGTATTGCTACTGTTCCTCTTGGAATAACGACTTCATCTTTTTCAGTTGAAAAAAATTCGTCGCTACCTTCAAGGATATTTGCTTTTCTGAGCATCGCAAAATATTTGCCATTTTTAGCTTTGCTTGTTTTCAGCTTCCATACTCTTGTAGGAGTTTTTCCTGTAACATCATCTGTCATTTCATCATAGTATGAGATTGTGAACTCTGCATCTGACATATCAGAATCGGGATTAAGATAGCTCTTTCCATCTGCAACCTTCTTTAGAACTATTGTCATTGGGTTAAATAAAGGACTATCCTTAGACTCGATTGTTGCAGTTTCGTTCGGTTTGATTTCTACTGTATATGTCTTTTTATCAAGTGCATATCCCTTAGGTGGTTTAGTTTCCTTGACCTTATACATACCTGCAATTAGCTCAAGCTCGTTAGTGCTTCCATCCTCTCTTGTACTAAGCTCCCCCACTACTTTATTTGATGAATCATATACTGTGTACTTTGCTCCTTTTATCGAGTACATCTTCTTACATTCTTCCACTATATAATTATTATCTGCTACTAATTTAAGTAGCTTAACCTTGCCTTTTGGTGCCCATTTGAATTTACCAATATTTTGGACCGGCTTAGGTTTACCTTTATCGAGGCCTATCTTCTTTTGCTCAGGGTGCATTTTATCCCAAGGCACAAGACCGTCCGGATAATCCTCATATGTATTAACTGTTATGTCATATGTTCCTTCATCATTTAATTTACCCGTGAATGGATACTCACCATCTTCTCTCACATATCTACCGGGATTTATGCAATATCCTCTAATAACTTCCCCATCGGGCATTGTTATATCAAATTCTGTTGCCCACTCATGGGATACATGTATCGCAACAAGTTTCACATAACACTTCCCCTCAATTGTTTTCTCTTCTGCATTAACCGGTGTTAATACCATCATCATGTTAACACTTATCATGCTCAAAATTGTCATTAATGAAAACATCAGTACTGATATTTTCTTTCGTGTATTTTTCATTTCTTCTCCTTTTTTCAAATAAAAATGGAGAGGCTTCCCTCTCCCTAAATAAATCTTTTAATTTTTTATTCTACTTCTTAAAACTTTGAATTAATCTGTCATTTTTATCACCGCCATCTTATTTCAATAACCCTAGCACTATCCCCATGATACGATGTTAGCACATTAAATCAGTCGCATCTTAGGTTTATGAATTTAGATCTTCGCCGAGTTCACAACCCACACCGTAGACATATTTTTGATAACATTCACGCAGGTATTCCTCGCTATAATTGTATTTGTATGAAAGTTCTTTGAAACTTGTATCACGGGTAACAAATTCCCAGATTATCTCCCTCTTGTCTTCATTTATCCACATAAGTCCGCCCTTGATACAACGGACATAAAACTCTGCTATGCTTTTGTTCTCTATATCCTTCTTTGTTATTAGATTTAGGCTCTTGGATCTAACCTTATTGATGATATCCAAGTATTCGCTATAACTGCTTATTCTCGTAATGGTTACCTTATATGCGGAACCGGAAAGCGTAAACTTTGTCTTGGGTTGCTTGTAACTTTTGTTATATATCGACTTCATCCTACTGACTCTCAACTTTTCTATAACTTCTTCAACTTTTTACCTTTATTTTTGATATTGAAAGCTTATCAAAAAGGCTTTTTTCTCTCAAACAAAAAAAGCCTTTTATCTTACCGATAAAAGACTTTAATTTATTTGGAAAGCATCAACGAGAGTGAGTTGTCTTCGAAGAAGGTATTCGCATTGTAGAAGAACATGACATCTGTTATTTCCTCAGAAGCTATCAGGTCGTCTATATCATCATAATAGTATCTCGGATCTACTATAACAATCTTCCTATAATCCTGTGAAAGGAAAGGAATAATACTGTTAGCATATGAATCCTTTATCAGGAGAAGCTTCTTATTCGACTTAACCGGCGTCTCAACTTTATATACAGGATGATTGCTTCCTCCGAACACCGTATACGCATCTTTCTTTTTCAAATTTTTCAGTCTATAGAAATTAGTTGTCTTCTCCTTGGTCTCAGGATAATAAATCAGAGAATTCACATATCCGCTTTTTTCCTTTGGAAGAAATATATTTATGCTGTCATATTTACCACTTGTAAATCCGCTCTTTGAACTCAGTGTCCCGATAAAATCATTTTTAACAACAACGGGATTGTACTTTACCTTGCTGCTCATACCAAGCTCATTTGCAACCTTTTCATATGCAGCATATGCACCGTTAGTTGTCCAATGGTGATCCGTCCTGTAATAAATTTGTTGTTTTTTCTTTGCCTTTCTAAGAGGCTCTCTCACATCTATAACCTTAACACCGATTTTTTCAACTTTAGAAAAAAAGTCATCCATATATTGGTTCTGATCATTTAGAGTTACAGAAGCCGGAAGTTTTTCTTCTAGTATATTTGCAGTATTTGGTGCAAGAATAAAGCTCATGTCCAGATTCTGATATCTATTCTTAAATTCCTTGATTGCATCCAGAGAATTATTGACGTATTCCATATTTGGAGAATTTAAGGTTTCCATAAGGTAATTATCCTTACACTTAATTACGCCGTTAGCCTCGAGAACTCCCATGCTGACATCGAAAGCTGTCTTAACTCTCACAGCCCCTTTTCTTGCAAAAAACTGATCGTTAGAATATGCCTCTACCTCATTTTCGAGTCTTCCGTCGAGATAATGTGACATCTTAAATTCAGGCTCCATCTGAAGCATACGATTTTCTTCGGGTGAAAATTTCTTGTCCTTAACAATAAGATTAAGCATCAAAATTACACCTATCAATATACAGAACATAATTGCAACTATATTTGAATATTTTTCTCTATCATTCTTCAAGATATTATCTCCAAATTTGTAATAATTAGAACCTGAAATAAAGGAAAGGATTATATGAACTGTACACCAAGTACGAAACCGAAAGCAGGAAAAGCACCATGAGTGTAACCATGCCTAAAATATATTTTTCTCTTGAAATTCTGTTAAATTCTTCAATAACCATTGGAGTGCTGCAAACTGCACTTATTAAAATCATTATTATGCTTGTTCTAAAAAGGTACAGAGTTGTTCCATCTAATAGTCCATTTGCTCCAATTCCGAACATTACTCCCAGGTATTTAACTGCAGAAAGTCCGGGTCTTGAGAAGAATACCCAGCTGATTACAACAATTGCTAATGTATATATGTGCTGCACAGGTTTTGACCAGTTTTCTATATAATCTCCTATTAGATATTTTTCAACCACGAGAATTATGCCAAAGTATGTGCCCCATAGGACAAAGTTCCATGCAGCGCCGTGCCAAAGTCCAGTAAGAGACCAAACTATAAGCAAATTTACAATATGCCTTTTTTTGCTGACCCTATTCCCTCCTAGAGGTATATACACATATTCTCTGAACCATGTGCTTAGCGACATATGCCAGCGACGCCAGAATTCAGTAACCGATCTTGAAATATATGGGTAATTGAAGTTTTCAAGAAATTCAAATCCAAACATTCTTCCGAGACCGATTGCCATGTCAGAATATCCGCTGAAATCAAAATAAATCTGGAATGTGTATGCTATGATTCCAATCCAATATGTAAGAACCGTAACCTTATCATCAGAAAGTGATGTAACGGTAGCATAAAGTGCCCCAAGATTATTTGCAAGAATAACCTTCTTTGACAAACCGAAGATAAATCTCGATGCCCCTTCTCCAAATTTTTGCTGTGTACAAACTCTATTATCAAGTTGATAAGCTACATCTCTATATTTAACTATCGGACCGGCTATAAGCTGAGGAAAAAGTGAAAGGTATAATCCGAATTTCAATACGTTCCTCTGTCCCTCGACCGTTCCCTTGTAAACATCGAACACATATGAAAGTGCCTGGAAGGTGTAGAAAGAAATTCCGATTGGTAGTGCAAGAGCTGTGTACTTAATGTTTGTTCCTAGTACAAAATTTATGCTGTCCATAAGGAATCCAAAGTATTTGAAGAATCCCATAATAAACAGGTTTATTGTTATCGTAAATATCAGCTCTTTTTTTGCACCCTCTTCAGAATTGTTCTTTCTTTCGATTACGAGTGACATATACCAGTTAAAAACTATACTAAAAATCATCAGTACTACATAAACCGGTTCACCCCAGCTATAAAAGATAAGACTTGCAAGAAGGAGAACGCCGTTCCTAAGCCTCATCTTTTCAGGTGGTATCATGAAGTATATCGCCATTAGAACCGGAAGAAATGTAAATATAAAGAAGATTGAGCTAAATAGCATTTTTGAACACCTCCTCATATTTATCCTTATGCTTTCCGGTGCAATAGAAGATATATGACCCCTTCTTAATTATTACTGAATCTTTAAGAAGTTTCACCTGCTTTGGACCGTAATTATCAAAAAGATCTATCTGTGAATCGACTCTTTTTTCAACAGCCGACTGAACAGATTTAAGCTTTTCTCTATCCTTAACTTTAACTATGAGAAGCTCGTCTACCCCGAGAGCCTCTTTGCTCTTATAGTAAATGCACTCGTCAATTGAGGATACATCGATTCCGATAAATTGCTTAAGCTGTCTGTCATTACATTTTTGCATCTCGCAAATATCAGTCTTATCAATAAGTTTGTTTTCAATATCGTTAAGTGGTACATCCCGTGCACTCGCCTTAGAATATACAAATATCATAAATGCAATAAGTAATACCACAAAAAGCACCTCGATATATAGGGTGCTTTTTTCATCTTCTATTATTTTTTTTAATGAGTTTATAATCTTATTCAAATTTTTCGTCATTAGAGACCGGCTGCCTCCGCCATCATATTTAGCCATAACGGATAATAAGATGAATCGGCATGAATACCGTCAGGTGCATACTTCTCCGGGTGTTCAGGTAAAATATTGGAAATATCAATGTATGTGAGTTTCTTATCCTTACACATCTTATTAATTTCTTTATTAAATTCAGCATAATTTGAAATCGAAGAATTAGACTTCATAGCTTCCTTAGTAGGTGTAGAAATGCTGCAAACATAAATCTTAGTCTTTGGAGACTCCTTATGGAACATATCTATAAGCTCTGAATATCTCTTAACAAAGGCCTTTGCATCACCTCTATAATTCCCCATATCGTTCATTCCAAATGCAAAAAATACATTTTCAGGTCTCGCCTGTGAAGCTTTTTTGAACATGTCGTCTCCATAGATTATTGAAGCTCCTATCTTGCTTATAACCTGGTCCTGCGAAAGATATCCATATAGTGGAAGCCCTTCCGTAAGTGAATCTCCCACGACAATACTTTTGGCGAATTTTTTCATGAATCTTGCCTTCGCTGTTGCCGCCACCTTTGCATCATCCGATTGTTCCATTGCATCAAGCTGTGCCTGAACCATATCCACTGTAGCTTTGCTTACTATTCCATTCAAAGTTTTTGTATTTTGTCTAATTTCCTCTTTGCTCAAATTATCCGTTACCTTGTTGGTTTTGAAAAGATTAAACAAAAAGGTAAATGCAATTAAAATGATTGCTATATAAACAATCAACCTAATTACATTACTTTTGTTTTTAAAATAAGACTTATTATATTTATCAAAAATTTTTAACAAATTACTATTCCTTTTCATTTTTTACAATAAAAATGCTCCCTCTCAAGGGTAAGCCCATTTTATATAATTTATAATCCAAAGTAAAGGGCAATAAAAGCATATTGCCCTTTTTTTAGATATTCTTCATAACCAGGTTAGCGTACTCACTGCATGAAGCACCTTCTCTTTGACCGCTCATCCTATGTCCAATCAATAGATCTGTTTTATTTATAGCCTTTTCAAGCCTCTTTGATTTTTCATCATATCCGATGTGTTCAAGCATCATAGATGCTGCCTTTAGCAATGATGCCGGATTTGCTTTTTCTGAAAGACCTTCCATCACCATTCTCGGTGCGCTGCCGTGTATCGCTTCGAATATAGCATATGTTGATCCAATATTTGCACTTCCTGCCGTTCCGACACCACCCTGTATTTCAGCAGCTTCATCAGTTATTATATCGCCATATAGGTTCGGAAGAAGTATAACTTCAAATTTTTTTCTCTCTTCTTTATTTATCAGATTTGCTGCCATTATATCAACGAACCTACTGTCAACCTCAATATCCGGATATCCTGATGCCACATCCTTACATATCTTTAGAAAATCTCCGTCGGTTTTCTTCATTATATTGGCCTTGGTTACTATTGTTACTCTCTTCTTATTGTTTTTCTTTGCAAAGTCGAAGGCAGCTTTTGCTATACGTCTTGTCCCCTCATATGTAGTAATCTTGAAGTCAACCGAAAACTTGTCTCCTATTCTCACACCCTTACTCCCAAGAGTATATTCCCCTTCGGTATTTTCTCTGAAAAAAGTCCAGTCTATATCTTCCGTTTCAATTTTAACCGGTCTTACGTTAGCAAAAAGGTCAAACTCTCTTCTGAGAAAAACATTTGCACTCTCAAGATTCTTTTCTCCGCCTGAAGGTGTAGTTGTCGGTCCTTTTAGAATGACATCGCATTTCTTCATCTCTTTAAGCACATCATCCGGAACAGTCTCGCCTTTTGCAATTCTATTTTCAAGAGTTAGACCTGAAATTTCTTTTAGTTCAATCCTTTCATCTGCTATTTCATCTGAAAGCAATTTATTCAGTATCTTGGTCGTTTCCTCCATAATAACGGGCCCGATACCGTCACCGCCAATAAGCCCAACTGTAATTTCCCCTTTGTCATCACCTGCATTTTGCTTTCCTGTTTCACAGGAATTTCTCATTTTTGAGCATCTTTTCAGTTGTTCTTTAAGAATTTCTTCAAAATGTTTCAAAGCTTCTTCTATATCTGTTTCATTGATAAAGTCATTGTTTTTCTTCATGGTTTCTCCGTCAAATCTATCTATTCATTGTGTATTTCAAAAGGCCGCCTGCAATCAATATATCTCTCTGCCTTTTTGTGAGGTCAACTATTGCTGAAATCTCTCTTTCTTTTCCATTATTATCTATAGCCTTGACGTTCACTTTCCCCTTCTCAAGTGCCTTATGTATATCATGAATTTTCAGTTCATCACCCTCATTTATAATGTTGTAATCCATAGGGTCTTCAAAAACAAGAGGAAGTATTCCTGCATTAATTAAGTTCGCAGCATGTATTCTGGCAAAGCTCTTTGCAATAACCGATCTTATCCCTAGATAGAGCGGTACAAGTGCTGCATGTTCTCTTGAAGATCCCTGTCCATAATTTGATCCGGCAATTATTATTCCACTACCCGCTTTTTTTGCACGCTTAGCAAAATCCTCGTCGACAATCTCAAAACAGAACTCTGACATCTTCGGAATGTTTGAACGGTAAGGAAGCACTCTATCTCCTGCAGGCATTATATGATCCGTCGTTATATTATCTCCAACCTTTAATATTGCTTCTGCAGATATTTCATCACTAAGTGGATGTGTCTTGGGAAAAGGTTTGATATTCGGTCCTATTATAACCTCTGCAGTTTTTGCCTCTTCTTTTGATAATGGTTTAATTATACCGCTATCATTAACTCTGAATTCCTTAGGCAATTCTATATTTGGTATCGAAAAATCAAGTTCTCTCGGATCTGTAATCTCTCCCATAAGTGCCGATGCTGCTGCAGTCTCAGGACTTACAAGATATATTTCTGCATCCTTAGTCCCGGATCTCCCAAGAAAATTTCTGTTAAATGTTCTAAGGCTTACTCCCTTTGAGTTTGGGGAAAATCCCATTCCTATGCAAGGGCCGCACGAACATTCTAATATCCTTGCTCCCGCTTCTATCATATCAGTTAAGGCACCTTTATCCGAAATCATAGAAAGAACCTGTCTTGAACCGGGAGAAATACCAAGGCTCACAGAATCCGATATGCGTCTTCCCTTCAACATATATGCAGTCTTTAGCATGTCTATAAGAGATGAATTGGTACAAGATCCGATAGCAACCTGGTCCACCTTTATCCCCTTAAGATCTTTGACCTTCTTGACATTGTCAGGGCTGTTTGGACATGCTGCCAGAGGCTCAAGCTTGCTTAAATCTATGTCATAAATTTCATCATATATAGCATCATCGTCACTTGATATTGCTATATATGATTCTTCTCTCTTCTGTGCAACAAGAAATTCTTTGGTAATCTCATCAGATGGGAATATAGATGTAGTGGCCCCCAGCTCTGCTCCCATATTTGTTATTGTGCACCTTTCGGGAACCGATAATGTCCTAACTCCTGTTCCACCATATTCTATAATAGCACCGACGCCTCCCTTTACTCCAAGTATTCTAAGGACCTCCAATATTATATCCTTTGCAGTAACATATTTACTTAATCTATTGCTTAGGTTTATCTTAATCATACGAGGCATTGTTATATAATATGCTCCTCCGCCCATGGCAACTGCTACATCCATACCGCCTGCTCCCATGGCAAGCATTCCTAGACCTCCTCCTGTCGGAGTGTGTGAATCAGATCCTATTAATGTTTTTCCCGGCACTCCGAATCTTTCGTAGTGCACCTGATGACAAATTCCATTACCGGGTCTTGAATAATATATACCGTGTTTTGCGGCAACTGTCTGTATATATCTGTGATCATCTGAATTTCTAAATCCTGATTGCAGCATATTATGATCAACATAAGCTACCGACAGTTCAGTCTTTACACGTTCAACTCCCATGGATTCAAGTTCAAGATATGCCATTGTTCCCGTTGCATCCTGAGTGAGGGTTTGATCTATTTTAAGACCGATTTCCTCCCCTCTTATCATCTTGCCAGCTACAAGATGGCTTTTTATTATTTTTTCTGCAATTGTATATCCCATTTATTTTTACCTCGTCTATATCTAACTTATTTATCTCCATAGGTTTCAAAGAAAGAATTTACAAGGACATTAATTTCTTCGCTTCCAATGCCAGATACTCTTCCTTCTTCGTATTCTTTATCTACCCATTTCTTGATATATTTCACAAGAGGACTTGTCTTGCTTACTTTTCTTTCCCCTTGAAGTCCATATTTGTTGTTGATATATACAGCAATTCCTGCATTCCCTGAATTTTGATTAATTGCAACCAGTGGTGGTCTATTTAGAAATTTATTCGTATCAAATATATTGTATATTTCTTCATCTTTAAGCAAACCGTCTGCATGAATTCCCGCTCTCGTTACATTGAAATTTTCCCCGACAAAAGGCGTGTGTTCCGGAAGTTTATATCCTATCTTATCCTCATAATAATTCTTGAGTTCGGTTATCACAGTTGTGTCCATTCCATCGAGTGTCCCTCTGAACTGTGCATACTCAAATACCATCGCTTCAAGCGGAACGTTTCCCGTCCTCTCACCTATTCCGAATATGGTTGTATTTACCGCTGATGCACCATAAAGCCATGCACTTGCAGCATTAGGAACAGCTTTATAAAAATCATTATGTCCATGCCATTCAAGATTTTTGCTCGGTACCCCCGCATAGTGCTGCAGGCCGTATAGAATGCCCGGCACGCTCCTAGGCATTGCGACTCCATTATATGGGACTCCATATCCAAGGGTATCGCACGCTCTGAATTTTACAGGCATGTCTGCTTCCACAGATAACTTATGTATCGCATTTACAAAAGGAACAACAAAACCGTAAAAGTCCGAACGTGTAATGTCTTCTAAATGACATCTCGGAATAACTCCCGCTTCAAAAGCACTACTTATAACAGAAAGATAGTGATTCATAGCCTGACGCCTGCTCATACCGAGCTTATTGAAAATATGATAGTCAGAACAGCTAACGAGAATACCTGTTTCCTTAATACCTAGATTTGCAACAAGTTTAAAATCTTCGGCCTTTGCTCTTATCCATGTCGTAATCTCAGGGAATTCATATCCCAGCTCTCTACATTTTTCTATTGCTTCTCTATCTCTTTTGCTGTATGCAAAAAACTCTGTCTGCCTTATTAGTCCCTTAGGACCACCGAGCTTATTAAGCATTTTATATATATCTACAATCTGTTCTACTGTATATGGTTCCCTCGACTGTTGACCATCCCTAAAAGTCGTATCTGTAATCCATATCTCTTCAGGCATATTGATTGGTGTTCTTCTAAAGTTAAAGCAAACCTTTGGAATCTCTGTATATTCAAAAAATTCCCTGAGAAGGTTGGGCCGTTCAACATCCTGCAATTCATAATTATATGGATCTTCTTCAAGCAGATTTGAATGCTTATTTATGCTAATTTCTGTTGTCTGATTATTCATAGCTTCTTCCTCCTCATTTTGTATACAAGTATTCTAATGTGCAAACGCCCATATGTCAAGTGCATCCCCGTTTTTTGGGGGCTATATTAAATGTTAAAAGGTGCCGATGAATGAGTATCATCGACACCTTTATAAGCAATTATTAAGTTTAATTCAGATAAACCATTCCGTTTCTCTTTTTTTCTTGGTAAAAATCTCATATGCAAGTTTTGATGCAGCATATATTGGTCCACTGAACCCCCTTGCATCCTGCTCACAAACACTGACACATGCCGCACAGGAAATACATTTCTTTATGTCCATATTCGTCGGATCGCTTTTATCAATCGCTCCAACAGGACAAATCCTTATGCATCTTCCACAATTGATACAAAGTGAATTTGCAGACGGATGAATAGGAATTCTTAGCGATTTGCCTGAAGGCATTTGCCCCTTTATATCGAGAGGAGCAGGTTTTACCTTCATCTCATCAATCGAAGTTCCCGAAAATCTCTTAATCTTATTTGCACTAATTTTTGCAAACTCTATTATCTTTTCAATGTCTTCACGGTATCTCTTCTTCCCTTTTGAAGTGCCAAATATAGCATTTCCTATTGCAAATGCAGCTGCACTTGTCACATTAAACCCGGCTTCCTCTGCCAAACTATTCATCTCGTATAGTGCATTTCCGTAGTTATTATTTCCATAAGTAACAAGAATGACTGCAAAAGCTCCATTGCCTCGATTCTTTTTAAGCCTTTCAACAAAGGGAGTAGGAAGTCTGCCTGACACAGCGGGCGCTCCAATCACGACAACAGTTCCCGGATCAAATTCCATACCAGATGTTTGATTAGAACCTTTCCTGAGCATATCCTCGTAACTGCATTTAACATCTTCTATAAGATTTTGGTCAACACTATCTCTTATAACTTTTGATATTTTTTTTGTAATTTTTGCTGCTTCGCCGGAAGGGCTGAAATAAATACCGGCAACAGATTTAATCATACCCACGCCTCCTGAATCTAAGTGCATTTTAGCACAGTATGCGTATACAATATCGTTCAATCTGTGAAGAAACAATGATTAATTTAGATATTGATTATGTTTCTTACTACCCCAAAAGTTATGAGAAAGGCAATGTAAACGTAAAGGGCAATTGTATTACCTTTTGGCAGTCTCTCATTCTGGTTCATTTTTACCATTGAATATATAAGCTCTATGATTATCAGTGGACCGGTTATAAAAAGAAAGGGATTTGCAAAGAACGCATCTTTTAAATCAAATTTTGAAAGGCTTAATATCATTGTCGTTATACCGCATCCTGGGCATTTATATCCTGTGACAAGCCTAAACATGCACGGGATGCAGATTCCAGTATTAATAATCCATATGTAATAAGAAATGCCTAGAACAAGTAATGTGAGAAATATTCTCACATTACTACGATTTTTATCAATCTTTTGTTTTTTGTTATCCCTAATTTGCATAATATGCATTTTTAATACTTTTCACTGAACCCGTTAAGTGCATCCTGAATAAAACAAAAATTTATAATGCTGAGTCCAAGTATTGAAAGCACAAGATAAAGAATATCGGAATTGCCGTTAGATGTTTCATCGATCTTATCAACCTTCTGACCCATCTTATATGACCAGTAAATTGAATAAATTCCGCACGTAACAATTGAAAGCAGGAATACAAGTCCGCCTGACAATGCATTATGGTCTTCCGAAGCTTCATTGATCTCATCATTTATCATTATCATCCAATATATACCATAAATCCCACATGTTACGATTGAAAGAATTACGCAAAGTGCAATGTTTCTTTTTGGAATATTGGTAGATTTCCTGCTATTATTCTCCGAGTTATGTTCCGTTGAAGGTATTATATCTTTTGCATCCTCTTCCAATAGGTTTCCGCATTTGTAACAAAATACGGCATCATTTCGACACTCAGCCTTACATTTAGGACATATTTTCATAAGTTCACCTCTTTAGAATTATTCCTTGCTCTCACTAATTTGCTTGAATTCCTTTTCTGTCATAATATCTGTAACCTTCATATTTACAGCTCTTACATTGAGTCCCGTCATCTCTTTGACTTTTTCTCTTATATTATCTCTGACCTTTGAAAAAATTCTCGGTGCACTCTCACCATATTCAAGTATTGCCTTAAGGTCGATAACGACGTTTTTCTCATCAATTTCAACACTTACTCCTTGTGTGTTAGTATCTGTGCTTGATGAAAATGCTTCTGTAATTCCTGATAAAAAGCCACCTTTAAGCTCGAGTACTCCTTTTACGTCTCTTGCGGTTATTGCTGCGATTTTCTCTATTACATAATCGTCAAAGGTTAATTTATCATCTATCTTCTCTTCTTCCTTAACTTCAACTTTCTCTTTTACTGAATCCTTCTCCTCTTCAACAGCTTTCTTTTCTTTAGTATCATTTTTAGTAGCAGCCATCATACACCTCCTAGATGTTTAACATAAATAACTTATAAATTGATTATATAACTATCTCTTATTTAATCTGCTTAAAAATTTTTTTGAGCAAGTTATATACCCAAGTTTTTTTATCTCTATATTGCCCGTAAACAAATCCGGCACCTGTTAATAATATTATTAACAACGTAGCCCAAAATCCTATAATGAGAAAGGAAATTGCGATTATGAATCCCAATGCTGACAGTCTGACCGTATTAGGCTGTGCCTCATATATCTCTTTAAGGACGGACCTATTGTCGCTCTGTTTTTCTTTTTTTCCTGTTTCTTTATTTGCCATATCAACCCTACCTTACTCAATTTTCATAGAATCCGACTCATTATTTGTTTCGTTTACTTTTTCGTTTTTTATATCATTATTTGTTTCGTTAACTGTTTCGTTATTTGTCTCTTTGTTTATTTCGTTATCTATTTCATTTTTTGTTTCATTTATTGTGTCATTAACGCTTATATTGTTCCCACTTATATTATCAATAATGATATCAACTTCGGAAATATCTTTTCCGATAAATTTATCCATATCAGATTTCAGCCTATCCTTAATTTGAACTGATAGGCTCGAAAGATCCGTTGCGTTATAAACTCCGGCTCTAACTTTTATAACGACCTTCTTGCTCTTGCCATTTAGAATCTTGCAATTTAATCTTATATCTTTTAATTCCGGAAAACTCTTGAGGGACCTTTCTGCATATGACTCTATTGCATCGTCTGTAAGGACTACCCTGCCCCCATCATCTACAAGAGTTAAGCTTAACGTCTTAGTCTTTCTTACCAATGTTGATATTAATAAAATAAGTGCTCCAATAATAATTATTACCGTGACAACTGATATGATATAAAATCCATATTCTTCCATTGAAAATTCAAGAAATTTATCCTGCAAAGCCTTCATGTCAAGGCCAATTTTCGAGTCTCCTTCAATGGCAATATAAGTAAAAATCGAGAGAATTATTATCAGAAATGAAAAAATAATTCTGATTGTCTTCATGAATTTGGACAAGGTCTTCACCTCCTAAAAATGCTTGTTTAATATAATCTTTATGCATGTAATTCTATCATTTTAACGTTTCTTTATCAATTAAGCTCATTAATATTTTATTTCATTTGAGTCTTGAAGTTTCACGCTTGCTACAACTTCTTTATTATTCCTCTTAACCTTTATTTTTACAGTATCTCCAACCTTATGATCCTGTATCTTCGAAATAAATGTATTTGCTCCCGATACATCCTCCCCATCAAGACTAATAATCATATCTCCCGATTTCAATCCTGCTTTTTTCGCATTATCTCCAATCACGTCCTTAATATATACTCCTGGGGAAGATAGCCCCACTTTTTCAACATCTTCCTCTGCAATATCATATATGCTTATACCTACGGCAGGTCTTCCGGTTACATGTCCATGCTCAATAATATCATCTATTATTGGTCCCACCTTATCAATTGGAAGTGCAAACCCAAGTCCTTCGACCCCTATTCCAGATGCCTTTGAATCGACTATTCCTATCAGTTCTCCCGTGCTGTTAAATAGACCTCCGCCGGAATTCCCGGGATTTATTGCAGCATCGGTCTGTAAAAGTGACAAAGACATTCCATCAACCTGTAATTTTCTATCAAGTGCACTTATAATTCCTTGAGTTGCTGTACCTCCAAGCTGTCCAAGTGGATTTCCTATTGCAACAGCCAGGTCACCAACTAATAATTCTTTACTCTTTCCAATTGTTACAGCCTTTAGCCCCTTCGCATCGATCTTAATAACGGATATATCATTTCTTTTATCGCTTCCTACCAATTCCGCTCCATAGGTTGATCCGTCATGAAGCCTTACATTTATTGTGTCCGCTCCTTCAATCACGTGATGATTAGTTGCTATATATCCATCTTTATTAACTATTACTCCGCTACCAGCTCCATCTTGATTGGTCCTTCCGAACAATGTTTGTGATTGTTTTGATGTATTTATTTCAACAACCGAATTCTTGTTAGCATCCACAATCTGTGAAATTGTCATCTTGCTTCCGGTAACTTTTTCAAGGCTTGCATTGTTTAAATTTTTGTATCCCTTTTTCTCATTTATTCGATATATATATGTTGCGGCAAAAGCCCCAATAATCGCAGCCAAAATCATGCCGAAGATAAATATTGTTAATAACGTACGCTTACTCATATAATTTGAATCATTATTACCATTTCCGTAGTTCATAAATACCTCTCACGCCTAAAATATTGATATATCACTATTATTTATTATGCAGAGAATTTAATCAAATTTTTGTATTATTTGTGTTTTTAATATGTTTATTGATTTTATTATAAAAAAACTGCCCTAATGCTTTTACAAAAGAGCAGTCTTTTAATTTATATTTATTTGCTGAATTTAGGTATTACAGTTCCCTGATATTTTTCTTCGATGAATTTCTTTACCTTATCGCTATGAAGTGCTTTTATGAGAACTTCTATTTTCTTTGAATCCTTATCTCCCTTATTTACTGCAATTATATTTGCATATTTAAGTGCCGCTTCTGAGTCGCTTGACTCACTTGCAATTCTGTCAGCCGCTGTAAGTTTTGCTCCAAGTGCAAAGTTACCGTTAATAACTCCAAGTGCAACGTCTGGAAGAGTCTTTGGAACTATTGCTGCATCAATTTCTTCAATCTCAACATTCTTTGGATTTGATACTATATCTTTCTTGGTTGCTTCAAGGCCGACCCCATCTTTAAGTTTGATTATTCCCTGAGATTCGAGAAGAAGTAATGCTCTTGCTTCGTTTGTCGTATCGTTAGGTACTGCAATTTTATCTCCGCTAGTTAGTTCATCAAAGGATTTCTTCTTGCCCTTATATACTCCAAGTGCTTCAAAGTGTTCCACTCCTGCAACTTCTATATCTGTCTTGTTTTTCTTATTATAGTCTATGAGATATGGTTCGTGCTGGAAGAAGTTTGCATCAATATCTCCATCTGTCAATGCCTGGTTAGGTTTTACGTAGTCATCAAATTCTTTTATTTCTAGAGTGTATCCTTCTTTTTCAATTTCTTCTCTTGCCTCTTCAAGGATCTCTGCGTGAGGTGTTGGAGATGCTCCAACTATGATTTTTTTATCATCTTTCTTACCATTTTTGCATCCTGTCAGTGCAGCAGTTGCAAACACCAATGTTGCAATTAATATAATTCCGAGTAATCTGTTTCTTTTCATTTTAATTTTCCTCCTGATCTAAATTCTGTTATCTAGTTTTTTTGAAATATAATTTCCTATCGACTGCAGCAACTGTACTAGCAGTACCAGGATTATTACCGTTATCCACATCGTCTTAGAGTCATATCTATAAAGTCCATATTTGATTGCTATATCTCCAAGTCCTCCGCCTCCAACAACGCCTGCCATCGCTGAATATCCCAAGATTGTTATCGTTGAAACTGCCGCTCCGACAAGTAATGCAGGCCTTGCCTCGAGAAGAAGAACCTTTGATATTATCTGCATATTGCTAGCCCCCATCGACTGTGCCGCTTCAATTACACCCGGATCGACTTCCCTAAGCTCTGATTCAACAAGCCTTGCTACAAAAGGTACAGCTGCAACGACGAGTACTGCTACAGTTGCCGACGTTCCTATCCCTGTTCCTATTACAATTCTAACATAGGGCATAAGTGCTATCATAAGGATGAGGAAAGGTACCGATCTGACAATATTTACAATAAATCCCATCACCTTATTGTATGTCGGACGTGGACTTATTCCGTCAGGTGCCGTAACTACCAGTGACACTCCTATTGGAAGACCGAAGAGATACGAAAGTGCCGTAGCTCCTAATGTCATATAAAGTGTATCCCATATGCCTTGAATTAACATTTCCGTCATTATGATTCCTCCTTTCTATGAATGTTTTCTTCTGAATTTTCGTCGCCTTCTTCGAGTTCAATAAATGTTACATTGTTCTCTTTCAAAAATTCCTTTTGTCTTTTCGCTATATTTTCATCTTCAGAAAGTCCTATTATCATCTGCCCTTTCTGGTTTTCCCCAACGCTTTCCATCCTCGCGTAGAGAATGTTAACCGGTGCTCTTAGCTCTATTATCATGTTTGCAATTACGGGATCATATGCTCTGTTATCGTCAAAAGCTAGTCTAACGCGATTTTTTACAGATGTACGCATGTTCCTATCCGGTTCATCCTCTTTCTGGAAAAACAGTTTTCTTCCAGCTTGAGACTTAGGTTTTTTGAAAACTGATTCTACAGTTCCCGATTCCACAATCTCTCCCTTTTCTATAATTGCAACCTTATTACATATCTGTCTTACAACTTCCATCTCATGTGTTATAACTATTATCGTTATCTTATAATCTCTATTGATTTTTTTTAATAGACGGAGTATTGATTTTGTCGTATCCGGGTCAAGAGCCGATGTAGCCTCATCACATAGAAGCACTTTTGGATTTGTAGACAATGCTCTCGCTATCGCAACCCTCTGCTTCTGACCTCCTGATAGCTGTGATGGATATGACAGAGCTCTGTCCTTAAGGTCAACAAGTTCTAACAGTTCCGCCGCTCTTTTCTCCGCTTCTTTTTTTGGAACTCCACCGATTTCAAGTGGAAAAGATACGTTTCTCAAAACATTCCTTTGCATGAGAAGGTTAAACTGCTGAAAAATCATCGCTATTTCCTTTCTCTTGGAATTGAGATCTTTTCGTTTCCTATCCGTTAACTCCTCTCCATCAAACACTACCTTGCCCTCTGTCGGTATCTCAAGCAGGTTCATACACCTTACGAGAGTGCTCTTCCCTGCTCCGGACAACCCGATAATTCCGTATATATCGCCCTCTTCAACTTCAAGATTGATATTGCTAAGGGCATTTACCTTCCCTGCCCTTGTATTAAATTCTTTGCTTACTCCCTGTAGCGAAATAATACTCAATTTTTTTCTCCTTCCTCGGATAAATAAAAAAGCGGGTCTCTAACGACCCGCTTCACGTTCTCATCATCTGGCACATACATACCACGATAAAAATAATAGCTATTATCCACAGATTCTGTTAGATTAATTACCTATTTAAGTTGGCGGCGGCACATGCACATGCCCATCATATTCATTTCCATCATTGCTATATTGCTGTAATAATTATTAGACATGATTGCCTGCCTCCTTTCTTAGTAATTAATCGTATTTTCTATCTAATTATCTTGTATGTGAAATATACCAATGTTTTTTATGTTTGTCAATATCTTTTTGTAATTTTTTACAATATTTTTATTTGCACCTATTTGCTATAATGTATAAGTAGTTTCTATATGCACCGGTAGCTCAGGGGATAGAGTAGCACACTCCGAATGTGTTGGCCGTGAGTTCGAATCTCACTCGGTGCACCAAAATAATTAATTTCTTTATATGGAGGTATTAATGCTAAAGAAAGTAATAAATGGAGAATTGAAGCTTTCAATGGCTGCATCTGATATGCTTTTCGCTCTTGCCATAATAGTAAGATCTTCTGCACTTCTTTTTAGTGCAATAGCGATGAGAAATCTTGCTCCGTTTAATGTTCTTGCTGTAAGATTTTTGCTTGCTTTTGTCATATTATTTATTCTTTTCAGAAAACGCTTTATGAGTCTAAGTAAAACAAACTTTATTTACGGTCTTGCTGTTGGACTTTCTTTTTTCTCATGTATGGCATTTGAAATGTTTGCTCTCAAATATGCACCTTCATCAAAGGTAGCCTTCCTAGAGAACTTGGCAATGGTCTTTGTGCCTTTAATTGATGCAGTTCTCCTTCGTTCTTTACCGAAATTTTCTGCAATACTTAGTGCATTTATCGCAATGATAGGTGTTGCTCTCCTCACGCTTGGCGAGAGTGGTAAGATGACATTATCAAAGGGCGAGATTCTTGCAATCCTTGCAGCCTTCGGATTTGCAGTCACAATTATAGTAACTGACCGAGTTACGAAAAAGGGAGACAGCTTTATGATAGGTGTAGTTCAGGTAGGCGTTATTGGTGTAGCAAGCCTAATCTGCTCATTTATATTCGAATCTTTCAGTCTACCGTCATCACTTGACCAGTGGGGAGCAATTATTTATCTCGCTCTAGTTGCAACTTGCATAGGATTCGTAATACAGCCTATAGCCCAGAGCGGCACCACCTCGGAACACACGGGATTGATATCTTCTCTTAATCCTGTAGTTGCTGCAATACTCGGTGCAATATTTCTTGGAGAGAGATTCGGCGCTAAGGGAATACTCGGAGCAGCCCTTATACTTACAGCAATTCTAATACAAAATTATCTTGAGAAGGTATCGCAAAAAAGAACTATACCAAAAGATGACCGCATCTAGGCTTCTTTCTTTGATTTTTTATCAGGAATTTGCGCCAGTGCGGTTGCAAAAAATATTACAGCACATCCAAGAAGTTCTTTCCCTGTCATTCGTTCACCCAGAAGAAGCACTCCGAAAATCATTGCAAAGATTGATTCCGTGCTCATGACAAGAGACGCAACCGTAGGGTTCGTCTTTTTTTGTCCTATTATCTGCAATGTGAAGCAGAGTGCTCCAGGAAGGAGTGCAGAGTACATGAGTGGTTTTATCCCGTCAAGTATATAGACAAATGAAGGATTTTCTACAAAGATTGAAACCCCTACATTTGTTATGCCACAGACAAACATCTGAAGCATTGAAAGAAGAATAGGATTAGTCCTGTGAGAATATATTCCTACAACATTTATCTGGAGTGCGAAAAAAAGTGCACTTATTACTATTATAATATCTCCTTTTGATATGCCTCCTGCATCCTTGTTAAGGCTTAGTAATGCAAATCCGATAAGAGCTATTACAACACATACCCAGAGCTTTATGCCGACTTTTCTTCCAAGTAGTATCCCTATAATCGGAACCAAGATTACATATAATATAGTTAAAAATCCGGCTTTTCCTACCGGTACCATCTTTATACCAATCTGCTGTATCCCTGCTCCTAATGAAGTAAGCAGCCCACACGAAATACCTGCAGCAAAAATATCTCTACGTCTTTTATCTATGATTCTAACAGCTTCCTTTTCAATATTACCTTCAAAGGATTTATCAATAGCAAGCAAGGCCATAGTCCTATCTATTGAATAAAAGCCTGAACGCTTTGAACTCACCAATGCTACCGGCATAAGAACAAATGATGCAATAAGCATCCTTGTTCCATTAAAGAGAAGTGGTCCCATATGGAACATTCCGACCTTCTGTGCAATTAAGCCAGATCCCCATATGCATGCCGTAATAAGTAGTAAAATTGTTCCACGCAAGCTGTTTTCTTTCATTATTGTAGATATACCTTATTTAACCTTTCATAATATTAGCCTCTACAGTATACACTCTATTGACTGCATAATAAAGATTCTTCCTTGACTTTATTTATTTCACATAATATAATCATTTAGCTTGTCGCATTGTTTTTTGCACAGGCACTCGGGACAGGGTAATCCGGGTTCCGAAACTATTGTTATAGTAAGTTGAAAAAGTTGGAAATTTCCAACCCAGTAAACTATGCCGAAACAAATCCATATGGATTCAAGTAGGTAGAAGGGAGTTATTATGAAATCGTATATTGCAAAGCCTAAAGAAGTCGAGCATAATTGGTATGTTATCGATGCAGATGGAAAAACGCTTGGAAAACTGGCTTCTGAAACGGCTTCAATTCTAAGAGGTAAGAAAAAACCGACTTACACACCTCATGTCGACTGCGGCGATTACGTAATTGTTATCAATGCAGAGAAGGTTCACGTTACCGGTAAGAAAGAAAGTAAAAAGATTTATAAGAGCTATAGCGGATTTCCAGGTGGTCTCAAAGAAATCACTCTCGGTGAGATGCGTGCAAAAAAGCCTGAGGAAATCATTCGCCATGCTGTAAAGGGAATGATGCCTAAAGGTAAACTTGGAAGACAGATGTACAAGAAACTTAAAGTATATGCAGGTCCGGATCATCCACATGCAGCTCAGAATCCACAGGAATGGACATTTTAGGAAGGAGGAGAAGATAAATGGCTAAATTACAGTATCAGGCAACAGGCAGAAGAAAGTCTTCGGTCGCAAGAGTTAGGCTCCTCCCTGGAACAGGAGTTGTAACAATCAATGGTAAAGACCTTGATGAATACTTTGGCAAGGGCAATGAAATTGTTAAGCGTGAAGTTATGAGACCTTTTGAAATTGCATCGGCACAGGGTAAATATGATGTGATTGCAAAGGTTAATGGCGGTGGATTTACAGGCCAGGCAGGTGCACTTCGCCATGGGATTTCCAGAGCGTTGGTCGCAGCAAATAAGGAAGATTATCGTCCAGCTCTAAAGGCTGCAGGATTCCTTACTAGGGACCCTCGTATGAAGGAAAGAAAGAAATACGG
>CABTXQ010000014.1 GCA_902488835.1 uncultured Ileibacterium sp.
AACAAAAAAATTGATGAAATGTCAAAGGAAGAACAATATAGGGAATATTTAAGAGCTCACTCAAGCAGTGACTATGATTATGCTGAAAAAAACTATATTAAAGAGAAAAGACGTAGTGATGTTGAAAGAGAGCGATATGATTTAGCAGAAAAGAAGCGCGAAAAAAAACATTCAAATAAACGTGAGAAGAAGAAAAAAAGCTATATTAAACGAATTGTTGCCGCTCTTTTGTTAATTGTAATTTTAGTGATAACATTCTTTTTTTCACTTACAAGCAAATTTGAGAGACGTGATATAGGAAATAGGGATTACGGTATTGACAGTACTGCATTTAGAGATCTTAAACAATATAGGAATATATTAATTCTCGGATCAGACGCAAGAGAATCAGAAGGGTATGATGGAAGCAGAACAGATGCCATTGTAATATTAAGCATTAACAAGAAAAATGGAGATATGAAGCTTATTTCATTGATGAGAGATTCATATTTATATATGAAAGGCTACGGAGGAGACGAATATGTTCTTTCAAAAGCTACACACGCACATGCATATGATGGTGCTATGAACACGGTTTCAATGGTTAATCGCAATCTTGATCTTAATGTTAGGGAATATATGTTATTCAACTGGGAAGCCGTAAGCAAAATGATAGATGCCCTAGGTGGAATTGAAATAGATGTAAAAGAAGATGAGATTTCAGATGTAAATGATTATGGGTATGAGACGGCGAGAAATGTCGGAACTGACTTCACACCATTAACGAGTCCCGGTAATCAGACACTTACAGGCGTACAGGCTGCAACATATTGCAGGATAAGAAAAAATTCCGGAGGAGATGTATCGAGAGGAGAGAGATATAAGAAAGTTATTCAGGCGGTAATTACGAAGGGAATTAAGAATCCATTTGCACTAAAAAAAGCATCAAAAGAAGTATTTCCTATGATAAGAACTAATATGTCAAATGGGAATATGGCAAGCTTAGCAATTCGTATTGGGAGATCAAAGTCAAAGGGAGGCGTATCATGGCCAAATGATTATTACGGAGGCATCCTCTATGACGGTTTATGGTATGCTGTTCCGACAACACTTGAGAGTAATGTTAAATGGCTTTATGGTGAAGCCTTTGGAATTTATAATCATGAACCTTCCGAAACATGTAGAGAGATAAGTCAGAAAATAGAAGATGAATCAGGCTTATAGCTTTGTATTTATTCCATGCATTCACAGTAAATGCATTGCTTTTTCCCATCAATAATTTTATAAACTTGATTAAGTCCACGTTCATAATGAGTTATGCAGCGTGGATTTTTGCAGGTGAAAGATGGATCCTTAATCACGTTTGTAAAATCAAGATTATCTTTTTTTATACCTATTTCTTTTTCTTCTAATAACTTCAATATAAGTGCCATTCTCATAAGCTTTCCATTTGCAACCTGCTTGAAATAACAGGCACGAGGGTCATCATCTATCTCCTTTGAGATTTCGTTTATCCTTGGAAGTGGATGCATTATAGACATATCTTTTTTTGCATTAATTAAATTATCACTATTTAATATGTATGAGTCCTTAAGTCGTTCATAAGCAGATAGATCTTTAAATCGCTCTTTTTGGATTCTCGTCATATATAAGATATCAAGATTAGGCATAGCAGTTTCAAGTGATGATGTCTCAATATAATTAGAATCTGAATTAATGATAGATTCCAATACATATTTTGGGAGTCTAAGTTCTTCAGGGGAGATGAGATATATATTAATACCATCATACCTGGTAATTGCATTTATAAGAGAGTGAACGGTCCTACCATATTTTAGATCTCCACAAAATCCAATTGTAAGCTTATTTAATCTTTTCTTTTCTCGATAGATCGTAAGGAGGTCTGCAAGAGTTTGCGTTGGGTGGGAGTGGCCACCGTCGCCAGCATTGATAACAGGAACAGCCGAATTAATAGAAGCTACAATAGCAGCACCTTCGTTAGGATGTCTTATCGCAATAATATCAACGTATGAGCTTACGACTTTTATGGTATCTTGTAAAGATTCCCCCTTCGCAGTTGAAGAGGTTGAATCATCATTCATTGTGATGACATTTCCTCCAAGAGAGTACATGGCTGACTCTATACTCATCCTCGTCCTGGTTGACGGCTCGAAGAAAAGGTTAGCAAGCGTCTTTCCACTACAAATTTCGCTATATTTCGAGGGATTATTGGAAATAGAGAGTGCAGTTTTTATGAGTGCATCTATTTCTTCCGTATCAAGATCCATTATGTCTATTAAGCTTCTCATGCCTTTTGCCTTTCGTTGTCTATTATAGATTTTTATACCAGGATTCATCGTCCGGATTATCTCTAAATGCCAAAAGTGGTTTTATTGATTCCTGACTAATATAGTTCTCACGAGCTGCTGTTTCAATTACTGAATCAAAATTTGTTAAGGAAAAATTCTTTATACTGTTTTCATTTAACATATTTTTGCTTTTCTCCATATCATAGGTAAAAATTGATGCAATACCAATGACATCTGCACCAGCATCCCTTAATGCCAGAACTGTTGAAATTGAGCTTTTACCAGTTGAAATAAGGTCTTCTACGACAACAACTTTTTGACCAGGATATATTCTTCCTTCAATTAAATTCTTCCTTCCGTGATCCTTTTGAGAGCTTCTTACATAACCCATTGGAAGATCTAGAATATGTGCTGTTATGGCAGCATGAGCAATGCCTGCAGTTGCTGTACCCATCAGCACTTCCGCTTCAGGGAAATGCTTCTTCACCAGTGTTGCAAGTCCATTTTCAACATCACATCTTATATCTTTAGACGTAAGAGTAAGCCTGTTATCACAGTAGATAGGACTAAGTATTCCACTTGCCCATGTAAATGGCTCATCTGGTCTTAAGAAAACAGCCTTGATTGAAAGAAGATCACTTGAAATTATATTGCTTATTTCTTCATCGCTTAGCATATCAATATGATTTATTTTATTTATTTGCATGAATTCACCTCAAACGCTTTAAATGGATTATTTAATAAAATCCTCAATACATCTTTCATAAGCTTTAACCGGATCCTTTGAAGCAGTAATAGATCTTCCTACAACTATGAAATCAGATGTAAGCTCCTTAGCATTAGCTGGTGTTGCAACTCGCTTTTGATCCATTTGGTCATCACCATTAAGCCTTATACCCGGAGTAACGGTTACGAAATCAGGAGAGACATAATCGTGGATCATACTTGCTTCATAGGCAGAACACACAACACCGTCGAGACCTGCTTTCTGGACATTTTTGCTGTATGAAAGGACCACATCTTTAAGATCCCTATCGATAAGAAGTTCCTCTGACATCGTTTTTTGGTCTATTGATGTTAGCTGTGTAACTGCAATTAGCTTAGGTTTAATTACTCCAGATTCTTTACAGCCCTCGTCAACTCCATTAGACGCTTCTTTCATCATGGTAATGCCTCCTTGAGCATGTACATTTAGCATATCTACACCTAATGAAGTGAGTACTTTAATCGATTTCTTTACAGTATTTGGAATATCATGTAGTTTTAGATCAAGAAAAACTTTGTGACCATTTGATTTTAAAAGCCTTACAATTTCAGGACCCTCAGAATAAAAAAGCTCCATTCCTATCTTAACATATGGCTTATTATCTTTGAAAAGTGAAAGGAAGTCCATGACCTCAGATTTATCATGAAAGTCGCAAGCGATTATTACATCTCTACCCATGAGCACCTCCAATTATTTCATTTATGTCATCAATATTTAAATCATCCATTGCAGACGGAAGGTCTTCAATAATCTCCTTACATGCAAAAGGATTAATAAGATTTGCAGCACCGACTTGAACTGCAGTCGCCCCGGCAAGCATCATTTCTATTACATCTTTTGCGCTTGATATTCCACCCATTCCAACTATAGGAATCTTAACTGCCTCATATACATCATATACCATTCTCAAGGCAAGTGGAAAGATTGCAGGACCGGAAATACCACCTGTCCTATTTGCAAGGACAGGATGTCTTGAATTTAGATCAATTCTCATTCCCATCAAAGTGTTTATAAGACTAATGCCATTAGCACCAGCAAATTCACATGCTCTTGCAATATCAGATATACTGGTTACATTGGGTGAAAGTTTTACAATTAGAGGTTTATCAGTGACATTTCTAACTGCTTTTGTTACTTTCTCTGCTGAACTGGTATCAGTACCGAAACTCATACCGCCGCCGTGGACATTTGGACAGCTTATATTGAGTTCAATCCATCCTATATTATCCTCATTATTAAGATGTTCGCATATCTTAACATATTCTTCAATTGAAAAACCACTGACATTAGCCATTACCGGTTTATAAAAAACCTCTCTAAGCCTTGGAAGTTCATATTTCAAAACCTTCTCTATTCCTGGATTCTCGAGACCTACAGAATTTAGAATACCTGAAGCAGATTCTGCTATTCTTGGAAGCGGATTTCCATATCTGGGATTTAAGGTAGTTCCCTTTATTGATATTGAGCCAAGACAGTTTATATCGTAAATCTCAGCAAATTCATATCCGTATCCGAAAGTTCCGGAAGCGGGAATTACAGGGTTATCAATTTCTATTCCACAAAGTTTGACATTTAGCCTTTTGTTAGTGGATATTAATCCCATCTTATCTCCTCCTTGGAAAGTACCGGTCCATCTTTACATATGCGTTTAGATATGATATTACCGGTTGGTGATCCATCTTTATCAATTTCATTTACTTCAACTGAACAACCCATACAGGCACCGAACCCGCATCCCATTCGCTCTTCAAAACTAAATTCTGCAGGGATGTTCTCTTCCATTGAGAGATTATATACAGATCTTAGCATCGGCATTGGGCCACAGGTAAAAATATTAGATGAAGGCATAAGTGAGCGGGCAGCATCTGTGACGACCCCCTTGACACCTATAGAACCATCAGTGGAAGCGATAGAAACCAAGCAACCTAAATCTTTGAACTCATCTATGTAAAAAGAATCCTTAGCGGAGTTAAAACCAAGTGCAACTTTAACTTCCTTACCAAGCAAAGCAAGAACTTTGGCAAGCTTATAAAGTGGCGGAATACCTACACCGCCTCCTATGAGAAGAGGATGCTCTTTTGACTTTGAAATATCAAAACCATTACCTAACCCGGTCAGTACATCAAGTTCATAGTCATAGGGGAGGGATGTCATAAGCTCCGTTCCCCTCCCAAGTACCTTATATATTATGGTAACCTTCTCTTCATCATAATCGCTAACCGAAATAGGACGCCTGAGATAAAAATCTGGAAGCTTTAGATCAATAAACTGACCGGGATTTTTTATTTCTGATGTATCGCCGGATAGGATCATCTTATAAATCCTATCTGCTATTTCCTTATTCTCTTTTATTTTTAATATTACTTTTTTCATATCTTATATTGCATCAATTGTAGAAATTGTCAAAGTCATTTCTTCAAGTACGTTCAATAGAACCTTGACGGTATCAAGAGAAGTGAAGAGTGTAACATTATTTTCTGCGGCTATCTGCCTTATTAGCTGACCGTCGCTTACTGCTTTTCCTTCAATAATATCACGTGTGTTTATTACATATGCTATATGACCCTGCCTTAGTGCATCTGGGATCTGGTCCTTGTCTTGACTTATTTTCTTTAATGACCTTGTACGAATTCCATGATCCTTTAGAAATTTCGCAGTACCTCTTGTCGCTTCAATGTTAAATCCAAGGTTGTAAAATCTCCTTATGAGAGGGAGAGCTTCTTCCTTATCATCATCAGCAACTGTTACGAAAACTGTTCCATAGTTCTGAAGTTTTGTTCCTGAAGCCTGAAGTGCTTTATAAAGCGCACGATTTATTGTCTTATCATATCCTATGGCTTCTCCTGTTGATTTCATCTCAGGAGAAAGATATGCATCAAGTCCTTTTATCTTGTTAAATGAAAAGACCGGTACCTTGACATAGAATTTTTTCTTTTCTTCAGGATAAAGCTCGAAGATTCCCTGTTCCTTAAGGCTTAACCCGAGTATTACATCAGTTGCAATGTCCGCCAATGAATACCCTGTCGCTTTAGAAAGGAAAGGAACTGTTCTTGAAGAGCGTGGATTTACTTCAATAATATATATATTTTGGTTTTGATCTACTATAAACTGAATATTATATAGGCCTATTATGCCTATGCCTAGCCCAAGCTGCTTGGTGTATTGGAGTATTTTCCCTTTTGTCTTATCTGATATTGCATTTGTAGGGTAGACGCTTATTGAATCTCCTGAATGCACCCCGGTTCTTTCGACAAGCCCCATTATTCCAGGTACAAATACGTCAATTCCGTCGCATATTGCATCTACTTCAACCTCGGTTCCCTGAACATATTTGTCAACGAGAACCGGTTTGTCATTTCCGATATCTACAGCAGTTTTTAGATAGTGCTTTAATTCTTTTTCATCTCCTACAATCTCCATAGCCCTTCCTCCGAGAACAAATGAAGGACGAACTAGAACAGGATATCCTATATTGTTAGCTGTTTCGATACCTTCTTTAATATTTGTTACAGCCCTTCCTTCAGGCTTAGGAATATTGAGTTTTTCAAGTACTTTTTCAAATGTATCTCTGTCTTCAGCTCTATCTATGGCGTCGCAGTCTGTTCCAATAATTTTTACACCGCGTTCCATAAGGGGATGAGCTAGATTTATCGCAGTTTGACCGCCTAGTGTTGCAATAACACCTATAGGTTTTTCAATATTAATTACTGCCATAACGTCCTCAACAGTTAAAGGCTCGAAATAAAGCTTATCTGCAGTAGTATAATCTGTAGAAACTGTCTCAGGATTATTGTTTATAATAATAGCTTCATATCCTCTTCGCTTTATTGTTTGAACAGCATGTACAGTTGAATAGTCGAATTCAACGCCTTGTCCGATTCTTATAGGTCCTGCACCAAGTACAATAATCTTTTTGTTATCCGTTATTATGGATTCGTCATCATCCGCATAGGTAGAGTAAAGATAAGGGATGTATGTGCCTGTGTGCAAGGTATCAATTACCTTGAATGAAGGTATGAGATTATTCTTTATTCTCATATTATAAACAAAAATCTCATCAACACCCCAAAGCTTAGCGATATAATTGTCTGAAAATCCTATAGACTTTGCTTTCTTAAGAACATCTAAATTATCTTTGTAATTAAGAAGCTCCTTCTCTAAATCAGTTATGTTCCTTATAGCCTTAAGAAATACTTCAGTAATAGCAGTAATATCGTGAATTTTTTCTATAGATTCTTGGCGTCTAAGCAGTTCAGCTATTGCATAGATGTTATCATCTCTAAATACGGTTATGTAGCTTAGAAGCTCTTCTACTGAAAGATTATCAAACTTATCCATATGAATGTGAGAAATCCCAATTTCAAGTGAACGGATAGACTTCAGCATTGATTCTTCAAGAGTTGAACCGATTCCCATGACTTCACCTGTAGCTTTCATCTGCGTTCCTAAAGTGTTTGCAGCACCGGGGAATTTATCAAAGGCAAATCTAGGGAACTTGGAAACTATGTATTCAAGAGAAGGCTCAGTCGCTGCTGTACCTCCTGCTATATTGATTTCTTCAAGTGCCATTCCAACAGCAATTTTTGCTGTCACCCTTGCAATAGGATAACCACTCGCTTTTGATGCAAGAGCAGAAGAACGTGAAACCCTCGGATTAACTTCTATGAGATAATACTTACCTGAACTTGAATCAAGGGCAAACTGAACATTACAACCGCCTTCAATTTTGAGTTCTCTTATAAGTTTTATAGCACTATCGTTAAGCATATTATATTCATCTTCTGTAAGGGAAAGGATTGGAGCTACAACTATGGAATCTCCAGTGTGGACTCCGACAGGATCGAGGTTCTCCATCCCACAAATTGTAATAGCTTTATCATTTGAGTCTCTCATGACTTCAAATTCAATTTCCTTGCAACCTTTTACGCTCTTTTCAACAAGCACTTCGTGAACAGGTGATAGACGGAATGCCTTAATTCCAATTTCTCTAAGTTCCGACACATTGTTTGCAAAACCACCTCCGGTTCCTCCGAGCGTAAATGCCGGACGGAGAACCACAGGATATCCAATTCTCTCTGCTGCATCTTCTGCTTCTTTTAGTGAGTATGTTATCTCTGAAGGTATTACAGGCTCTCCTATTGATTGACACATTTCTTTGAATTGCTCTCTATCTTCAGCACGTTCAATGCTACTTATTGGAGTACCTATAAGTTCAACACTACATTCTTTTAACACGCCTTTTTTTTCAAGTTGCATAGCTAGATTGAGTCCGGTCTGACCTCCTATTCCGGGAAGAATAGCGTCAGGTCTTTCATATCTCAGTATTTTTGCAATATATTCAAGAGTTAAGGGTTCCATGTATACCTTATCTGCAATTGAAGTGTCTGTCATTATAGTTGCAGGATTGGAGTTACATAGAATAACCTGATATCCTTCTTCTTTTAAAGAAAGACAAGCCTGTGTACCTGCGTAATCAAATTCTGCTGCCTGCCCGATGACAATCGGACCGGATCCGATGATCAATATTTTCTTAATATCATTCCTTTTTCCCATTTTTTCCTCCATATTATGAAATATATAATTAAATTATATTTTGTATACTACTTTACCGCAGCAAACAGTCATAAGGCATTTTCCATACACTTCCATTCCTTCAAAAGGCGTTGAGCGTCCGTTAGAAATGAAATCATCAGGATTTATTAAATACTTGGAATTAAGGTTCCATACTGTATAGTCATTTCCAAGAGGGATATCGAAACGCTTTCTCGGCCCGTCCGCAATAAGTTCAATCAGTCGATCAAGCGATATGATTCCTTCCTTAACAAGTTTTGTGTATAAAACGGGAAATGCTGTTTCGATACCTGATATACCGAAAGCACTCTTTTTAAGCCCTTGAGATTTCTCTTTAATAGAGTGAGGTGCATGATCAGTTGCGATGCAGTCAATTGTTCCGTCTATAATTCCATCTATAAGTGCATATTTATCTTGAAAACTCCTTATAGGAGGATTCATCTTCCATCGTCCATCTTCTCTAAGATTTTCATCTGTAAAGATGAGGTAGTGTGGTGCTGTTTCACAAGTCACATCAACACCGGATTTTTTTGCATCTCTTATTATTTTTACACTTTCTTTTGTCGAAATGTGGCAGACATGGTATGAAGCACCTGTTTCATATGCCAGGTTTATATCTCTCTCAACCTGTCTCCATTCACTTTCGCTACAAATGCCAGCATGACCATGAATCTTGGCATATTCTCCATCATGAATATATCCGGAGTTTAGAAGTTCATTTACTTCACAGTGGGCTACGATTATTTTTCCTAAGGATTTTGCCAGAATCATAGCTTCTTTCATTAGGGCATCCGTTTGCACACCGTGTCCGTCATCAGAAAATGCTATTACGTGATCAGCCATACCTGAAAAATCAGAAAGCTCATATCCACGCTGCCCAACAGTTATTGCACCGTAAGGATATACATGGATAAAGGCATCTTTCTTGATTATTTCAATCTCTTCTTTTAAGTGTGTAAGGCTGTCAGGTACCGGATTAAGGTTAGGCATTGCACAAACTGCCGTATAACCTCCGCGTGCAGCTGCAAGTGTTCCTGTTGAAATTTTCTCTTTATAAGAAAAACCCGGTTCTCTTAGATGGACATGTACGTCGCAAAAACCGGGAAATACAACATATTTATTATTTTCATCTGTCGATAATTTCGAAATAGAAAACAATTGTTCCTGAATCTTTGATGTATCAGGATATGAATACTTATCTTTATTAAAATAAATCAGATTGCTCAACATAAACCCTCCAATTAATCATTCATGAGATGATAACATGCACACTTTGGGATGTCAAAGGTGAGAAAATAAAAAATATAATTTAATAAAAATTTTTAAGGGTACACTTATAAATAATTTTAAAAATACGAATAATATTAAATAAAACAGCTTAAATATTCGGACAACGTATGCTTATGTTAAACTTGCGAGGAAATGAAGTAGAAATTTAATTTATATAAAGTTGTATTAAAAAAATGCACGTGATAATATTAGCCGTAATATATAACACTGAAAAAGGAGTATAGGATGGAAAATAAAATCGGCGAACGTCTAATAGGTACTGTTTCAAGAGGGGTAAGAGCACCGATTATAAGAGAGGGTGACGATATCGCAAATATTATTGTAGAGAGTGTTCTAAATGCATCTCAAGGGGAAGACGGTTTTGAAATCAGAGATAGAGATATAATTTGTGTAACAGAGTCAGTTGTCGCAAGGGCTCAAGGGAATTATGCCAATATTGATGCAATAGCAAAAGATATCAAAGAGAAACTTGGTGGGAACACCATCGGTGTAATTTTTCCTATTCTTTCAAGAAATAGATTTGCAGTATGTTTGAGGGGAATTGCAAGAGGAGCTAAGAAAATTGTTTTAATGCTTAGCTATCCGAGCGATGAAGTTGGAAATGGGCTTATTACACTTGATCAAATGGATGAAGCAGGCATTGATCCTTATACTGATGTGCTATCTCTAAGTAAGTATAGGGAGCTTTTTGGAGAGAATAGACATCCATTTACAGATGTAGATTATGTAAAATACTATAGCGATATCATCGAAGAAGAAGGTGCCGAGGTTGAGGTAATTTTTGCAAATAATCCTAAGGCAATTATCGATTACACAAAAGATGTTCTTACAGCAGATATTCATTCAAGGAAAAGGACTAAAAGGATCCTGAAATCGCTTGGGGCAAACGTAATAGGCATGGATGATATATTGAATCATTCTATAGATGGTAGCGGATATAATGATAAATACGGGCTGCTTGGTTCTAATAAGGCAACTGAGACTACGATTAAGCTTTTCCCAAAGGAATGCATGGATGTTGTAGAAAAAGTTCAATCAGAAATTCTAAAAAGATGTAATAAGCATGTAGAATGCATGGTTTATGGAGATGGAGCATTCAAAGATCCGGTTGGAAAGATATGGGAGCTTGCTGATCCTGTCGTTTCACCTGCATATACTAAAGGTCTTGATGGAACTCCAAATGAACTTAAACTTAAATACCTTGCGGATAATGATTACAAGGATCTTACCGGAGAAGAACTAAGAGATGCAATTTCAAAAAGAATAAAATCAAAAGACGATAACCTTGTAGGTAATATGGCATCTGAAGGGACTACTCCAAGAAGACTTACCGACCTTATAGGTTCTTTATGCGATTTGACCAGTGGATCAGGAGACAAAGGGACACCTATTGTCTACATTCAGGGATATTTTGATAACTACACAACAGACTAATAAGGATAGAATTGAATTAATAGATGAACTTGCAAAGAACAGAATCCTCTCTAAAGAAGATTTTGTTCTTTTGCTTGATGATAATAATGAGTCAACTCTAAACTATCTAAGGGAAATAGCGAGGCGTATATCTAAGGAAAACTTTGATAATTCAGTCTATCTAAGGGGCCTTATAGAGTATAGCAACTACTGCGTTAAAGACTGCTATTATTGTGGACTAAGATATAGCAATGAAAGTCTGATAAGGTATAGAATGTCCAAAAGTGAGATAATGGAATGCTGTGATAGAGGATATCTTGCAGGACTTAGGACCTTCGTTATTCAAGGTGGAGAGGATGAGAGGATTAAAGACAGTTCAATATGCTTATTGATATCAGAGATAAAGGATAAATACAAGGATTGTGCTGTTACTCTTTCCCTTGGAGAGAAATCAAGGAAATCATATGAAGCTTTTTATAATGCAGGTGCAGACAGATACCTACTTAGACACGAAACTGCTACAGAAGAACACTATAGATCGCTTCATCCAAAATATCAGACCTTAAGCAATAGGGTAAAATGCCTATATGATTTGAAGGAAATAGGCTATCAAATAGGGGCAGGTTTCATGGTCGGGACGCCGGCTCAAACAAGCTACAACATTGCGAACGACTTTTGCTTTTTACATGAGATAAATCCACATATGATTGGTATAGGACCATTTATTCACAATCGGAATACGCCTTTTGGAAAAGAACCTGACGGTTCAGTTGTAATGACACTTAAATGTTTAAGTATTCTAAGAATAATGTTCCCAAATGTTCTTATCCCGGCAACAACAGCACTTGAGACATCTAGTGAACATGGATATGAGTTAGGTATAATGGCAGGTGCAAATGTTATTATGCCAAACATTTCGCCATTGAAAGCGAAAATAAATTACAGAATTTATGAAAAAAAATATGCAAAAGATGTTAATATAAATAAAGATATAGATATTGATTCCAAATGCCGCGAAATTAATGATAGACTTAAGAGAATAGGATATAAATCCGACAAATCGCGCGGTGACTATTTCGATTGGAGGAGAAAATGAAAAGAGATTGGGTCTTTAAGCTTTTTCTTGGACTGCTAGGGTTTTATGGGCTACTTCATATGCTTACAGGCAAGAAGATCATCGGAGGATTGATGATAGTGTTTTCTATTACAATCTATTATGTTACAACAGGTGCAAAGAAGGGCGATGATCAAAGACAGCTCAGGAATATCAAAAACAGAACCAATTTGACAGTAAATGAAATTTATGAGATCTTCAAGGATATGGAAACACCAATTGGCAAATGCTGGATAGGAGAGCATACCTGGTTCTACGGAGACTGTGTTATATTTGGCCCAGGGCCATTCAAGGATTATATTGCGATAGGTCTTGAAAAAAATCGTCCTAACATAGTTATGAAGAGCGGATTTATACTCGACAAAATCAAGCCACCTGAAGGGGAGGAATGGAGACTTGAAAATGTCATAGACACTAAAAATACAGAGGTAAATGCAGATAGCTATGCACTATTTTCAGGGCAAAAGATGGTTAATAGCATACTCGTAGATAATATCGCATTTTATATCGACGAATACATGGATGGTATAAACGAAATACCCAAAGTTCTCGATGCTTACAAGGTCTACCATTATGATAGCAGCGACTCAATCGTAAGAGATACAGATGGTACGGAATATGGGCAGATGAGCACCGTATATGAACCGCTTTCAATAATAATGTATGATAAGGATAGCAATGAGATAGGATTTATCGTTGCCAACGGGGAAAACGGAAAAGGCGGGTACAATGTTGCAGTAAATGGTGAGATATCTGGTACCATGTATTGCGATACAGATAGTAAGAAGGATGAATACGTATTGAATACGGAAGATCATGAGATAAGGATGTTCTCGTTCCCTGTAACAAGAGAGGCAAACCTGAGCTGCAATTACATAGTAGCAGTAGACGGAGTCCAACAGGCGGCACTTGGAGCTAACCTTGGTATCAAACTTTCAGATAAAAAGGATGCAAAAAGCGTTGAGAATGAGATCATCTGTGTATTTGATGAGGAATACAAGTATCTCGATTTCTTACTGGCTGACTTTATGCTCACTAAGAATAGGTTCATCAAATAATTGCTTTTTAGCTAATTGAATTATATAATCATGAAAGCAGAAGAAAGCAGGGTGTGATATGAAAAAAATTTTGGTGCCAATTGACGGTACGATGAAAAGTCTTTCGGTCTTTGATCAGATTAAAAAATCATTTTCACCTGAGAACTTTGAGCTTTTCCTGATAATGGTTCATGACAGCTTTGAATATACGCTTACCAGGATCAGTAGTGAAGAAGAGCTTAAAGCAATGGAATCGAAGCTTGATTCCATTGCGGTTGATCTCCATGGATACACAATTCATAAATGTGCAATGGGCGGAAAACCTGGACCTAAAATAATAGAATATGCAAATGAAATTAAGCCTGATATTATTTTGATGACAAGGTCAACAGGTGCAGGTATGATAAACGGCATAGGATCAACTGCTAAATATGTACTTAGTCATGCGCGTTGTGGAGTCTATTTTGTCAACGGAATAAATGGTTCAAATTCGAACGAGTACCGTGGGCTTGTGTATAAAAAAGCACATAGCGTGGTAAACCTTAGAGGTCAGCTCAGTCAAAAACACAGTGAATGCCTTTTACCGATAGCATATGGGAAACTCATATATCGCATTGATGTTACAAGGGGAAGAGTCAGGTTTATTCATAGATCTTACAACGAGAATACGAATGAATGGGATATCTGTCCTGAAGGTGGGATGGAAGAGAATATAGAGATAAGTGCAGGAGAGGTTGCCGAAATAAAAATAGAAGTAAGACCGAATAAGAAGCCAGATAGGGTTAGAGTTGTAAATAGAGGAATGAAGACTGAAGCAGTTTTTACTTATGATATAAAGATAATTGAAAGGTTTTCAAAAGACGTTGATTGACAATTAAAGTATATTTTGCTAATGTAATAATCAGTTTATTAGGAGGGACAAAAATGAAGAGAATAAATACAATTTCTACGAGAAATTTATCAGAAACATTGAATAAAGGCGGTTGCGGTGAGTGCCAGACATCTTGCCAATCAGCGAGCAAGACATCGTGCAGCGTTGCCAATCAGAACTGTGAACAGTGTAAAGATAACTAAGACTCGGACGCGCTGCAATAAATGCAGCGCTTTTTATATGCTTGAATTAAGGAAATTGACAACATGATACACCAATACAAAATGAACGGATATAACATAGTAATCGACGGAAATTCAGGTTCCGTTCACTCGGTTGATGACCTTGCATACGATGTTATTTCCATGTATGAAACAAAGAAAAAAGAAGAGATAGTAGAAGAATTGATTGAGAAATACTCTAATGAAGGAATCTCATCTAAAGATATTGAAGAACTGATTAGTGATATCGATCAGCTGGTAGAAGAGGGGATGCTTTTTTCAGAGGACCCATACGAGATAATTGCAAAAGAGCTTAAGAATAGACAATCTAAACTCAAGGCACTTTGTCTGCATGTAGCTCACGGATGCAATATGGACTGTGAATATTGTTTTGCAGGTAAGGGAGAATACAATAACAAGGCGGGTCTTATGTCGCTAGAGACTGCAAAAGCTTCGATAGATTTCTTGATAAAGAATTCAGAAGGAAGGAAGAATCTTGAGGTAGATCTCTTTGGAGGGGAACCGCTTTTGAATTGGGAAGTTTGTAAGAAGACCGTTGAATATGCTAGGAGTCTTGAGGAAAAATACAAAAAAAAGTTCAATTTTACATTAACCACAAATGGACTTCTGATAGATGATGATGTAATAAAATTCTCAAATGAAGAGATGGGTAATGTTGTTCTCAGCATGGATGGACGCAAGGATATCCACAACAGAATGCGGCATATAAAAAAAGGCGGAGATTCATATGAAGAGGTAATAGAAAAATTCAAGAAATTTGTTAATGCCAGAAGTGACAAGCAGTATTATATGAGGGGTACATATACAGCATATAACAAGGATTTCGCATATGATGTAATTCATATGGCAGATATGGGATTTAATGAGACCTCTATAGAACCAGTGGTGTGTGATAAAAGTGAAGCATATGCACTAAATGAAGATGACTTGCCGAAACTATACAGTGAATATGAAAAACTTGCATTAGAAATGCTTGAAAGAAAAAAGATGGGAAAACCATTTAATTTTTATCATTATTCAATAAATCTTAACGGCGGGCCATGTATTTATAAAAGAGTGTCCGGATGTGGTGTGGGGACAGAGTACCTCGCTGTAACACCGACAGGAGATATTTATCCATGTCATCAGTTTGTAGGTGATGATGATTTTAAGCTAGGAGATGTATATAACGGCATTACTGAGCCGAAGGTCACTAAATTTTTTGAGAACAATAATATATATACTAGAGATAAATGCAGGGATTGCTTTGCAAAACTGTATTGTGCAGGAGGATGTGCTGCAAATAACTACCATTCGAATCAGGATATCAACAAGGTTTATGAATTTGGTTGCAAGCTTCAGAGAAAGAGGATTGAATGTGCGATAATGATGAAGGTTGCAGGCATTGAGGAATGAAATCTTGTATGGGATATATGATGAATGCTATAATAGAAAGGATAATATAATGAAAATAGAAAAAGCCGTTATAGCATCGAGAAACAGCGGTAAAATAGAAGAAATAAAAGAGGTTTTATCTAAGTTCGGAATAATAGCAATTTCAAGAGATGAATTTGGAATTGAGAAGTTTGAAGTAGAGGAAACGGGATCAACTCTTGAGGAAAACTCTTTTATCAAAGCAATGGCAATATTTGAAATAGCAGGAATTCCGGTAATCGCAGATGACAGTGGCCTTGAAGTTGATGCACTAAATGGAAGACCGGGTGTCTATTCAGCGAGATATGCAGGTGATCACTGTTCAATGCAGGATAACAGGGATAAGATGCTTAAGGAATTAAAGGGAGTTCCTAAAGATGAGAGAACTGCTAGGTTTATTTCCGTCATAACAATGATATTTGATAACGGAGATAAAATTTCAGCACGAGGTGAATGCGAGGGAATGATTGCTGAAGAGGAGCGTGGTGATAAGGGCTTCGGCTATGACCCAATTTTTATACCAAATGGTTATGATATTACATTCGCGGAGATGAGTCAGGAGGAAAAAAATTCTATCAGTCATCGTGGCAAGGCACTTAATAGGCTTGAGGAACTAATTTGTGAGAAATGCAAATAAGAATTTGAAAATCCGTAATATCGGCAATAAACTTGTAAGAATATTAATCCATATATGGAAGCAATTTGACGATCAGTATTTTAGTGGGTTTGCTGCTCAAATTGCATATTATTTTTTTATGGCAAGCGTACCTACTTTATTGGTACTTTCCGAAGTGCTCGGATTTTTTGATGTATCGCTTGGGTTTGTTAAAGCTTGGTTGCAGATGAATATGGATTCGAAGATGAGCGAACTCCTTACAAACATACTTAACGCCTCATCTGCTGGAGTTGGTAACGTTGTTCTGATTATTTTGGCACTCTGGGCGGCTTCGACACTCGAATTTTCACTTGCAAGACTTAACAGTTATATACTAACGGATGGTGTTTATAAATTTAACTTTTGGAGTGAGAGAATTGCAGCCATTCCGACAGCCCTACTTACTATAATGACGGCAGCTGCAACAATTGTGATTGTAATATACAGCAATATAGTTGTTGCCGGGTTTACACATAAATATAAATATGCACCACTAAGACATCTTATGGCATTAAAATGGCCACTCATATTTGGTGCCTTCTTTATAGTTGTGCTTGTAAACTATTACGTTATCCAGTGTGTTAAAGTGCCTTTTGCAAGTGTTCTTCCGGGGTCAATCGTATCAAGCCTTGGAATACTCCTGATAACCTGGATATATTCACTTTATATCAATAAATCCTTAAATAGGAATATATTATATGGATCGCTTTCAAATATAGTTGGAATTATGCTTTGGTTCTACCTGATAGCGTGGGTGCTTTGTATAGGAATGATGTTCAATAAAGCATGGGATGTTGTTATGGAGAGAAACAGGTTGACAGATGACAAGATAATGAAACTAGTTGCTGAAAAGATACAAAGTGATGGGGAAAACGGGGAACCATTACCTGATAAAATAATAAATAAAATAGAGAAAAGGCTTGATAAGGATGAATGAATCGAATGAATTGGAACCAAAAAGAAAAAAATTACTTTTTATAATGAATCCCAGAGCAGGGACCATGCTTGCTTCAAAATATCTCACGGAAATCCTTATGGAATTTGAGAAAGGCGGATATATAACCACCGTACTTCTTACCGCTAAAAGTGGAGATGGAAGGCTTTTTACCATGGAATATGGAAGAGGCATGGATGTTATTGCATGCGCTGGAGGTGACGGGACCTTGAATGAGGTAATTGACGGAGTCCTTTCTGCAGGGATAGAGTGTAATATCGGGTACATACCGTCCGGAAGTACAAACGACTTCGCCACAAGTGTAAACATTCCTAAGAATATTATAGAGGCTGCAGCTAATATTAAGGAAGGTGCACCCTATCCGCTTGATATAGGCACATTCAACGGCAGATATTTTTCATATGTAGCTTCCTTTGGAGCTTTTACAAGCATATCTTACAAGGTTCCGCAGACACTTAAGAATATTCTCGGGCATACGGCTTACATACTTCAGGGAGCGACAGACGTACTAAATATTAAGCCAATTCATACAAAGGTATATGTAGATGAAGCTACTGAGGATGAGATAATTCTTGAAGATGATTATATTTTTGGCGCTATATGTAACTCAAAGTCAGTCGCCGGAATTGTAACAATAAAATCAGAAGATGTTTATATGAATGACGGTAGGATGGAACTCATCCTCGTAAGAAGTCCAAAAAACATCATAGAACTTCACCAAGTAACTAAGGCAATATTGGAAGGAACGATGAAGTCAGACTGCATCAACTTTATGAGCGCTAAGAGGATAAGGGTTGAAATTGAAGAGGGTACACACTGGACTCTTGATGGGGAATTCGAAGAAGGTAGAACAATAAATGAAATAAATACTATAAAAGGTGGAATAAATATGATTTTACCTAAAAACAGCAATATTTCTAAAGAAATTGAATGGGGGAGAATATGATTAAAGAATTTAAAGAGTTTATTTCAAGAGGTAATGTGATGGATCTTGCCGTTGCTGTAATTATGGGAGCTGCTTTTACAGCAATAGTTAATTCACTTGTTAATGACATAATAATGCCTATAATAGGTGTGATTATGGGTGGAAAAAGCTTTGAAAAATTATCGTTTACCATTGGAGATTCGGTAATAAAGTACGGAATGTTCATTCAAAGCATTATAAACTTTCTCCTTATTTCGCTTGTTATTTTTATAATAGTTAAGACGCTTAACAAATTTAAGAAGAAAAAAGAGGAAGAAGCGGTTCAAGAAAAACCTTCAGAAGAGATATTGCTTCTTTCAGAAATTAGAGATCTACTTAAAAAATAAGGCTGAAGTTTATTAAAATATTACAGCATATTGAGATAAAGAAAGGTGAGTCTAATGAACAAAAGAGCATATAATTTTTCAGCGGGACCATCAGTGCTACCTGTTGAAGTATTGGAAAAAGCAAGATCTGAGATGCTCAACTATGAAGGAACAGGAATTTCCGTTATGGAAATGAGTCATAGGTCGAATGAATTTAAAAAGATAATTACTGATGCGGAAAACAATTTGAGAAAACTCATGAATATTCCGGATAGTTATGAGGTTCTTTTCCTACAGGGAGGAGGAACTCTTCAATTCTCTATGATACCTCTTAATTTACTAAATGGGTCAAAGAAGGCCGATTATATAATTACTGGAAACTGGGCAAAAAAAGCCTTTGATGAGGCAAGAAAATTCGGTGATATTAAGGCGGTAGCTTCATCTGAGGATGAAAATTTCTCATACATTCCAAAGATAAAGCCTAATGATATAAGAGAAGACGTGGATTATGTATATGTTTGTTACAATAATACAATTTATGGTTCTCACTATAATGAGTATCCTGATGTTGGTGACAAAATTCTTGTTGCAGATATGTCCTCTTGCATACTATCTGAAGAGATTGATGTGAGTCGCTTTGGACTGATATTTGCCGGAGCACAGAAGAATGTGGCGCCTGCCGGTCTTACTATGGTTATAGTAAGGCGGGACCTTATAGGAAAAGCACGAGAGAACACTCCTGTTTACCTAGACTATTCAATTCACGCATCTAAGAACTCTATATATAACACACCGCCTTGTTGGCAGATATATATCGCAGGAGAGGTGTTCAAATATCTACTAGAAATTGGCGGAATCAAGGCTATTTCGGAGATCAATAGAAGAAAAGCTGATAAGCTCTATAAATGCATTGATGAGAGCAAGATTTTTAAGGCACCTGTTAGAAAGGAAGACAGGTCGCTTATGAATGTAACATTCGTTACAGGAGATCCTGATCTTGACAAGGAATTCATTGAGGGTGCAAAAAAAGAGAATATGATAAATCTTTCCGGTCATAGAAGCGTGTCCGGCATGAGAGCAAGCATTTATAACGCAATGCCTGAGGATGGTGTTGATGCTCTCATCGATTATATGAAAAGATTTGAAGCCAAGAGAGTGTAGGTGAAATCATAAAGAAAAAATTTGATTCATTATTTTATAATAAATATATTTATGCAGGTTTGACAATTATTATAATCCTTGCCTGCATTTTTTTCTCATGTAAGAATATATATGGATCAAAGTCAAATAAGAAAAACTTGAAACAGCCGGAAATTACAGCTGAATCATTTGCAGTTATATCTATTTCAACAGGAGAGAGAGTTTATACAAAAAATCCTGAAAGAAAGCAGTTTATTGCGGGGCCTGAAAGACTTATGTGTGCAATATGCGTAATAGACAATATGCACGATAAGAAGAAAGAAATGGAGAATTATGTAACGATTCCTGCCAAATATGTAAGAGAAAACGATATGTTTAAAGAGGGGCAGGGGGTAAAGGTTAAAGACCTTTTATATGCAGTAATTATATCAGGGTCTGCGGCTGCTGAACTCTCGCTTGCTGAATATTCTTCAGGAAGCCAGGAAGAATTCATATCATGTATGAATAATAAGGCAAAAGAATTGAAACTTAAGAATACAAACTTCTCAAGCGTTACAGCAGACTATGATGATAATCAATATACGACGGTTGAAGACTATGCATTGTTGACTAGAGCAGCAATGAACAATAGTTATATCAAAAAGATGGCAGGGAAAAAAGGGTATAAAATAAAAACGGACAAAGGAGAAACAGTACCTGTAAAAAATTCAGAAGAGGTAATAGAAGACGCATCGAAGGCGAAAAAAAAGAGCTACAGTATTTTTGCCGGAATTATTTACAATGATGGCGGTGAGAATGATGTATCTTATATGCTAAGTGCAGCAAATAAAGATATTGAACTTGTTACAGTTATATCAAACGTAAAAAAGGAAAATGCATCTAAAGAAATAAACAATCTGATATCATATGGCTTTATAAAAGTCAATAAGACTGTTGCCGTTGAAAAAGGGAAAAAAGCTGGATATGTATGGATCAGAAACGGAGAAAAAACGTTAGTACCCGTTTATACTAAAAACAGAGCTTATGTATACCTTCCAAAGGAGGCAAGTAAATCATTAATAGTAACCAAAAAGAATATTGGAAAGAATTTGAATGCTCCGATCAAGTCAGGAACTAAGGTTGGAGAATATGATGTGTATGTGGGGGATGAATTCCAAGGTACTGTAGATCTTGTTGTCAAAAAAACTATAAGCAAGGGCTTTTTCCCTTCAAAAATATACATTTCAAATATGGCAACATATGTAGTGGTAGGATTGATAGGTTTTCTTATTTTATTAAGAATTGAGAGAAAAAATAGAAAGAAAAGGCGGATTAGAAAGAATAAGATGAAGCGCAGGGAAAAGGCAAGAAAAATCGCGAGAAGAGAGCTCGCAAGAGAGGATAACAGAAAAAATAGAAATAGGTATTGATGGCATTTAACATAAAAGATGAAATTTCAAAACTTCCTGAAACACCTGGAGTATATATGCATAAGGATTCCCTTGGCGAAATAATATATGTCGGTAAGGCTATCAATTTGAAGAGGAGGGTATCCTCCTATTTTTCGAGCTCAAAAAAAAAGGACTATAAGGTCAAGGCGATGGTTTCAAATATTAGGGAATTTGAATATATAAGTTGTGCAACGGAGCTTGAGGCACTCTTACTCGAATGTAATCTGATAAAACAGTACATGCCTAAGTACAATATCCTTATGAAAGATGATAAAACCTATCCTTATATTGCGGTCACATTATCTGATACATTTCCACGTGTAATTAGGACGAGAGAAACAAAAAGAAATGGAGATAAATATTACGGTCCTTATTCAGATAGCGGATCAGCAGAAAAGGTAGTTGAGTTGATAGAGGATATGTATCCGATAAAAAAATGCAGTATGGAGATTTTCCCTAATAACATAAGACCTTGTCTTTATTATCATTTAGGGAAGTGCAAGGGAGTCTGTATAGATAAAATTTCCAAGAAGAAATATATGCAGATGATAGATGAAATAGTAAATTTCCTTGACGGAAAAGATGTGTCAATTACAAAAAGTATTGAAAAAAAAATGATCGAAGCTTCAGAAAATTTGAATTATGAGGAAGCTGCTGAATTTAGGGATTATTTGAGGGCGATTAATTCAATAAGAGAAATGCAAAGAGCATCAAACTTAAGAAGTGAGGATGCCGACATACTCATTCCGACAAAGACTAATATAAACAATGCCGTTATTCAGTACAATGTTCGAGATGGAAAACTTGTCAATAGAGAAGTTTTTTATATGGAGAATGCCGATTTTGATAACCAAGGGAATCTCATAACGGAATTTATAAAACAGCATTATGTAGATAAACTCGAGTTACCAAAAGAAATTTTGCTTGAAAACAATCCTGATGAAGAGGGACTGCTCGCAGATTTTCTCGATAACATCAACAAGAAAAATTCCCAATTAAAATATGAAAGAACGCATAAGACAAGACTCGTTGTTCCAATAAAGGGAAATAAGAAGAAGCTTGTAGAAATGGCAAAAGAGGACACACTCAATTTAACCTCATCGCTTGATGAGAGAGCAAAAAGAAATGAGGAAAGAAGATTAAAGATAAGGGATAGCATTACAAGATTGATTGAAAAAGCATCGGAATTAAGGAAAACTGTTCCACGAATATTGGATGAACAAGATGAGAGAGATTACAGGGTCGAAGCATATGATGTTTCAAATATGAACGGCGTAGATACTGTAAGTGCGATGGTTGTATATAATGGATTAAAACCTGCAAAAAAAGATTATAGAAAGTTCAAGATAAGGCTTTCTTCAGGTGATGACTACGCAGCACTTTCTGAGACAATAAAAAGGCGAATGAACAGAGCAAAATCAGGTGACTTAGGTTTCATTAAATACCCTGACATTATATTTGTAGACGGAGGAATAGGTCAGGTTAGGGCGGTAATAAACACCATGGAATCAATGAATATTTCAATTCCTACGGTCGGACTCGCTAAAGACGACTCTCATAGAACCAGGGCAATAGTGTTTGAAGACGGAAGCGAAATACCACTTATAAACGAGAAGATACTCTATAACTATGCAGGAACGATCCAGGAAGAGGTCCACAGATTTGCAATAACATTTCAAAGAAATACAAGAAAAAAAAGGATGGTAAAATCAGTTCTAGAGGAGATAAAGGGTGTAGGACCAAAGAGAAGAAGGAATCTTCTTGAACACTTTAAGAGCATAGAGGGGATAAAAAAAGCGAGTTACGAGGAGCTTATAGAGGTCGATAATATAACTAAAGATGTCGCTGAAAATATTATTCAGTTTTTCAGTATTGACTTGTAATTACATGATGTTCATGGTATATTAAGCCGACTGTTAATTGATTGTTTAAAGGAGATTAATAAATGGCTGATAAGAATCAAATTAATCCTGAAACTACTGAAATGGATGAACAGGATATAATAACACTTGAATTTGACGATGACACTGCAGTTGATGCTGAAGTTATTGGAGTTTTTGATGTCGGTGATAAGGAATATATCGCACTTGCACCACTTGACGGAACTGATGACGTATATATATACGGATATAAGGACAATGACGATGAGACCTTTGAACTCATTGAGGTTGAAGATGAAGAAGAATTCAATACTGCTGTAAGCGAATTTGATAAGCTTATGGATATTGAAGATTAATATAGAACTTTGATTGCAGGTTGATAGATGTACATGATTTAGGGCTGCATTTATGGCTTATCTGATGCAGCCTCTATGATTTTGCGGATATGGCGGAACTGGCAGACGCGCACGGTTCAGGTCCGTGTGACCACAAATCATGAGGGTTCGAATCCCTCTATCCGCACCAGGTAATCCCTTGCCTTGCAGGGGAATTTTTTATATCATTGCAGTTGTATTATTGTAAATTTATCCGAAAGGGAGAACTTTTATATGGATAACAGGCCGATAGGATTTTTCGATTCGGGACTTGGTGGTTTAACTAGCATCACATCTTTAAAGGAGATTCTGCCAGATGAGAAAGTAATTTTTTTTGGCGATACGGCAAGAACACCTTATGGATCAAAGTCTCCGGATACGATTAGAACTTTTTCAAAGCAGATCGTTGAATATCTCTTAGGTCAAAATGTCAAGTTGATAGTTATAGCTTGTAATACTGCAACATCAATGGCACTTGAAATGTTAAGACAGGAATTTCCAGATATACCTATAGTTGGAGTAATTGAACCAACCGTTAGAAAAGTTGTATCAGATTCATCTAAGAATGTGGGAATAATAGGAACGAAGGCTACAATCAGCAGCAATATATATACAAAAACTCTGAGAAAATATAATCGTGAAATAAAAACTGCAAGCCTTGCTTGTCCAGCATTCGTACCACTTATCGAAGAAGGAATTATAGACAATAAGATAATGGATCTTACAATCAAATACTATATGGATGACTTTGTTAAGAGTGGAGATTTTGACAGCCTTATACTTGGTTGCACGCATTATCCTTTAATTAAAGAAAATATAAATAGAATTTACCCTGACCTTAAGCTTTATAACTCTTCATATGAGGTAATAATGGATGTAAAAAATATATTGTCAGAAGAGAACATGCTTGCTCAGAAGAATGATTTAAAGGATATATATTACGCGAGCGATTTATCTGAAAACTTTCTTAGAATGACAGAGAATCTTTTAAAAAATAGTGATAAAAATATTAAACTTATTAAATTTGAATAGACCTTCACGTATGATTAATAAGTATATTGAATTAATTGACAAAATTTTACAATTCGAGTAGAATTAATTAGTTGTAAAGTTACTATTTGAATAGGTTGGAGACTAATGGAGACAGAATTTAAATATAGGTTATCCGGTCCAATGGATGTTAGAATAATAATGGCAGACACGAAGCTTAAGAGAAATATTACTGAAAATTCTTTCAGGGATATTGATATGCATGCAGTTTATTTTGATACGCCGAATCAGGATCTGAGAAAATTGGGAATAGCATATAGATTACGAAAAGAGAATGATAGACTGACTGCGACTGTTAAGTGGGATGCACATGTGAATCCGGATACGGGGCTTCATGAAAGAGAAGAAGTAAATTTAGTAATTAACGACGAGAGACTTTTTTACAGACCAAATATAGAGATTTTTGAATCCAGCGTGGTATATGATCTTCTCAAGTCTTCTGTTGGATATAATACACTTATTAAAACAGTTGAAATGCAATTCAATAGACAACTTGTCAAGATCAACACAGGTTCTTCACTCAGTGCAATCTCATTTGATATAGGCTGGATAGACGGAGAAAGAGGAAGAATTAGGATTAATGAAATGGAGATAGAGTGGTATCACGGAGACAAAGAAGATTTCAGGAAGTTTGCTTATGAACTTGCACTTGCACATGATTTGATTCCGGAAGAAAAATCAAAACTTCAAAGAGGTTTTGGTGAAGATATTTAAGGCTATAACTGTAATTTAACAAGAACATTTTAAAATTTGGAGGTATTGATGAAAAGCACACTAGTATCTAAGGAAAATAACATAGCTAAGATTACGATTGAGTATTCCCCTGAAGAATTTGATTCAGCGGTCAGCGAAGCATATAAAAGAACAAAGGATCAATTTAATATTAACGGATTCAGAAAGGGTAAGGCTCCAAGAAAGATTATAGAAAGTCACTATGGAAAAGATATCTTTCATGATGAAGCATTGAATGAATTGCTTAAGAAAGACTACCCTGCATCTGTGACAGAACTTGAGATTGAGCCTATTGATCAGCCAAGAGTTGATACACCGGAGATTAAAGAGGGAGAACCGGTTGTACTTACTATTAAGGTCGAACTTTTACCTGAAATTGAGATAAAGGATTATCTCGGTGTTGAAGTTGAGAAAATTAATGATAAGGTTACCGATGAGATGATAGATAACGAGCTTTCGAATGTGCAGAAGAAACAAGCAAGGCTTGAATCTGTTGAAGACAGAGCTTCGGAAGATGGAGATACTGTAATAATTGACTTTGAAGGATCTATTGATGGAACAAAGTTTGATGGTGGCACAGGAGAGAATTTTGAACTAAAGCTCGGATCAGGACAGTTTATACCAGGATTTGAAGATCAGCTTATTGGAAAGAATGCAGGTGAAGAGGTTAAAGTAGAGGTAGCATTCCCTAAGGAATATGGTGCAAAGGATCTCGCAGGTAAAGATGCTATATTCATGACCAAAATTCACGAGATTAAGAGGGAGGTTCTTCCTGAAATTGATGATGAACTTGCAGGGGATGTGAGTGAATTTGAAACACTTGATGAGTATAAGAAGGATCTGGCTGAAAAATTACAGAAACAGATCGATGAAAGAAACGAAATCATGATGAAGGATGTGATTCTTGAAAAGGTTCTGGAGAATAATGAATTTGATATTCCTAAGGTTATGGTCTCTGATGAAACAGATAGAATTATCAATGAGATGAAGCAGCAACTGAGTTATCAGGGCATTGACATTGACACGTACATAGGATATTTAGGAAAGACAATTAATGATTTGAGAGAAGAGGCACGTGAAGATGCTAGAAAACGTGTGGGAATAAGGATAATAATTCAGAACATCATTAGACAGGAAGACATAAATGCAACAAAAGAAGATATAGATAAAGAAATAGAAGAGTTTGCAAAGCAGTATGGGCAGACTGTTGAACAGTGCAAGAAAATGCTTGGCGAAGGAAGCGAACACTATTTCAAGGGAGATGCAGAGGTTAAGAAAGCAATAAATCTGATGTATGACAAAGCTCTATTTGTTGAGCCGGTTGAAAAGAAAGAGGAATCTAAAGAGGACAAGGAGAAATAGTATAAATGAATTTAATTCCATATGTCGTTGAGCAGACAGGTGCGGGCGAAAGAAGCTATGATATATATTCTCGTCTCCTTAAAGATAGAATTATATTTATTGATGGAGAGATAGATGATGGTACGGCGAGTCTTGTTGTAGCTCAGTTACTATTCCTTGAAGCGGAAGATCCAGAGACAGATATAAATATATATATAAATTCTCCGGGAGGGATGGTCACAGCCGGACTTGCGATATATGACACT